>CAZGJB010000162.1:0-8015 GCA_964526145.1 uncultured Opitutaceae bacterium
GCCGGTCGATCCAGCGGCCCTCGACGAGGGAGTAGCGCGGGAAATCCGGCAGGCCGCGCTCGTTGTGGCGCAGGAGCGAGATCGCGAAATTCGCGGTGGCCTCGCCGAGGAGTTCCATCTGCTCGTCGATGCCGGCGATCGTATCCGTCTCGCCGGACCGGCTGAGCTGCGCGACGCCGAAGTCGTCGGGCACGCGGTAACCCAGCTCGCGGATCCAGCCGAGGTACTCCATCGGGTAGTCGGTGAGCATCACCGCATCCGCGCGTTGGGCGCGGAGCCAGCGCTGCAGCTGCGCCTTGGTCAGGTTCTCCTCCAGCAGCGGGTCGAGGCGTTCGTCGGCCGGCCGGGCGCGCTGGTCGGCGAGGTAGGCGCCGAGGATGTTGCCGCGCGTGCGCAGGTTCACCGGCGGCGACAGGATGAGCCCCGGGCGCCGGTAGCCGCGGCGCCGCAGCTCGCGCAGGGCGAGGAGGACGTTGTGCGCCTGGTGCGGGCAGCAGCGGTGGACGGCGAGGTTGGTGATCGAGTAGCCGCTGGCCACGACCGAGAAGTGCTCCCAGTCGAGGTCCGGCATCGGCCCCGGCCCCGGGAGGCGGGGCGAGAGCATGATCCCCTGGATGCCGCGGGCGCGGAGCAGCTTGCTCATGCGCTCGCCGGTCATGCCGGGGGCGTTGATCTGGAAGATCTCGATCGCGAAGCCCTGCGACTGTGCGTAGGCCCGCGCGGCGGCGAGCATCGTGCGCTCGCGGGTGTTGGTCTTCAGCGTCACCTTGGGATCGTAGGTGACGATGTGCGCGATCACGCCGGCGAAGCGCCGGGCGTGGCGGTGGCGGTAGGCGGAGAGCGCCGACAGCATCGCGTCGTGCGTGTAGCCGAGCTTCCGGGCCACATTGCGGATGCGATTGGCGGTCGCCGGGATCACGCGCGGATCGTTGCGCAGCGCCAGGCCGACGGTCGTGAAGTGCACCCCGGCGACCTCGGCGATATCCCGCAATGTGATGCGTTTCGGCATGGCGCGAGGTTCAGGCCGGCAGCGGGCGCACGGTCGGCCGGTCCACCCAGCTCCCCTCGATGAGCGTGTAGCGCGGGTGGGTGGGCAGGCCCCGCTCGTTGCGGCTGATCATGCCCACCACGGTGTCGACGGCGCCCTCGCCGAGCAGGCGCATGCGCTCGTCGATGCCGGCGATGTCCTCGGTCTTGCCGAAGCGGCTGATGACGGCCACGCCGAGCTCGTCGGGCACGCGGTACTTGAGCTTGGTGATGAACTCCATGACCTCGACCGGCATCGCGCTCAGGATCACGCCGTCGACCTTCTGCTCGCGCAGCCACCGGCCGACGCTCGCCTGGGTGATCTCCGCGATCGGGACGAAGAGCGGCTGCACCTGTTCCGCGCGCGGCAGCAGTTGCTGCTCGGCCAGGTAGGCGCCGAGCACGTGGCCGCGGCTGCGCTCATAGATCTCGCGCGGGAGCACGAGGCCGATTCGACGGTAGCCGCGGGCCCGCATCTGGCCGAGGCACAGGCGCACGTTGTGCGTGTGGTACGTGCAGACGCGGTGGATCGTGAGGTTGGTGATCGAGAAGCCGAGCGCCACCGGCGAGAAATGCGCCCACGCGAGGTCCGGCATCGGCCCCGGGTCGGGCAGGCGCGGCGAGAGGATCAGGCCCTGGATGCCGCGGGCGCGCAGCATCTCGCTGAGGCGGTCGGGCGTCATGCCGGGGGCGTTGAGCTGGAAGGCCTCGAGCTGGAAGTTGAGCGACAGGGCGCGTTCCGAGGCGGTCTCGCGCACCATCCGCTCGGTGACGTTGGTCTTCAGCGCTTCCGGCGCGTAGGTCACGATGTAGCCGATGACACCCGCAAACCGCCGCGAGTGGCGGTGGCGGTAGGCCGACAGCGCCGAGAGCATCGCGTCGTGCGTGTAGCCGAGCTCCTTGGCCGCGGCCTGCACCTTGGCGGCGGTCTCGGGGATGACGCGCGGGTCGTTGCGCAGCGCGAGGCCGACCGTGGTGAAGTGCACCCCGGCCACCTTGGCGATGTCCCGCAGCGTGACGTGCTTGGGCATGGCGCAGCGGACGGTGGAACCGGCTCAGGCGAGCAGGTTGCGCAGCGCCGCGAGGTACTTCTCCTGCGTGCGCGTGATCACGTCGGCCGGCAGGCGCGGGCCCGGCGGCTTCTGGTCCCACTTGATGGCGAGCAGGTGGTCGCGGACGAACTGCTTGTCGTAGCTCGGCGGTGAGCAGTCGGTGCGGTAGGCGTCCGCCGGCCAGTAGCGCGAGGAGTCGGGCGTCAGCACCTCGTCGATGAGGAACAGGTTGCCGGCCGCGTCGGTGCCGAACTCGAACTTCGTGTCGGCGAGGATCATGCCGGCCTGGCGCGCGCGGTCGTGGCCGAAGGTGTAGAGGGCGAGGCTGGCGGCCTTGACCTTCTCGTAAAGGGCGGCGCCGACAATGACCGCGCCCTGCGCGTCGTCGATCGGCATGTCGTGCTCACCCTTGGGCGCCTTGGTCGTCGGCGTGAAGATCGGGGTCGACAGCTTGGCGGCCTGGCGCAGCCCGGCGGGCAGGCGGATGCCGCAGACCTCGCCGGTCTTCTGATAGGAGCTCCAGCCGCTGCCGATGAGGTAGCCGCGGGCGACGCACTCGATGGCGAGGGGCTTCAGCTTGCGCACGATCATGCTGCGCAGCTGCAGGTCGCGGTCGGCGATCCCGCGCCGGGCGAATTCGCCAGCCTGGTCGGGGAGGAGATGGTTCTGGATGAGGCCCTTGGTCTGCTCGAACCACCACAGGCTCATCTGCGTGAGGATGATGCCCTTGCCGGGGATGCCGTCGGGCAAAATCACGTCGAAGGCGGAGAGGCGGTCGCTGGCGACCAGGAGGAAGGCGTCGCCGAGGTCGTAGATCTCGCGGACCTTGCCCGAGGCGAGGAGGGGGAAGGGCTGGCCGGTGAACGTCGTGCGGGCGCTGGCGGGCAGCGCGGCGGCAATGGCGGGGAAGTTCATGCTGGGATCGTGATATGCGGTTATTCGTGCCTTGGGGAGAAGCTTTTTCTGACGGGAGGAAGGGGAGGAACCACTAATCCACACTCATTGCAGGGGAATGGTCGGAATTCCGATATCCATTACCGTGGATCAGTGTGAATGAGTGGTAATTCATTTGGTCCGTTTCACCCGGATTCCCGACGGCACCGTATATTCTAGTTTCGGCTCTCCGTTCACCATGCGCCAGGCCACGCGGATGTCGCCGTGCGGGGTGGGGACGGTGCCCTCGGCCCATTCCAGGCCGCCGCACTGCGGGACGATCTCGACCTCGCGCCAACCCGGGGCGGTCGGGCGTACGCCGAGGATGTAGGCCGGGAGCTGGATCACGGCGCCGGCGCCCCAGCCGTGGCAGGTGCTGATGTCGTAGTCGTTGCCAAAGTGCTCGGTGTACGTGCCGTTCTTCGTGATCGGGAGCCACCAGCGCTTGAGATAGTCGAGCGCCTCGCGGGCGAGGCCGTGCTGGAACATCACCTCGGCGAAGAGGTAACCGGATCCCGGCGTGCCGATGCGCACGATGCCACCGACTTGCGGTTTGAAGCCGGGCTTCAGGCGGTAGTTGCAGGGGGTGAGCGGGAGGAGTCGCGCCTCGTCGGTGATGCGGGCGATCAGCGGCCGCACCTCATCCGCCGGCACGAGGCCGGCCCAGATGGCCATGACATTGGCGAGCTGGCTGCGCACGGGGCTGGGCTTGCCATCGTACAGCGCGTCGACGAACAACCCCTCGTCGGCCGACCAGAACGCGCGCCGGTAGGCGGCGGCCAGCACGGTGGCCTTGGTCTCGAGCGCTGCGGCGGTGGCGTCGGCGCCGAGGTCGCGGGCCAGCGTCGCGAGGTCGCGGTGCGCGCGGAGATAGATGGCGTTGTTGCACGACGACACGCCGCCGAAATCCATCGCCGCCCAGTCGAGGAACGTGCCCCAGCCGGGCCATTTCTCGTTCACGAGGCCGTCGGGCGTCGTGAACTGGCCGACGATCTCGAGCTGCTTGAGCAGCGTCGGGAAAAGCGCGGCGGCCGCGCGGGTGTCGCCGCTGTGCCGGTGGTAGTCGGCGACCGACATCAGGTAGTAGAGCGTGTAGCTCAGCAGCATCGGGTCGTAGTCGCAGGGCGCGAAGCCCTTGATCGCCCCGGCCACGGCGCCGCCGGTCGCAGGGTTTTGCGCAAACAGGAGGAGGCAGCGGCGCCAGAGCGCGGTGTCGCCGAAGCCGTACACGCTGCAGGGCGCCTCGACGGCGAGGTCCATCCACATCACGCGTTCGCGCGTCGGGCAGTCGACGAAGGTGTCGAGCATGCAGAGCCGCGTGGTCGTGAGACCGACCTGGTAGAGGTGATCGAGGGCGGGATCGGAGGAGCGGAACGAGCCGGTGCGCGGCGTCGGGTACGTGCGCTCGGCCACCGTCGCGCCCGTGAGCGTGAGGCCGCCCGGGCCGGCGGCGACGTCGAGCATCAGGTAACGGAAGCCGCGACCGCCGAAGAGCGTGAGCTCGCGCTGGTCGGCGCGGAGGTGGGCACGGTCGGCGGCGTGGACGTAGAGGCGGCGGACGTTGGGCAGGCCGGCGGGATCGAGGATCTCGTCGTGGCCGATGTCGATGCGTTGGCCGGCTCGCGCACCGGTGAAAGTGAGGCGGATGTGGCCGGTCACGATGCGGCCGAAGTCGAGCACGAAGAATTCGCCGGACGCGTCGGCGCCGAGCGTCAACGGGAAGGCGAGGGGAGCGGCGGCCGCGACCGGCTGGCGGCGGCGCGCGGCCATTTCGACGGCGACGGTGACGTCTTTCTCCGTCTCGGGCAGCGGGCCGGGTTCGTAGCGACCGCGGGTGAGCAGGGCGGCGGCCTGGATTTCAGTGGTCGCGAGCAGCGGGATGTCGCGCGGGATGAGGCGTTCCCAGGGCGCGGTGCCGGCGGGGCCGATCACGGCGGCGGCGGGCCAGACGGAGTCGTCGAACGCGGCGGTGTTCCAGCCGGCGGGGATGAGGGCGTGGTCGCAGACCTCGTAGAAGCCGAAGTGCGACATCATGCAGGGCAGCCATTGCTGGTAGGCGACGGCGGGGAGGGCCTTCCAGGTGGCGTCGGTGGCGATCACGGTGCGGTCGGCGGTCGTGGCCTCGACCCACAGGCCCGGGCGCGAGCGCATGGCGGTGGCGCATTGCTGGCCGAAGTGGTGGACGAGCACGGCGAGCACGTGGCGGCCGGGGGCGAGGGTGAGGCGGTGGGTGTCGAACGTCTTGTAGGCGGGGACGGCGGGGGCGGTGCCGCGTTCGACGAGGGCGCCGTCGACGTGGAGCTCGTACTGCGTGTCGGCGGCGATGTGCACCGTGAGTTCGCCGGCGGCCGTGAACGGGCGGCGGAAATATGCGTAGCTGTTGCGCCGGTCGTCGCCGGCGGGGGCCGGGAGCCAGATCCACTGCCCGGGCCCGGCGGCCCGCGGCGGCCGCGGACAGAGCAGATCGCCCGAGGCGAGATCGGCGGCGTTGAAGCCGGCGCGGGAGAGGACCGGGAGGACGGCGTCCGGGACCGAGGGCGGGAGGCTCATGGGGAAGGTTGCTATCGCATCGGATTCGAAGGGCTGCGGCAACTGTGGCGATGGTCGAACTCCCGTTCGTAGTAAGCGTAATAAAAAGCCGAAGAGCGACTTGCGCGTCTTCGGCATCTTCGTTGGCGTCCCCACGGGGAGAAGAATTCTGGAGGCTTGGGGTGGTGTTTTAGAGGTAGGTAAACTAGGGGAACACCGCGAATCGGGTGCATTGTGTAGTGTTTTGTGTAGTGCGGCATTATGCGGAATCCGCTAGTCAATCAAATCATGGAGGCGCCCAAGCATGATTCGGAAAGGCTCGCCGCTCATCTGCGAGCATTCATCGAGGCTATCAAAGCGAACATTTACCGTCCAGTTCTGCCAACGAAGATGATCTACCGGCTTCATTATCGACAATTCATTTCAGTGCTTTCTCGTAGTAAATCAGGAGTCGCAAATTTGGTAAGTTACGAAATTCCGATGGATGCCAAGAAGATCGAGATCAGTTATCGAGTGCGCTACCCGAATGGAAAGATTTCTCAGGAGATGTCGGTTACTTCACTGAGTTCCTATGATTTTTAAGAAGTGGATGACAAATAGGCCCAACCAATCCCCGCATCCGACGCTGGCCTTTGGCCAGCGCGGCTGACATCAACGTTGGGTTAAGACACCCACACTAATGTTTGTAAGAGAAGATCCACAACTCGGCCATGAGTGTATGGCCTACAACGCCCAAATACTGCTGTCCGAGAATTCGCGAGAGAAGCTGGCGCTTTTACAGAAAATAATTCTGACACAAGTAACAGGCCCTCTGTGGGAGTGCCCTTCCGATTCGTTGCACATCTCGATCACGCCATTCTTGAGTGTCCGAGAAGACTATGCGGGACGAAAGCAAGAACTTTGGAAACAGAATCGTGCTGATTGGATAAAAAAACTCAGGGCAAGTGTTCACGAAATTAGGAATTGGACGGTCCACTATCGAGCGCTCCGAATTACCGAAATGGCGATCATTGCAGTGGCCCACGACGAGGGAGTGACGAATCGAGTCCGTTGCCAGCTGAACTTACAGGAAAGCAAAGGGTGGGATTTGGTGCATACGACCCTTTTCAGGTTTTCGTCAAACTATGAAGTCACCGCGTCAGATGAAGAAAAGATACGTGCTGTGCGGATCGAGATTCTCGAGAAAGTGATGGATGTAGTGATCGTCAAAGAGACGAAATATCCATCATTGGTGTCTGCTGTGCTGGAACGAATTCCGGTAGCACGACCTCAATCCAAACCAAGGCCCAAACAATCCCCGCAGCCAACCCGGCCGACGGGTGGCTGACCTCAACGTTGGGCAAAACAATGAAACTCGGACTTAAGCGCGGCGAAGTTCGGTTGGTGCCTCATCAGCCAGAGTGGCAATCCCGCTTCACCGAAGAGAAGCGGCGACTTACAGAGTTACTGGGCGACACTGGGATCCAAATCGAGCATGTCGGCAGCACGGCGGTCGCGGACCTGCCCGCGAAGCCGATCATAGATATTGCGATCGCAGTTCGCGCCTTAGAGGACATCGCACATTGGCCCGCGACGTTGGAGACAGACGGTTATACCTACTTCGGCGATCGAGAAGGCAGAGGCGATCACTTCTTCGCGAAGGGGCCGGAGTATTGTCGTTCGTTCTACCTCCATGTCGTGCCGCGTCATAGTTGCGGGTGGAGTGATTATCTCCGCTTCCGGGACGCGCTTCGAGCCGACGCCACACTCCGAGACGAATACGCTCAGTTGAAGACCGGGCTCTGTGAGGCGCATTCACACGAACGTTCCGTTTACACATCCGGGAAGGCAGCATTGATTCGTCGCGTTTTAAACCAAACGCCCAACCAACCCCCGCAGCCAACCCGCCAGACGGGTGGCTGACCTTAAACGTTGCGCAAAATGAAGTTTCATATTGGACCAATTCCCCAATCTCCCGAATTCGATACAGTCGGGTGGAATGAAATGCGGGAGCCAAACAGAAAAACGTTTTTTCTTCTTTCAGTCCTGGCCGCCGCAATCATGTCGGCATTGGTAGGGGGATTCTGGGCCATGCATCTGAGCGTTCCTCGCCGGGAGTTACTCTATCCGTTTTCGCCACCGCTGATGATGGTCTTTTTCATCGCGGTGATCTTGGCTCACGAATTGTTGCACATCGTGGTATTTCCAGATTTCAAACGGAGCGTCGTTGGCCTTTTTCCGGGGGGATTTGCTTTTTTCGCGCACTACGAGGGGCCTCTTACTCGAAGGCGGTTTCTTCTATGCGCGGCAATGCCGCTCATTGTCCTCACGGTGTTGCCCGTGACTATAGCGCTGGTTTTAAGTTTTGGAAGCCACTTGGGAGCAGCGCTGTCCACGTGGAATGCAATGTTCGCGTGTGTTGATATTCTCGGGATTTGGTTGGTCGCACGAGAGATTCCGGCCGGTGCGCTACTGCGAAATCAAGGCTTGCGGACC
>CAZGJB010000163.1:0-7996 GCA_964526145.1 uncultured Opitutaceae bacterium
CCGGTTCCTCGCGCGCTGGCAGCATTTGCTGGTGCAGACGCTCAGTCCCGACGTCATCGCCGACCGGCCGGCGCGCCAGCAGTTGCGCGCGCTGGTCGAGGTCTGGGAAGGACATGCGGCTGTGGATTCGGTCAGTTACCGGCTCGTGCGTGAATTCCGCCGGCAGGTCGCCGCGCTGGCGCTCGATCCGGTGTTTGCTCCGTGCGTCGCACGCGACGAGTCCTTCAACTGGCGACGGTTCCGGTATGAGGAGCCGCTGTGGACCCTGTTGACCGAACAGCCGGCGCATCTGTTGAACCCGAAATTCACCCGGTGGGAGGAGCTGTTCGTCGCCGCGGCCGATGCCGTCATGAGCGACCTCGAAAAGCGGGGCGAGGATCCGGCCCGGGCCACGTGGGGCCGGGCCAATGTCGTCCGCATCCGGCACCCGCTCAGCCCGATGTTTCCGGCGTGGCTCACCGGCTGGCTCGATATGCCGGCGATATCGTTGCCCGGCGACGACGACACGCCGCGTTGGCAAAGTCGCAGCTTCGGTGCGAGCCAGCGTATGGTTGTCTCGCCCGGGCACGAGGCCGAGGGCATCGCCCACATGCCGGGTGGCCAGAGCGGGCATCCGCTGTCGCCATTCTACCGCGCTGGTCACGAATCGTGGGTGAAGGGCGAGCCGACACCGTTCCTGCCGGGAACGCCGGTGCACAAGCTCACGCTGGCGCCATAACGCCGCCACCGCCCCAGTTTGCCATTGTCCCCCGCCGTGCTTGCGGGCTAGCTGGCGAGCGTCCACCCCGGATGAAAAAATCGAAGCAAAGCTACACGGTCTATTTCGCCGGCGAGCTCTTCAACCACAAGCACCTGATCGGCAACGCCTATCTGGCCGAGGCGATATATGAGAAGTCGCACGGGCGTTTCCTGTGCATGCTGCCGCAGGACCTGGAGCCGCGGGGACGGACGCAGCGGGCCATCCGCGACCACAACGTGCGCACGCTGCTCGCGTGCGATCTCGCGCTGTTCAACTACGATGGCGCGGAGCTCGATGCCGGGGCCGTGGTCGAGTTCATGCTCGCGAAGTGCGCCGACATTCCCGCGGTGCTGCTGCGCAGCGACATCCGCGCCGGCGGTTACGGGCCCGACCCGTGGAACCTGATGTCGAGCCATTTTCCCCGCACGGTGAACGTCGTCACCCCGAGTCTCGCCGCCTACACGGCCATCATGAAGCGCCGGCACCGGCAGCTCGACGAGGTCATGCGGCTCGCCGGCCAGCACAGCTCGGCCGATGCCCAGCGCCTCTGCGAACAGGTCGCCACCCTGTGCGTCCGCGCCTTCGAACGCGTGCTGGCCCAGGAACCGGTGATGCCGAAGCACCTGCGCGAGGAGGTTTACCACTGGCTCGCCCTGATGCCCGGCCTCCGCGGCAAGGAGAAGGCGCTGCGCAAGGAACTCGAGCATGTGCTCGAGCAGAAGGTGGAGAAGGATCTGCTGTAACGGGGAAACCAGGAAACAGACGCCGATTCTTCGCCATGTCGCTCCACGTCCTCTCCCATCCGCTCGCCGCGCACATTGTCCTGCACCTGCGGGACAAGACCACCAAGCCCGCCACGTTCCGCACCCTCGCCTACCATCTCGGCTTGCTCCTGGCGGTCGAGGCCACGCGCGACCTGGCGACCGAAGAAAAGACCGTGCATACGCCGCTGGAGCCTACTTCAGGCCGCGTGCTCGCCCGGCCGCTGGTCGTCGTGCCGATCCTGCGGGCGGGCCTCGGCATGGTGCAGCCGTTCCTCGACATCTTTCCCGACGTGAGCGTCGGCTACATCGGGCTCGAGCGTGATCACCAGACCGCCGTCGCCCGCAGCTATTACTGCAAGCTGCCGCCGCTCGACGGGGCCCGCGTGATCGTGGTGGACCCGATGCTGGCCACCGGCGGTTCGGCGGTGCAGGCGCTCGACGTCGTGAAGACCGCGGGGGCGCGCGAGTTGTCGTTCGTCAGCATCGTCGCCAGCCCCGAGGGCGTCGCGGCCGTGCAGGCCCGTCATCCCGAGGTGCCGATCTTCACCGCCGCGCACGATCGCGGGTTGAACAACCGGAAGTACATCCTCCCGGGCCTCGGTGATTTCGGCGACCGGTTGTACGGCACGTGACCGGTCGACGGGTTCAGGCGGGACTCGGCCAGCGCGTGGCGGCGATCTCGCGGACCGTGTCCACCCACTCGCGGGAGGCGAGGGCGAGCGCGGGGCGACCGGCCGGCTCGTAGAGCTCGGCGGCATAGTCGAGGATGGCCGCGTAGGTGAGGCATTTTTCCCGCGCCGTTGCGGCGGATTCGCCGAAGGCGAGCAGGTCCACCTGCGCCTCGGGTGTGAGCTCGACGAACTGCGCGGCCGGACGGGCGAAGAGCCGCTCCTGGGCCTGCACGAGCGCGGGCAGCGCGGCCTCGGCGCGTTGCGGCTCGCCCGAGCGCAGGGCTTCGCGCACGAAGCGGCCGAGTTCCTCGATCAGGCGAAGCAGGTAATCCTGGCGTTGCGGGGCCATGGCTGGGACGAGCGTGCGCGAGGCCCCCGGAAAAGCAAACCGGCCCCGGAAGGACTCCGGGGCCGGTCGAAAATACGGTGGCGACTCGCCTTACTTCCAGTTGAGCACGAGCCGGGTGTAGTAGGTCGTGTCGAGTTCCTCGCGGCCGGGCTGCGGGCTGCTGTTGAACTGGTTGTTGAGACCGATGCGGAGCTTCCAGAAGCCGGCGGCGAGCGGGAACTCGAGGCCGGAGTCGTGCACGAAACGGTAGTCGGCGAAATCATCGATCGCCGGGATGTAGGTCACGTCGGTGACGAGCGAGGCGAACTCGCCGAACTTGATGGCATTGTTCAGCCCGGTGGAAAGGACGGCGCCCTTGTTCTCCACGCCGTTGCCGTAGCTCTCGAAGCGATAACCGGCACCGAGACGGCCCGTCAGCTGGTGGGTGTCGGTCTTGACGATACGAGTGGTGAAGCCGGCGTCGGTCGTTGAACGCATGTCCACGCCCTCGACGTTGTCGCGCTCGAGTTCCTGACGAACATACCAGCCGACGCGCTCGGAGAAGAAGGAGGCGTAATCGATGCCACCCTTCAGCTCATCCGCGGTCTTGTTCTTGTTGCCGGCGGCGTCCTCGGAGGTGGCGTAGTTGGTGGTGACGTAGAATTTCAGGGCGTCCTGCGCGCTGGCCAGGGTCGCGGTGAAGCCGGCGGCGAGGCCGGTGGAATTGGTGTTGCCGGTCTGGCCGGTCAGGTCGACCGAGGACTGGTAGGTCCACTTGCGCTCACCGGCCGCGATTTTCTTCTTCATGGCGGTGACCTGCGGATCCTCGCCGGTCGGGCCCCAGGAGGCGCTGACCTTCTCGACCTTCGTGGTGAGTTCGCCGTCGGCGCCGTTGATCTTGAGCGTGTCGCCGGTGCCGGCGAGCGTGCCCTGCAGCACGGTGCCGCTGGCGAGGCGCACGTAGACCGGCGTATCGGTGCTCATGGTGGTGACTTCACTCTGCTTGATCGTGAGGTCGCCGGCGTAGTCGGTCGTGATGAAGACCTTGCCGTCCTCAACCTTGGTGACCTGGCCGACGATGCGGGCGCCACTCTTGGTTTCGACGACATCGGCCCACAGCGGGGCCACGGCGAAAACCAACGCGCCGAACAGGGCAAGCAACACACGGATGGGTGATTTTGTGGTCATGGAGGGAGGGAAAAGGTGGCCACTTAAGCGAATGACTTGCAGCAGTGTCAACCCGTTGCGCCTGCCCAGAGGGGGATTGACCCCGCCGAATACCGCCTAAATGCGTTTTCGGATTCCTCTTGGGCGCGCACCAGCCATGTTTGCCGTTATGTCTTTGCAACGTGCCGCCTTGATCGTCGCTGACCGCTGGCAGGAGTACCAACTGCTCGATTGCGGGGATGGCATGAAACAGGAGCGTTGGGGTCCGCACACGCTGGTCCGCCCGGACCCGCAGATCATCTGGCCGCGAAAGGATACATCCCCGGGGGCGAAGTGGGAAAACTGGGACGGGTTCTATCACCGCGCCAGCACCGGGGGTGGCCGCTGGGAGTTCCGGCGGCCGTTGCCCGAAGACTGGACGATCCGGTACCAACCGCTGGGCCTGACATTCAAAATCCGCCCGACCGGCTTCAAGCATACCGGGCTCTTCCCCGAGCAGGCGGTGAACTGGGAATGGTTCAGCGCCAAGATCAAGGCCGCCTGCGCCGCCGGTCGCGAGGTGTCCGTCCTGAACCTTTTCGGCTACACCGGCGCCGCCTCGTGCGCCGCCGCCGCCGCGGGGGCCAAGGTGTGCCATGTGGACGCCGCCGAGGGCATGGTGAAGTGGTGCCGCGAGAACGCCACGCTCTGCGGCCTGGCTGAGGCGCCGATCCGGTACATCACCGACGACTGCCTGAAATTCGTACGGCGCGAGCTCAAGCGCGGGCGGCGCTATGATGCGATCATCATGGATCCGCCGACCTACGGGCGTGGCAGCACGGGCGAGATGTGGAAGCTCGAGGACCACTTGTGGCCGCTGCTGGTCGAATGCCGCGAACTCCTCAGCGAGACGCCGCTCTTCTTCCTGATCAACGCCTACACCGCGCGCCTCTCGCCGACGGTCGTCGCCAATCTCCTCACCGCCCTCCTCCCGGGCCGCGGCACCACCACCGCCGGCGAGATCGGGCTGCCGATCAAGCGCGACGGCAAGGTGCTGCCCTGCGGGATCTACGGGCGCTGGGAGGCGTGAAACGGCCTGCGGCGCGGAAGATCAGGGGATCCTCAAAGATCCGCCGGCATGTGTTTGGCCAGGAACGTCTCGATCCGCTTGTAGAGCTCGATGCGGTTCTTGAAATTGAAGATGCCGTGAGGTTCGTTGAATTTCGCGATCAATTCGTACGACTTGCCGGCCTTGTCCAGGGCCGCGGTCAACGCCTTGGCCTGTTCATAAGGCACAACCGGATCGTCCCGCCCGTGCACGATCAGAAGCGGTGCCTGGATCTTGTCCGCATGGTAGATCGGTGAAATGGCTTTCAATCCTTCGGCATCCTGCTGCGGATCGCCGATCCGATCGACGCTAAACGCATAGCTGTCCGGGTTCAGGGTCGCGCCGTGCTTGATGATCCCCGCCCAGTCGGTCACGCCGGCAATGTCGATCCCGCAGCAGTAAAGATCGGGCGAACGGATCAGGCCCATCAGCGTGGAATAGCCGCCGAAGCTGCCGCCCATGATCGCGATGCGCTTGGGATCGGCGATGCCCTTGCGGATGGCGAAACGCGCCGCGTCCTCGATGTCATCCTGCATGCTCGTGCCGACGACCCGAAAGCCCTTCTCGTAAAACTCGCGGCCGTACCCGGTGGAGCCGCGGTAGTTGATCTGTATCACCGCGTACCCCCGGTTGGCGAGAAACTGCACCTGCGGATCGAAGCCGTAGGTGTCCCGCGCCCAAGGCCCGCCGTGGACCATCACCACCAAGGGCAGATTCTTCATTTCCCGGCCCGGGGGCACCGTGAGGTACCCGTGAAGCATGAGACCATCGCGCGCCTTGACCTTGATCGGAATCTTTTCCGCCATCTGCTCGGGCTGGATCCATGGCATCACATCGATGAATTTGCCCAGGGTCTGGCTCGTCCGGTCGAAAAGATAATAGGTCCCGGGATTTTTCGCCGAGGAAGCAAAGACCAGCAACTGCTGCTCATCCCGGCTGATGCCCACGACGCGGTTGACCGACTGCGGCACCGCCAGGTCGATCTGCTGCTGGACGGCGGCAAATTCGGGATCGAGCCAGAAGGTCCGGGCAATTTCCGTGTAATAGCGCACCCCGATCAATCGCCCCGCCGGCGTGTGGATCGTGCCACCGGAATTCATCGGCCCAATGTCGTAGAGCGCGTGCTCAAGGATCAGGTCACCGAACTTGTCCGCCGCGAGGTCGTACGCGTACAGGCCGTACCGGCCGCTGTCGGTCACCTTCGAGGTGTAAAGATGCTGGCCATCCGCACTGAGGCCGAGCAGCTCGGCGCCCTTCGGATCGTCGCCCAGCCCAGCGAGCACCCGCCAGGCCGACTGGGCATTCTCCCGGTACAGCACCGAGCGCCTGAGGCCCTTGATCTTTACGGCGACACGCACGACGCCCTGGCGGTCCGTAAACCAGGCGATGAAGTCGCCCGGATTCTCTTCCTCCCGGGTGAAATGGCCGGTGCGGGTATCGAGGCGGATGATGTTGGGATACTTGAGACCGACATAACCGCCGGCGGCCACTCGCCCGGTTGGCGGATCATATTCCTCCAGCATGACCTGGTCTCGCTCAGTATCGCGGTCGACGTAAAGCAAACGGCCCGCACGGACATATTGGTTATCGGTCCGGTTGACCCCGTAGATCCGCGCGCCATCCGTCAGCAGCGAATAGTCCTTTCCGTCGCGGTCGATGGCCACGTACCCCAAATACGAGCTGACCAGGAGACGCTGATTCGAAATCCAGGTGATATTGCCGATTCGGCCGAACATGTTGGCGACGACCGAGGGCATATCCACGCCAAGCACCTCCTTGGTCGCGAGCTCACGGATGAAGACCCGCTCCGCTTCCTCGAATTCGGCTTTGTAGGCCACAAACTTCCCGTCCCAAGACAGGGTCATATCGGTGAAGGCAGGTGGCTGGGCGAAGATTTCGACCGGCAGGGGCTCTGCCTGGGCAGTAGTCAGCATGGCTGGCAATGCGAGCCATCGGAGCAGTTTCATGGGTATAACAGGGTTATTGCGGTTATGCGTCGAGACCGGTGCCCGGACCGCTGCCGCCACCGGCAGACGGATTCCGATCAGGACGCAACAGAACGGTGGAGTTCCCACTTTTGCCGCGACTTACGCCGGGGGAAAGCTTTCTCTTGCGGACCATGAGCCCCCTTGCCGACGCCTTCTATGAACGTTCAATGGCCCTCGTCGCCGCGGCCCGCGAAAAGAACGCTCCCGTGCTGCGCGCCCTCGCGCCGATCATCGGCCGCTCGCTCGCCGCGGGCGGGATCCTCCACGTCTTCGGCAGCGGGCACAGCGAGGTGATCGCCCGCGAGATCATCGGCCGCGCCGGCGGGCTGGTCTGCGTGAGCGGCATCATCGATCCGACCGGCGGCTTCATCGAGAACCTCGTCGGCTACGGCACCGAGCTCGCCGGCCGCCACGACCGCCAGTACGAGCTGCGGCCCGGCGAGACGATCCTCGTCATCTCCAACTCCGGGAAGAACTCGTCGCCCATCGAGGTCGCGCTCTACGCCAAAGCCAAGGGCCTGCACGTTGTCGGACTCTGCTCCGCCACGATGTCGGCCAGCGCCCGCACGGTCCATCCCGGCGGCAAGAAGCTCCACGAGATCGCCGATCACGTCCTCGACAACCTCGGTGTCCCGGGCGACACGCTGATCGACGCGGGCGGCGGCGAGAAGACCGGGCCCACCTCCACGCTTGTCGGCGGCATGCTGCTCAATCTGCTCATGCTGGAGATCATGGACTGGATGAAGGCCAACGGCCACCCGCTCCCGGTCCTCCGCAGCCAGAATCTGCCCGGCGCCATCGAGCACAACCGCGCCGTCGGCGCCGCCTACAAGCACCGCCTCAGCCGCCAGCTCGCATGAGTCTCCGGATCGGCATCGACGGCGGCGGCTCGAAAACCGAGCTCATTCTGGTGGACGAGTCCGGCGCGATCATCGCCCAGCACATCGGGCCCGGCTGCAACCCCAGTCATCTCGGCCCCGACAAGGCCCGCGCCACCCTCGTCGACGCGCTCCAGCACCTGCTCGCCAAGTCGCCGCGCGCCGGCGTCGCCGTCGACGCCACGCTCCTGTGCATGGCCGGTTCGCCCGCGTTCTGGCAGGAAACGTCCGCCAAGCTTACGGGTTACGGCCGCATCGTCGCCTCCCTCGACTCGCTGCCGGTCCTCGAGCTGGCCACCGGAGGCGGACCCGGTCTCGTGATGCATGCCGGCACCGGCTCGTTCATCTCGGCCCGCGCGCCCGATGGCGCGGTG
>CAZGJB010000164.1:0-7945 GCA_964526145.1 uncultured Opitutaceae bacterium
CGTGACAGGAACAAGCCCAGCGGGAACCGGGCCGATGGAAAAGCGGGACGCCCGCGTTCTCATCTACAGCCACGACACCTTCGGCCTCGGCCACTTGCGCCGCTGCCGCACCATTGCCCATTCGCTGGTCGATCTGGAGAAGGACCTCTCGGTCATCATCCTCACCGGCTCGCCGATCATCGGCAGCTTCAATTTCCGGGCGCGCGTGGATTTCGTGCGCATTCCCGGCGTCATCAAGCTGCGCTCCGGCGACTACACCCCGCTCTCGCTGCTGATCGACATTGAGGAGACCCTGGAGCTCCGCGCCTCGATCATCCGCCACACCGCCGAGATGTTCGAGCCGGATCTCTTCATCGTCGACAAGGAGCCGATGGGCCTGCGCGGCGAGGTGCTCGAAACGCTGGAGATGCTCAAGCCGCGCGGCACCCGCCTCATCCTCGGCCTGCGCGACGTGCTGGACGAGCCGCGCCTGCTGGAGCCCGAGTGGCAGCGCAAGAACGTGCTCCCCGCGCTGCGCGACCTCTACGACGAGATCTGGGTCTACGGCCTGCCGCAGATCTGCGACCCGCTGGAGGGCGTGTCGCTGCCGATCTCGGTGCGCCAGAAGATGGTCTACACCGGGTATCTCCACCGCGAGGTGCCGTCGCACGGCGCGCCGCCGCGCCTGCCGGAAATGACCAACAAGCCCTACCTGCTGGTCACCACGGGCGGTGGCGGCGATGGCGAGGCGCTGATCGAGTGGGTGCTGCGCGCCTACGAGCACGACCCGCTGCTGCCCTACCCGGCGCTGCTGGTGCTCGGGCCGTTCATGCAGCCGGAGCGCCAGGCCGAGTTCATGGACCGCGCGGCGCGCCTGAAGCGCGTCGACGTCATCACCTTCCACAGCCACCTCGAGGCGCTCGTCGCGCGCGCGGCCGGCGTGGTTGCGATGGGCGGCTACAACACGTTCTGCGAAGTGCTGTCGCTCGACAAGCGCGCCCTCATCGTCCCGCGCACCGAGCCGCGCCTGGAACAGTACATCCGCGTGTCCCGTGCCGCGAAGCTGGGCCTGGTGGCGATGCTCGCCGACGACGGCCGCTACGACCCGGCGGTGATGGCGGCGGCGCTGCGCCGGCTGCCGAGCCAGAACCGGCCCTCGGACATCGTCGTGCCGGGCCTGCTGGAGGGCCTGGACAACGTCGGCCGCCTGGTGGCCCCCTGGATCGAGCCCGCCGAGGCGGCCCAGAAGCCGCAGTCGGTGCCGCGCATCGCCTAGCGCGCCGCCCCGCCCATGGCCGATCAACCGCGGGTGCCGCCTGCGGCGGCGGGGCGCGTGGCCTTCGTCCTGAAGGGCTACCCGCGGCTGTCCGAGACCTTCATCGCCCAGGAAATCGCCGCCCTCGAGCGCCGGCCGCTCACCGGGCGGGTGCCGCACTTCGAACTGGTTTTCTTTCTCACGATGGAGGCCTTCGGCAAGGTCCACCCGATCCACCGCAACTACAGCCAGTGGCTGCAGATGGAGGAGCGGGAACGGCAGCTGCACCGCAGGGACATGGCGGACCTCTACATCGCCACCGCCGAGCGCTTCGAGCACAGCGCCATCTTCATCCACCCCAACCCCGGCGACCTCGACGAACTCGCCCGCCTGGTGGACCTGATCCGCGAGCGCTCCGGCGACCGGTACTTCCTCATGGCGCATGGCGACGCGACGTTTGCCGTGCCCAGCGGCTCCGACATGGAGGCGTTCTCCTGCCGCATGGTCGAGGAACCCGACACCCTCAAGGCCGAGGCCGCCGCCGCCGTGCGCAAGGCCCTCGACGACGTGGCCAAGCTGCGTCGCCCGGGCGGCCTCGACGGCTTCGCGCTCTGTTCCGACTACTGCTTCAACACCGGCCCGTTCATGAGCCCGGCCAAGTTTGGCGAGTTCGTGACGCCGTACCTCGCCGCGCTGACCCATGGCTACCGCGAGATGGGCTACTATGTGATCAAGCACACCGACGGCAACATCATGCCGATCCTCGACCAGCTCGCGTCCACGAAGCCGCACGCCCTGCACTCGATCGACCCGCAGGGCGGGGTGGACCTCGCCGAGGTCAAGCGCCGTTACGGCCACGAGCTCTGCCTCATCGGCAATGTGCACTGCGGCATGATGGACGCCGGCACGCCCGCGCAGGTCGAGGCCGCCGCCCGCGAGGCGCTGCAGGCCGGCATGCCGGGCTACGGCTACATCTTCTCCACCAGCAATTGCATCTACACCGGCATGCCGCTCGCCAACTACGAGCGGATGCTCGACGTCTGGCGTCGCGAGGGGAATTATTGAGCCCCCCATGAACGGCCGCGAACGCATCCTCGCCCATCTCGCCGGCCGACCTGTCGACCGGCTGCCGCTGATGCCGATCACGATGATGTTCGCGGCCCGGCAAGCCGGCGCGCGCTACCTCGACTACTGCACCGACTACCGCGTGCTGGCCGAGGGCCAGATCCGCACCGCGGAGACCTTCGGGTTCGACTACGTCAACACGATGTCGGATCCCGCCCGCGAGGCCGCCGACTGCGGCGCGCGCGTGCGTTATTTCGACGAGCAGCCAGTTGCCCTCCTCGAGGACGAGGCCCGGCTCGCCGACAAGGTGCAGCTCGCCGGCCTCAATCCGCCCGACCCGCTCGGCGGCGGTCGCATGCACAATGGCGTCAAGGCCGTCGCGCTCCTGCGCGAGCGCGTGGGCCGCGACCTGCTCGTCGAAGGTTGGATCGAGGGTCCGATGGCCGAGGCGGCCGACCTCCGCGGCATCAACACGCTGATGCTCGATTTCTACGACGACCCGGTGTTCGTGCATGATCTGTTCGCATTCGCCGTGGAGTTGGGGCTCCGCTTCGCCCGCGCGCAGGTGGAGGCCGGGGCGGACCTGATCGGCGTCGGCGACGCCGCGGCCTCGCTGATCGGCCCGGGCCTGTACCGCGAGTTCGTCTGGCCCTTCGAGCGCCGCCTCATCGACGGCATCCGCGCGCTGGGCGTGCCGGCGCGCCTGCACATCTGCGGCAACACCCGCGCCCACCTCGCCGGCATGGGCCACCTGCGCTGCGGCATCGTGGACCTCGACTACCCCGTGCCGCTGGCGGAGGCCCGCGCCGAGATGGGTCCCGACCAGGTGCTCATCGGCAACCTCAACCCCGTGTCCGGGCTGCGCAACAGCACGCCCGCCGCCGTCACCGCGGCGGTGGCGGCTTGCCACCGGGCGGCCGGCCCCCGCTTCATCGTCGGCGCCGGCTGCGAGGTGCCGCGCGACACGCCGGCCGAGAACCTCCGCGCCCTCTGCGCCTACGCGCACGAGCACCAACCCTGAACCCCTCCCAACCATGACTCCCCGAGCCCGCGTCGAACGCGCCCTGGGCGGCAGCCACGGCCCCGTGGTGCCCTTCACGATGTACGAGGCCTTCGTGCATCCCTGCCTGGCCGAGCGCGAGATGCGCAACCGCGGCATGTGCATCGTGCAGCGCCTCCCCGTCTTCAAGACCCACCGCCCGAATGTCCGCACCACGGCCCACACCTGGTGGGAGGGCGACCGCAAGTTCACCCGCACCCAGCACGAGACGCCGCGGGGCACCCTCACGTCGCTGACCGAGGATGCCGGCTTCACCACCTGGCGGCACGAGCTCCTGCTCAAGCGCCCGGAGGATTACGCCGCGATCCGGTTCTTCCTCGCCGACGAGGTCTACGAGGCCGATTACGGGCCCATGGCGCAGGCCGAGGTGGATTTCGATGGCGACGCGATCTGCCGGGCCAACTTCGGCCTCGAGCCGCTGCAGGAGCTCATCTCGGGCAGTGTCATTGCCATGGAGCAATTCTGCGAGGAGTGGATGGAGCGCCGCGACGAGGTGCTCTCGCTCTACCGCATCCTCGTCGAGAACCGCCGCAAGATCTACCCGATCGTCGCCGCCTCGCCCGCCGGGCACGCCAACTACGGCGGCAACGTCACCCCCGAGATCATCGGGCCGCAGGTGTTCGAGGAGTACTACCTGCCGCACTATCACGAGGCCGCCGAGGTCATGCACCGCCACGGCAAACTCATCGGCTGCCACTTCGACGCGAACAACCGCATCATCGCGTCCGCCATCGCGTCGACGCCCCTCGACTACATCGAGGCCTTCACGCCGGCGCCCGACACCGACATGACCCTCGCCGAGGCGCGCGCGGCCTGGCCGGGCAAGGTGCTGTGGATCAATTATCCCTCGTCGGCGCACCTGCGCCCCGACGCCGAGGTCGAGCAGATCGCGGTCAACCTCTGCGAGGAGGCCAACGGCATCGACGGCCTCCTCTTCGCCATCACCGAGGACATGCCCGCCGGTCGCTGGCAGAACAGCTGCCGCGCGATCATGACCGGCCTCGAACGCCACGCGCGGGAACATGCGTGGAGGTATGCTTGACGATCGCAGGGAACCCGTAGGGCCTGCGCTCGCGCAGGGCCGTTTGGACGATCGCACGCCGTACAGCCCGCGAACATCGCTGGTCGTTCGCGGCCTCGCGCCAGCGCGAGCCCTACGATGAGTGCGCCGACCCCACGCGAGGCCTTTCTCTCAGCCCTTCGCGGCGAGCCCGGCCCGCGCGTGCCCGTCGTGCCGCTGGCCGTGCACTTCTGCGCGCGCGTCACCGGGGTGACCTTGGACCGCTACACCCGCGACGCGGACGCGTTGGCCGGGGCGGTGATCCGTTACCACGAGCGGTTTCGGCCGGATGCCGTCATCCTGTCGGCCGACACGTGGGTCAGCGCCCAGGCCATGGGCGCCGCCGTCGGGCCGATCGGCGAGCAGCAACCCTGGGGTGGGCTGGGGGAGCCGCGGGTGCGGACGCTGGCCGACGTGAAGGCGCTGCCGGAGCCGGACGTCACCCGCCAGGGCCGTTACCCGCTCATGCTCGACGCGCTCCGCCGCATCGTCGCGGCAGTCGGACGGGAGACCGCGGTCGTCGCGTGCTTCGACCAATATCCCTTTTCGCTCGCGGCCGCGCTCATGGGCCTGAACGAGCTGATGCTCGCCGTCCACGACGACCCTGCGCTCGTGCGGGCCCTGATGGAGCGCTGCCATCGCTTCGGCCTCGCCTATGGCCGGGCGCTGGCGGAGGCCGGCGCCGACGTGCTGACGGGCGGCGACTCGCCGGCGGGGTTGATCGGACCGCAACGTTACCGGGAGTTCGCCTGGCCGTGGGAGCGTCGGCTCATCGCCGACCTCAAGGCGGCGACCGGCAAACCCGTGTCGCTCCACATCTGCGGCAACGCCGAGCCGATCCTCGCCGACATGGCCCGCACGGGCGCCGACGTGCTGGAGATCGATTACCGCACGGACCTCGCCTTCGCCGCCCGCACGGTCGGCCCGGAGATCACGCTCTGGGGCAACCTCGATCCGGTAGCCGTCCTTGCCCAAGGCACGCCGACCACGGTTCGCACCGCCGCCCGCCAGGCGCTCAAGGCCATGTCCGGCCACCGCCGCTTCATCCTCGGCTCCGGCTGCACCCTCGCCGTCGAGACCCCCTTCGAAAACGTCGACGCCCTGATCCGAGCTGGGTCGGAGGTTAACCACAGATAGACACAGATGGGCACAGATCAGAAGGAGTGAGGCACTCACGACAGAATTCCTTCATCATCTGTGTTTATCCGTGTTCATCTGTGGTTCCAGAACCCGAGTCCCAATCGGTGGTTCCTTTTGTATGTTCTGATACGGTTTGTGCATTTCGTCCTACTATCCCGGATAAATCCGCTCACTGAGTGTGTCCTAGAGCGGCAATCGCATGGACTCCCCCGGCGTCGAACCCAGCATGACGGGTGCTCTCCATGAACTTTCTGCAACGGACCGCCACCATTGCCCCGCCCGGCTATAACCGCTGGCTGGTGCCTCCTGCGGCCATCGCCCTGCACATGTGCATCGGGCAGATCTACGGCTTCTCGGTCTTCAAGAAACCGCTGGCGCAGGCCTTGGGCGTAACGGCGCCGACGGCCGGTGATTGGACGCAACCGGAGGTCGGGCTCTCCTTTTCGATCGCGCTGGCGGTCCTGGGCGTGTCGGCGGCGCTGTTCGGCAAGTGGGTCGAGAAGACCGGTCCGCGCTTCACCATGGTCGTGAGCGCGCTGTGTTTTTGCGGCGGCCTCGTGATCGCCGCGGGCGGCGTGTACTGGCACCAGCTCTGGCTGCTGTATCTCGGCTACGGGTTGCTCGGCGGCATCGGCCTGGGCCTCGGCTACATCGCGCCGGTTTCCACGCTCGTGAAATGGTTCCCCGACCGGCCCGGCATGGCGACCGGACTGGCGATCATGGGCTTCGGCGGCGGCGCCCTGATCGGCGCTCCGCTGGCCGAGGAACTCATGCGGCATTTCTCCGGCCTCGAAGGCGTGGGCGCCTGGCAGGCCCTGCTGGTGATGGCCGGCATTTACGTGTGCTTCATGACCTTCGCCGCCTGGCTCGTGAAGGTGCCCGCGGAGGACTGGAAACCCGACGGCTACGTGCCCAAGGCCACGGCGGTCATCCCGGTCAAGGTCGCGGTCGACACCGCCTGGCGCACGCCGCAGTTCTGGCTCCTCTGGGGCGTCCTCTGCCTCAACACCACGGCGGGCATCGGCATCCTCGGCCAGGCGTCGCCGATGATCCAGGACATGTTCAACGTCACCCCGGCTGCGGCCGCGGGTTTCGTCGGCCTCCTCTCGCTCTGCAACCTCGGCGGGCGCTTCCTCTGGTCGTCGTTCTCCGACGTGATCGGCCGGCGCGGCGTGTACGCGGTCTACTTCATCCTCGGCGCCGCGCTTTACCTGTGTGTGCCCTGGACCCAGCGCGGCGGGTATCTCGCCGTCTTTGTCATTCTCACGGGCGGCATCATCTCGATGTACGGCGGCGGTTTTTCGACCCTGCCGGCGTACCTGCGCGACATGTTCGGGGCCTACCAAGTCGGTGCCATCACCGGCCGCGTCCTCACCGCCTGGTCGGTCGCGGCCATCCTCGGGCCGCAGCTCGTCGACCGCCTCTCCGCCGCCCAGCGCGCCGCCGGCGTCCCGGCCGGCGAGGCCTACAACACCACGCTTTACCTGATGGCGGGATTGCTCCTCCTCGGCCTCGCCTGCAATTTGGCCGTGCGCCCCGTGGACCCGCGGCACCACGTCAAATGATTCAGAAATCCCCCAACCCGATGGAATGTGGAACTCAGGAAAACGGGAACAGAGCCCACACCCAATCCCTGCTTTCCTGATTTCCACATTCGTCATTCAGAGGTACCTCATCTCATGAAGCTCAAGCTGATCATCGTCTGGCTCATGGTCGCGATCCCCCTCGGCTGGGGCGTGGCCAAGTCCCTGCGCAAGAGCCGCCCGCTCTTCAGCGGCACGGTCGTGACCGTCGGCGCGGAAGCGCAGAAGTGAATTTTGGGTAGGAGCCTGCTTGCAGGCGATGGGGCGTTGCTATCGCCTGCAAGCAGGCTCCTACCGGTCACTTCCCCCATGCACTCCGCCCGCCCCGAGTCCCCGCGCACGGCGAATTGTCAGCTCCTCTATTTCACCACGTACAGCGTGACCGCCGACGGGCGTACGCTCGCCGCGATCACCAACGCCTGGTCCGATCATCCCGAGGGCGCGAGCCTCGCCCGCATCGACCGCGCCTCCGGCCGGATGGAGCCGCTCGCCGTCTTCCCGGGTCCGGCGCTCCAGGCCTACCCGTACTTCGCCCGGCCGCGTTCGGCCGATCCCAAGCAGGACTACCTGTTCAACGGCACCGTCGCGACGCACGGGCTCAACAAATCCAGCCCCTGTCTCGATCCGGCCACGGGCAACCTCTACTTCGTGTGGGGCCGCGCGGACGGCTGGGGCCAACTGGACGCCGTCAACCTTCACGACGGCCGCCGGCGCACGATCACCGAGATCCCGCCCGACCGCACCGTGGGCTACACCCACCTCGATCCCTCCGGCAAGCATGTGCTCCTGAGCCTCGCCGACCG
>CAZGJB010000165.1:0-7870 GCA_964526145.1 uncultured Opitutaceae bacterium
AGTCGATCGCCTCGGCGAGGATGCGGGCGGCCTCCTGCGGGGCGTGGAAGCCCATCGAGTTTTCCGCCGAGATGAAGTCGAGGCGCCACTGCGCCTTGCGGTGCAGGACGCGGGCTCCGAGCAGCTGGGCGTCGGTCGCGCCGGCCTTCTGCGCGGCGGCGATGGCGTCCAGCAGGCCGACGACGGCCGCCTCGCCGCGGTTGAGCAGGGCGACGTTGCGGTCCTGGACGAGCAGGGCGCGGGCGGTGATTTCCTTCTCCGGCACACGGTGGCAGGTCTGGCAGGCCTGGGCGACGTTGAGCAGCGGGGAGCGGACGTGGTGGTTGCTGACCTTGATGGCGCCCTCGCGGACGTAGGGCATGTGGCAGTCGGAGCAGGAGACGCCGGCGCGGGCGTGGATGCCCTGGCTCCACAGCTCGAACTCGGGATGCTGGGCCTTGAGGACGGCGGCGCCGCTTTCCTTGTTCTTGAAGTCCACGTGCTTCACCTCGTCGTAGTAGGCCTCGATCTGCTCGACCTTGAGGCCCTTGTGCCAGGGGTAGGTGACGAGCTTGCCCTCGCCCTTGAAGTAGTACTCGACGTGGCACTGGGCGCAGACCATCGAGCGCATCTCCTGGCGCGTGGCCAGGATGTTGGGCTCGTAGCGGCCCTGGCGGCCGTCGCGGCGCCAGCGCTCGATGCTGGGGAGGTGCGGGGTCGGGTAATCCGAGTCGGCGAGGACGCGGATGCCGTTGAGGAAGCCGGGGCGGTTGACGCGGAGGTTCATGTTCTCGGCGTCGTGGCAGTCGATGCAGGAGACGGGGTGCTCGACGAGCTGGGTGGCCTCGCTGTACGGCATGGCGCAGACGATCTCGAAGCCCTTCTGGATCTGCTCCTCCCAATGCTCCTTGCCCGCGGGGACGCCGGCCTTGATGCCCTGCTCGATGTAGGCGTTGAGGGTGGAGGCATGGCACTGGAGGCAGGCGCCGGGCTGCTTGAAGTTCTTCACGCGCTCGGTCTCGCGCTGGTCGATGAGCATGTAGGCGTGGCCGCGCTCCTCGCGGTAATCGACGCCGAAGGCATAGCCGGCGAAGAGGCGGCGCCAGACGGGATCCTCATCGAGGTGCTGGAAGGCCTCGCTGCCGCCGTGGTTGGTGCGCTCGGTGTCGACCGTGCGCTTGTAGCTGTCGTACTGGCGCGGGTAGTTCTTGCCCCAGACGGCGGGGTCGATCGTCTGGTCGCTCACCTCGACGACGCGGAACACGTCCTTCGTGGCCTCGGCCTTCCGCGCCACGATGTTCTGGTACAGCATCAAAATGAGGAACGTGCCACCGGCGGTGGCGGCGAGCAGAAGAATGAGGACCCAGAGGGCAAGGCCGCGGCGATCAGTCGTTTTCATGGGGAATAATTGAATGTGGAAATCAGGAAATCAGGATTGTTGGCTTCGGGCATTTTCCAGCTTTCCTGAGTTCCATATTTAAACCGGATTGGAATTCAGCGGGTCGGGCCGTGCCCGACCTCACGATGGCAGTGGACGCAGTCGAGCATGTGCTGGCGGTCGCCGGCGTGGGTGTTGATGCCGTCGACGATCTGCTGGTGGCAGTGCACGCAGTTGTTCTGGAGCACGGTGGAGTTGTGCGAGCGGATCATGATCGGCTCATGGAAGTCCTGCAGGGTGAACCCCTTTGAGTGCCAGAAGCCGTTCTCCGCCTTGCTGAGGTACTTCAGGACGAAATTCTTCGGCGTGTGGCAGTCGTTGCAGGTGGCGACCGTGTGGTGCGAGGACTTCTGCCAGCCGTCGAAGTGATCGCGCATGATGTGGCAGTTCATGCAGGCGCGCGGGTCGTTGGAGAAATACGACAGCCCGTGCGCGTAGGTGAACGTGTACGTGCCCAGCCCGGCGAAGAGCCCGGCGGTGCAGGTCAGCGACAGCAGCAGGAATATCCGGAGGCGGGGGCTAGTCGCGGCCATGATGCGCGATGAGTACAGGAAGCGCCGACGGCGCGGTCAAAACATAAGGCCACGGAAAATGATTAATCTGGAACTCTGGAACTCAGGAATAAAAAGGCTCATGCTAGCGCTCGGTGCTTGGATATTTTTCCAGTGTTCCTGAGTTCCAGATTAATCCCGGGCCTCATTCCCGCCAGAAGTTCACGGCCCACGCGCCGTCGGCGCGGTGTTCCATGGTGGAATGGAAGCCCTCGCTCTTGAGCATCTCGATGAGCGGGGCGGGCATGAAGGGGGCGACGATGGTCACGCCCTGGCCGGACGTCAGGGCGTCGACGCGCGAACGGATCAGGGGGAGGGGTTCCTCGCCGCGGGCCAGCAGCGGGCGAACGTCGAAGGTCTTGAATTTGGGGGCAGCCATGGGATGCGGTTGATCAGTAGACGAACTCCACCTGGGCCCAAACCTTTTTCACATCGGGCAGCGTCGCGGTGTCGCGGCGGAAGTCGGCGTACTTGGCGAGGGCGGTGAAGCGGGTTCCAAATTTGCGCGTGAGCTGAAGGTCGAACTCGCGGCCGTAGCGCGCGCCGCCGGCGTCGGCCTCGAACCAGTGGTGGAAGGCGGTGAACGCGAGGCCCGCGGGCAGGTTGGCCGTGGCCTTGGCGTAGGTGTCGCGCAGGCCGGCGTTGGGCGTCGCGAGGAAGAGATCGGCCCAGCCGTTCCACGCGTGGAGGGTGGCAAGCGGGGTCTTGAAGCCGGTGTTGTGGTCTGACCCGAGCACCTCGTGGCCAAAGACGAGACTGTTGGCCTTCCGGGCGAGGCCGAGCTCCAGCGCGGTGTAGGTGGCGGTGTAATTGAGGGTGCTGGAGCCGTAGTCGGACTGCGTGGCGGCCTCGAGGCGGTAGGTGAACTGCAGGCCGTCCTCGAGCGGACGGCTCCCGGCGATGCTCACGCCGCAAGTGGCGCACGCGTTCGCCGCGGCGTTGTCGAAGTCGAGCAGGTAGGCGTAGCCCGTGAGCGTGCCGGCGGCCCAGCCGGCGTAGCTGGCGTTGAACACATGCGATTCCGAATCCCAGCGGCCTTGCGCGTGGCGGCGGCTGAAGACGCGATGGATGCGGTCGAGGTAGGCGTAGGTGAGCGTGGTCTTGGGCAGCGACTTGTCGGTCAGGACGAAGGCGTCGAAGGTCTGCTGGTTCTGCCGCCAGCCGACGTCGCCGATGAACCGGGCGTTGTCGAGGACGAGGCGCTGGCGTCCGAGGCTGGCCGTGGTCTGCTCGCGGGTGTAAGCCACGAGGAACTGGTTCCACTCGGTCGTCTCGGGATCGGCAACCACGGCCTTGCCGGCACCGCCGGCGTTGAGGCCGGACTGGCTGTAGCTGTCGCCGTCGGCCGCGGTGATGTTCTCGGCCTCGATGAGGAGTTTCCACCCTTGGTACGGCGCCGGGGCGAAGCCGAGGCGCGTGCGCAGCGTGAGGGCCTCGGCATCCTGCAGGCCGGCCTGCTCGACGCCTTCATAGCGGAGACGGGCGTTGAGCGAGACCTTGCCCTGCTGGAGGGCCTCGGCGAACGAGGCGGGCGCGGCGAAGGCGCTGGAACACAGGAGGGCGAGGCCGGCGATGGTGACCGCGAGGGTTTTGGACAATTGGCAGGACATGAAATCCAAGATTTTACAGGAGGAAGCGGAGGGAACGGAGAAGGATCGGCTTGGGGAATGAATTCTCCGTTTCCTCTGTTACCTCCTGTAAGAATTTCTTTTTTATGTAGGGAAGGTCATTGCCCCGCCCTACTTGGCGAGCGCGGCGGCGGTTTCTTCGAGGCCGCCGCGGAGGCCGAGGCGCTGGTGGACGATCTCGCCCTGGGCGTTGAGGATGGTGACGACGTTGGAGTGGGCGAAAGAGCCATCGGCCTCGCGCTTGAACTTCACGCCGACGAGGGCGGCGAGTTCGCGCACGGCGTCGTCGGTGCCGCGCAGGATGACCCAGTTGCCGTCGAGCTGGCGCTGCTGGCGGTACTGGGCGAGGACGGCGGTGGTGTCGCGTTCCGTGTCGAAGGTGACAAGGACGAAGACCGCGCGCTCGCGCGCGTCGGCCGGGAGGCTGGCCTGCACCGCGAGCAGGTCGGTGACCGTCAGCGGACAGGCGTAGCCGCAGGAGGCGAAGAAGAGGTTGAGCGCGACGGGGCGGCCGCGGAGTTCGCCGAGGGTGAAGGCCTTGCCGGTGTCGTCGGTGAAGGTGACATCGAGCTGATAGAGCGACTCCGCCGTGAAGGGCAGCGCGGCCTCTGTCAGCGCCGGCGCGGCCGGGCAGCAGGCGGGCTTGGGCGCGGGCTCGGCCTTCGGCTTGCAGCAGGAACCGGCGTAGGCGGTGGAGGCGATGGCGCAGGCGAGGAGGAGAGAGATTGTTTTCATGGGAGACTTTCTTTTTTCAACGCGGAGGGCGCGGAGGTTTTTGGTTCAGGGCTTATCTTCGCGGGCTCCGTGCTCTCCGCGTTGCAGAACCGATTGCGCGCAGCGGAAGCCGAGCGACGTCGTCGTGTTGTTGGCCTTGAGCGACGAGCGCAGGGCGGCGCGCATGAAGGCGGCGTAGTTGGAGGTGTCCTTGGCGCCGACGGAGCCGGCGCCGCAGAAGAGGTCGCGCTCGAGACCGGAGTCGCCGCGGGATTCGCCGGTGACCATGGCGGTGTTGAAGTCGTCGACCCATTCCCAGACGAGCCCGTGGAGATCGTAAGCGCCGTGGAGGTTGGGCCGGCCGGTGGCGACGGCGCGGTGGACGGCGGGCACGGGGCGGGCGAGCCACGCGTAGAGATCGCGGTTGAGCGCCTCGTCGTTGACGCCGTCGGGGCGAGTGTAGCCAACCGCGGCGGCGACTTCCCATTCGGCGGTGGTCGGGAGGCGTTTGCCGTGGGTGCGGGCGAACGCGCGGGCGGCGAACCACGACACCCGGACGATCGGGGCGTCGAGCGGGGCATTGGGGCCGGGCTCGAGGTCGCCGGTCCAGTGCTCGAGGTACGAGGCGTCGGCGAAGAGGCGGCTGACCTGCGAGCGGCGCCATTTCGGATTCGCGGTGACGAAGGCGAGGAATTCGCCGTTGGTGACCGGACGCGCGTCGAGGAGGAAGGCTGCGACTTTCACCTCGGGCTCATCCTTCACCGAACGCTGCAGCGGCACATACGTCCCGGCCGGGATCGTCACCATCGCCACCGGCTCCGCCGCGCCGAGGCCAAGGGCCGCGGCGAGGAGGAGGACGGTGAAGCGTGGGACGGTGAGGCGCATGGGGCGTAGGGTTTGAACGCGGAGGTCCTTACCGGGTTTCGTTGCGGATGGACTTCACGTGGTCGGTCTTGAAGGCGTCGCCGGTGTTGCCCCAGGCGTTGAAGACGTAGGTCATCACGTCGGCGACCTGCTGGTCGGTGAGGACGGCTTCCTGCGGGGGCATGACGCTGTTGAAGGTCGTGCCGTTGACGGTGACGGGACCGGAGAGACCCTTCAGGACGACGCGGACGGCGCGGTCGCGGTCGGCGAGCATGTAGTCGGAGTTGGCCAGCGGGGGGAAGGCGCCGGGGAGGCCCTTGCCGTCGGCCTGGTGGCAGGCGAAGCAGAGGCCCATGTAGACCTGCTTGCCCTTCTCGATCTGCATTTCCTTGGTCAGGCCGGCGATGGCGGGATTGGACTTCATCTCGGCGGCGATCTTGGCCTTGAGCTCGGCCTCGCGGCGGGAGGAGGCGGAACCGGCCTCGGCCTGCGAGCCGAGATAGACGGCATCCACTTCCTTGCCGGAGTAGGTGACGCGATCCTCGGGGCCGTCGACCTTGAGCATGCCGAGGGCGCCCTTGTTGAACGCGCGGGTGAGGGAGTGATCGACGAGGATGAACGTGCCGGGGACGTCGACCTTGAACTCGACGATCGTGGCGCCGCCGGAGGGGACGAGGGTGGTCTGGACGTTCTCCTGCACGTACCTCGTGCCGCCCTCTGGCCAGAGCTTGTCGAAGATCTCGCCGATGACGTGGAAGGAGGAGACGAGGTTGGGTCCGCCGACGCCGAAGTAGATGCGGACGGTCTCGCCGACCTTGGCGGTCACGGCCTTGTCGCCGACGAGGGAGCCGACGGCGCCGTTGAACACGACGTAGGGCGGGCGCTCGTCGATGGCCTTGGCCATGTCGAACGACTGCAGGCCCTCCTCGCCGTGGCGGCCGGTGGTGTAGAACTCGCCCTGCATCACGTAGTACTCGCGGTCGACCTTGGGCATGCCGCCCTTGGGCTCGACGAGGATGAGGCCGTACATGCCGTTGCCGATGTGCATCGGGACGGGGGCGGTGGCGCAGTGGTAGACGTAGAGGCCGGGGTTGAGAGCCTTGAAGGTGAACTGCGACGAGTGGCCGGGGGCGGTGAACGTCGAGGTGGCGCCGCCGCCGGGGCCGGTCACCGCGTGGAGATCGATGTTGTGCGGCAGCTTCGAGGACGGGTGGTTGTCGAGGTGGAACTCGACGACGTCGCCCTCGCGGATGCGGATGAAGGAGCCGGGGACGCTGCCGCCGTAGGTCCAGAAGGTGTATTCGACGCCGTCGGCGAGGCGCATGACCTCCTCGCGGACCTCGAGGTGGACGACCACGCGGGCGGCGTGCTGGCGGGTGATCGCTGGCGGGACGTGCGGCGGGGCGGTGAGGATGGCCTGCTCGACGGGCAGGGCGAGCACGTCGGGCGGGAGGATGACCTTGCCTTGGGTGTCGGTCGGGCCCTCGCTGGCCCGCAGGACGGGCAGGGCGAGAGCGAGGCTGAACAACAGCGCCGCGGCCTTGGTGGGGAGGTTGGGTGTGGACATCATGGTGAACGGTGGGTGACGGGGGTTACTGTACGCAGGGAGGCGGTTTGGTGCCTTGATGCAGGTCAAGCAAAGCGGCCGACCTGCCCGCTCACGGATCTCCCTTCCTCAATACGCCACTGCCAGCACCGCCAGCGTCGCGACGCCGAGGACGGCCTCGAGGATGCCGACTCGCTTGGCGGGCCAATCGGGGCGCAGGCCGGTGACGAGCCAGGCGGTGCGCAGCGTGAAAGCGACGGCGAGGGCAACGGCGGCGACCGGGACGAGTCCGCGGTGCGCAAGGGCGGCAATGACAGCGAGGGCGAGGCCGGAGGTCGCGAGCGCGGGCCAGGGGCTGGCGGCACGGCCCTTGCCGAGGCGCAGGTAGGTGCGGACGGTGACGACCGTCGGCACACTGCGCGCGAGCATCATGGCGGCGAGAGCGAGGGCGGCGGGGCCGGACCAGCCGGCGACGGTCGCGAAGGCGGCGGTGAGCACGGCGAAGGCGGCGCTGCCGGCGAGTTCGGCCTCGGCCTCGCGCATGCCCTGGCGCAGGTCGAACCAGACGAAGAGGAGGCCGCAGGGGGCGGCGAGCAGCAGCGGCCACAGGGCGGGGAAGGAGCCGAGGCGGGCGGCGCCGGCGAGCCCCGTCAACGCGGCGAGCAGCAGGACAGCCACCCATGGCCGCGCGGCGGCGCGGCGGGGATCGGCATCCGGCAGCGTGACCGCGAGCTTGAGCGGCCGCCGCAGGAAAAACCCGGCCGCCGCCGCCAGGGCCAGCGCGGCACCCGCCCAGGACGGCGCGACGAGCAGCCCGAGGGCCACGGGCTCGAACGCCAGCGACCAGCTGCCGTGTTCCTTCGGCAGGAGGAGTTCGCGGGGACCGGTGGAGCGATCGTTCATGCGGGTGATGATGTCAGACGTCGTCGAGGGTGACCTTGACCGAAGTCATGAATTTCGAACCACGGATTACACGGATCGCACGGATCGGAGTCAGCGGATGCGACGCTTGTGGCCATACCGTGACGCTTCATTCGCCGGATCCGTGCAATCCGCGTAATCCGTGGTTCAATTAACTCCGCGCGCTTCGCGTCTCCGCGAGAGCCTGCCCGGCCTCAGAACTTGATGGTGAGTTCCGCGTCGCGGAGGC
>CAZGJB010000166.1:0-7862 GCA_964526145.1 uncultured Opitutaceae bacterium
CCTGAACGTAAACCCAGCACGGCCATCAGGATGAGCCACGCGCAACGGACCGGGAGCTTCGAAATCAAAGTGCATCATTGCTGCCTTCCGCCGCGTGGGACCGGCAAGCAATTTCGCGGCGCGGCCATTGAGGGATCTTACCTAGGCAAATAACGCGTACGAGAATCTCTCTGACCGGATTCAGGACAACGCGGGCGGTTGCCAAGTGCCGGCTGGAGTGGCGCGGAAAACCCAACGACGCTGGCCCGTACCGCTGGGAATGACGGTCGTGTGCTCCAGTGTCAGCGCGCCGCGCGTGCCCGGATGGCGGACAAGCCGCGCTGGCGCCAACGACTCGCCGTCCAATCCCAGCCAAAGTGCGTGGGCACCGTCGCTGAGGCGGGCCCGGCCTTCGCAAAAGGCCCACGCCAGTTGGGCGCCGCCCAACCAATGGTATGCGATCGTTTCGCTCTCACCCAGTCCGGCGAACTCGTCCGTGACGGTCACCCGCGGATCGGCTCCGGCTTCCGCCTGGATCAACCGGCGAACAGTCGCGCCTGCCGGTAGTGCGCGGTAGCAGCGACTGAGGTCGACGACGGCGCGCAATCCAGAATTGCCGGATGCGCACTCGACGAGCGTCGCGGCAAAGTCTGTTTGCGCGCGACCTCCGATCACCGGGGCGTTGTGGGCTGCGGCACCGATCGTGTAGTCGCGCTCCTCACCCGGGCGGTACTGCTGGTAGCCGGGGTCGGTGATCCAGAATCTTCCGTGCCAGCCGATGATGATGTGACCGGCGTCAGGATGGAGGTGATGCAGCGGGACACGCGGCAGGCTGATGGCGATGCTGTGATCCGGTCGCGTCCAACCCGAACGGTGAGTGATGGCGTTGGCCACTTCGCGCGTCCCGGCGGGAGGCGGTTCGGTGGTCGTCGGCGTGCCGTCAACCTCGGTCAGCACGGCGGCTGGGACCCGTTGCAACGGGACACGGGCGAGGAACCAGGCGACCTCCGGCCAACGATACCAGTGGGCCAGACGTTGGAGCGCGTTCATCCAGAACGGCATTTGCGGCTCGGTGTCGCCCAGCGGCGCATGCAGGTCGAGCCGGCCGGGCAGCGCGAGCGCCATCCATTGGGCGGCCAGGCTTCGCAGCGCAATGCGTGCCGGCGCAAGCACGGCGTCACGCTGCGGCAGGCTTGCGAGCCAGCCGGTCAGGGAATCCATCAGGTAGCCGTCGTACGAGGTTCCCTCGGTGTGATGCTGCTCGTTCCGATATCGCACCCAGGCCTCGAGCACCGCGATGGCCTGGGCCTCGAGTGCAGACGTCAGCGCGTGGCGGCGGATCCGGGCCAGCTGGGCGGCGCGCACCAGGGCGATGACGGGAATGTTGTGCAGGCGTTGCGGCGTCAGCGGTGCCCCGATCGGCCACTGCCGGGGGAACCACGGGGCGATGTCGCGAGCAAGCAACGCATCCGCCGCCGTCTGGGCATCCGCGAGCGCGGCGGCGTCCCAACCGGACTCGTCCTCCAGCGCGAGGGCCAGCACGCCGGCGATGTGAGCGGTGACGAGCCCGACCTCGTTGGTGGTCTCCATGAAGCAATCCCAGTGGCGCAGCGCGGCGAGCTCGGTCTGCACACAGACGCCGGCAGCGACGTTTGCCTGCAGGCGCCACGCGGCATGAAGGGTGCGCCAACGCTCCTCAAGGGCCCAAATCTGCCAGATGAGCCAGGGATAGGTGATCGTGCTGATGCCGACGGGCAGTTCGTCCGCATGGAAACGGCGGTTTACCGGCAGCGGAAACGCCAGCGGCATCCCGATGCGATAGTAGTCGACGAGGAGTTCCTGGCGGCCGAGTTCGGTCGCGGCCCGCGCGCCGATCTCGTCCGCGGCATCGGCCGGCGACCACGGGAGCGCGGCGCAATTCAAGGCGGGGCTCAACTCATACGCCGATGTGTCGTAAGCCAGTGGTGGCGAGGGGCGTTCGAATTGCGGCATGGCTCCCGAGAAGTGGTGCTCCCGCTGGGAGTCGAACCCAGATCAATGGCTTCGGAGGCCACTACACTATCCATTGTGCTACAGGAGCGGAGACGAGGACCGACGCTGGAAAAGCAGCGTCGGTCTGTCCAGTGCAAAGCCCGGATGTGCCGGGCGGACGATCAAATGTGGATCGCTTCGCCGAGGGAGGCGGCGGACGCCTCCATGTTGGCCTCGCTGAGCGTCGGGTGCGCGTGGATGCTCTGGTGAACCTCCTCGACCGTCGCCTCCAGGTCGATGGCGAGGCCGTACTCAGCCACGAGCTCCGTCGCCTCCGAGCCGATGATGTGCGCCCCGTAGATCTCGCCGGTCTTAGCATCGCTGATGACCTTGACGAAGCCCTCGCTTTCGGCGGAGGCCACGGCCTTGCCGGAGGCGGTGAACGGGAACTTGCCGACCTTGTAGTTGAGGCCCTTCTCCTTGGCGGCCTTCTCGGTCAGGCCCGTGCTCGCGACCTGCGGCTGGCAGTACGTGCAGCCGGGGAAATTCTTCACGCGCTTCGGCTGGCCGTGACCGAACATGCCATTGACGGCATTGACGGCCTCGAACGTGGCGATGTGCGCGAGCCACGGCGGCCCGATGATGTCGCCCGCGGCGTAGATGCCCTTGACGTTGGTCTGGTAGGTCGCGTCGACCTTGACGTAGTTGCGGTCGAGCTCGACCCGCAGGTTGGGCGCGAGGACATTCTCGATGTTGGCCGTCACGCCGATGGCGGACAGCAGCACCTCGGCCTCGAGTTCGGTCTTCTTGTCACCGGTCACGAGGTCGAGCTTTACCCCACCCTTCCCCACGCGGAAGTTTTCGCACTTGGTGCCGGTGTGGATCACGATCCCCTGCTTCTCGAACGAGCGGTGCAGCGTGCGCGCCACCTCCTCGTCCTCGACGGGCAGGATCTGCGGGAGCATCTCGACGAGGGTGACCTTGGCGCCAAAGGCATTGTAGAAATAGGCGAACTCCACGCCGATGGCGCCGGCGCCCACGATCACGACGGATTTCGGCAGCGTCTTGCGCGCGAGGGCCTCGCGTGAGGTCATGACGCGTTCGCCGTCGTACTCGAGCCCGGGGATCTGGCGCATACGGCAACCGGTGGCGATCAGGATGTTCTTCGCCCGGAGGAACTTCCCCTTGTGCTCGCCTTCGGTGATCGAGACCATCCCGGCGGCCGAGACCTGGGCGCGGCCGAGGAAGTATTCCACCTTGTTCTTTTTGAACAGGAACTCGATGCCCTTGGCCATCTGCGCGGCCACGCCGCGGGAGCGCTCCATGACCTTGCCCATGTCGAAGGAAATCTCCTTCGCGCTGAGGCCGTAGGTCTCGGCCTTCTTCATCTTCTGGTAAAGCTCGGCGCTCTTCAGGAGGGCCTTGGTCGGGATGCAGCCCCAGTTGAGGCAGGTGCCGCCGGCGCGTTCGAGTTCGACGCAGGCGACCTTCTTGCCCAGTTGCCCGGCGCGGATCGCGCCCGCGTAGCCCGCGGGACCGCCGCCAATGACAACCAGATCGTATTCGGTGGTTTCAGCCATGTTGGAATGTGTGGATTTGGACCAAACGGTCGCACAGCCCCGTCCACCGTCAACTCCCAAACCGAATCCGCGCCCGCCGCCACCGGCGGATCGGCCCTAGATGTCGATCACGTCGTTTGGCTTGGCCGCCTTGGCCGGCCGGGCCGCGCGGGCCGGGGTCAACAACCGGGTGAAAACGAGGTTGGTCACGCTCACGATCAGCGCCCCGCCAATGGCCGACCAGAACCCGCCCACATGGAAACCATCGACGATCTTGCCGACGAAGAGGAACAACAAGGCATTGATCACGATCATTCCCAGCCCCATGGTCAGCACGATGAACGGCAGCGTGAACAGCACCAGCAGCGGCTTCAGGATGACATTCAGGAAGCTGAGCAGCAGCACGACGACGAATAGCGTCAGGCCGTCGGTGTACTCGATGCCCGGGATGACTTTCGCCGCGATGGTCACGCCCACCGCCAGCACCAGCCACCGGGTCAGCAATTGGATCAGCGGTGAATTCATGCGTGGCGTTGGACTCTCCACCGCCCGCGGCCCCGGGCAATGAAAATCCTCCTCGTCCAGGATTTCCTGCGCAATGGCGGCACCGAGCGGCAAAGCGTGCTGCTGGCGAACGCGTTTTCCGCCGCCGGACACCCGGTCACGCTGGTCACTTTCCGTCCGGGCGGACGGCTCGAATCCACCGTGGCCCCGGGCGTCAATCGCCTGGCCCTGCAGGGATTCGATACCCGCCTCGACTGGTACGCTCCCGGTCTGGGGCGAACGGTCGAGGTGCTCGAGCCCGACATCATCCTCTGCATGGGGCGGATGGCGAATTGCCTGGCGGGACGGATCGTGGCGGGAGTCGAGGACCGGCGACCCGACACGGCCGTCATCGCGACCATGCGCACCGGCAAGCCGTTGCCGTGGCTCTTTCGACGCTCGTTGCGGCGCGTGGGACACGTGATCGCCAACAGTGCCGCGGCGCGCGATGTCCTGATCCGTGAGCACAAGGTTCCGGCCGACCGCATCGCCCTGATCCGAAATCCCCTGGTGTTCCCGCCTGATCGGCCCGCGGCTGCCGTCGCGACTGACCGTGCAACCCTGCGCGCGCGGGAAGGTGCCGGAGCAAGCACGGCCGTGCTCCTCAACGTGGCGATGTTCCGGCCGGAAAAGAACCAAGCCGGGCTCATTCAAGCAGCCACCGCGCTCCCGGGCGATTTTGACTGGCAGCTCTGGCTGGCGGGCGATGGGCCCGACCGTTCCGCCTGTGTGGCCCTGGCCGATCGACTCGGACTCGCGGCCCGGGTTCGTTTCCTGGGTTTTCAGGAGGATCCCGGCCCGCTGTATGCCGCCGCCGATGTCGCCGTGCACGCCTCCCGCAGCGAATCGTTGTCGAATTTCCTGATCGAGGCCCAGGCCCATGGCCTTCCGGCCGTGGCCTACGACGCCCGCGGCATCGGCGAGTGCTTCGAGCCCGACGTGACCGGGGCGGTGATCACCCCGGGTGACACGGCGGCGTTTGCCGCGGCCGTCGTGCGGTTCGCCCGCGCCGATGCCGGCGTGCGCACGCGGGCCCGCGATTACGCCCGGGAAACCTTCTCCGCCCCGCGGCAGGTGCAGGCCCATCTCGACCTCTTCGCCAAACTGATCAAGCTCTGAGCCATGACCAACAAGCAGCGCACCGACCTCATCGCGAAATTCATCCGCGAGCACAAATACGCCGACCTGCGCACGCTCGCCTCCAAGTTCGACGGCTCCATTTCCACGGTGCGCCGCGCCCTCGACCAGTTGGAGGCCGCCGGCGTGGTCCGCCGTCACCATGGCGGGGCCTCGCTGATCGAGACCGACGAGGTGTCGCAGGAGTACGACTTCATCGCGCGCAACCAGCGGCACCCCGAGGAGAAATACGCCATCGCCCGGCTCGTCGCCGCCCAGGTGCAGCCGGGCATGACGGTGATCCTCGACGGCGGCAGCACCACCTTTGCCGTCGCGCGCCTCATCGTCGACAAGCGCCTGCAGGTCATCACCAATTCGCTCCCGGTCGCGAGCCTCTTCAGCGAGGTCGGCAGCGTCGAGACCATCGTCACCGGCGGGAGCATCTACAGCCGTCTGGGCGTCCTCCTCGGGCCGATGTGCGAGGAGTCGCTCGAGCAGGTTCATGCCGATCTCGCGATCCTCGGTGGCGCCGGCATCACCGAGAACGGGGTCTGGAACCAGAACGCCCTGATCGTCGCCGCCCAGCGCCGCATGATCGCGGCCGCCGAGCGCACGATCTTCGCCTTGGACAACTCCAAGTTCGGCCGCAAGGCGCTTAGCCTCACCACCCCCTTTGAACCGCGGTTCACGATCGTCACCGATGTTCGCCCTTCCCCCGCCGTCGCCAAGGCCATCAACGCCAGCGGCGCGCGCCTCACGTTGACCGGCAAGCCGCGGACGCGGTCGGTGGGCGGACCGGAAGCGGCGGATGGGGATGCGGGGCTGGGCGGCTCCTGACATGACGCTGTCAGGGGTGTGTGCTAGGGTCGCGTCGATGCGGCTCAGCCTCGGGTAGCACCCGGCCACCGGGTTTACCCGTGCCTTGATTTGCCAATAAGCCATTTCCGACCAGCAATTTCCCCTTCACTCGTGCCCACCCACGCCTCCCCTCGCACCACGCCCGTTCCGGCCTGCATCCGCCTGCGGGGCGTGCGGCAGAACAATCTCAAGGGCTTCGACCTGGATCTTCCCTTGGGCAAGTTCATCGTGGTCACGGGCCTGAGCGGCAGCGGGAAATCCTCGCTGGTGTTCGACACCCTGCACGCCGAGGGCCAGCGCCGGTACGTCGAGACCTTCAGCGCGTACACGCGGCAGTTCCTCGATCTCCTGAACAAGCCGCGCGTCGACGCGATCGAGAACATCCGCCCGTCCATCGCCATCGGCCAGACGAACACGGTGAAAACCTCGCGCTCGACCGTGGGCACGATGACCGAGCTCACCGACTTCGCCAAGGTCTGGTTCAGCCATGTCGCGGAGTGTTTCGATCCCGCCACCGGGGAGAAGGTCGAGGACGACACCCCGCAAAGCATCTGGGCCAAGCTCAACGCGGCGCATGCCAGCCGGACCGTGATCGTCGCCTTTCGCGTCAATCGCCCGGACAACCTCACCTGGCCTGAAATTCTCACGAGCCTCAAGGGCCAGTCCTACGTGCGGGTCCTGGTCCCGGGTCTGACGGGCAGCGCGGCCGCGCCAGCCCTCGCCATGCATCGCCTCGACGATCTGCTGGCCGACCCGCAGCCGCTTGCGCGGGCCTCCCACCTCTTTGTCGCCCAGGATCGCGTCGCGCTCACCACCGCCCAGCAGGGCCGTTTCCTGGAGGCCGGCGAGACCGCGCTCCACTTCGGCCGCGGCGAGATGCACGTCTTCGCGGCAGACGATCTGTCGGAGCTTGGCCATTTCTCGCGCGGCCTGCATTCGCCCAAGACCGGACGCACGTTCCGCGCGGCGTCGCCGGCCTTGTTCTCGTTCAATTCGCCCCTCGGCGCCTGTCCGCAATGCCGCGGCTTCGGACGGGTGATCGACGTCGATTACCGCCTGGCGATTCCCGACCAGTCGCTCTCGATCGACGACGGGGCCATCAAGTGCTGGGAAAGCGAAATCTACGGCGAATCGAAAAAGGACCTGCTCCTGTTCACGCGGAAGCGAAAGATCCCGACCGACGTGCCCTTCGCGGCGCTCACGCCCGAGCAGAAGGCCTTCGTCATCGAGGGCGAACCCGGCTACGGCGAGGAGAACGGCAAGACCTGGCCGAAGTATTGGTACGGCGTGAAGGGGTTCTTCCGCTGGCTCGAGAAGAACACCTACAAGATGCACGTGCGGGTCTACCTCTCGCGGTACCGCACCTACAACCCCTGCCCGGCCTGCGGGGGCACGCGGCTGCAGCCCGAGGCGCTCTGCTGGCGCTGGCGCGGCCACACGCTGCCGGCGCTTTACCAGCTCCCGGTCGACGAACTGCTCGGCCTGATCCAGACCGGGCGCGCTTCCTCGGGCCCGGGTGCCGACGGCCGGGGCGCCGCCCACCAGCGCGATCTGGCGCTCGAATCCATCGTCACGCGACTCGGCTATCTCAAGCAGGTCGGCCTCGGCTACCTGACGCTCGACCGGGCCTCGCGCACGCTGTCGGGCGGCGAGGTGCAGCGCGTCAACCTCACCTCCTGCCTCGGCACCTCGCTGGTCGACACGCTCTTCGTCCTCGACGAGCCGAGCGTGGGCCTGCACCCGCGCGACCTCGACCGCCTCATCGCGATCATCCGCTCGCTCACCGATGCCGGCAACACCGTGGTCATCGTGGAACACGACGAGGCGATGATCCGC
>CAZGJB010000167.1:0-7850 GCA_964526145.1 uncultured Opitutaceae bacterium
GCGGCAGGTCATCGAGGCGGACGCCCGGCGGATGCACGCGGCGCGGACCCGACCAGGCAAACGGGCTCGCGCGTTCGCCCCAGATGGGATCGGTGAGAAAATTGCCGACGGGTGTCTGCAGGAGGAAGGTGGCGTGGTTGACGAAGGTGACCGCGATGCGTCCGTCCGTCGGCGCGGGCGGCGGGAGTTGCGGCGTGACCGGGACCTGGGCCGGCCAATCGGCGGCGCGGCTGGTGAGCCGCCACTTGATGACCTCGTGCCAACCGCGGTTGATGTGGTTGCGCGGATTGAAGAACCGGCGGCCATCGCAGTGGTCGGAAATGGGAAAGAGTGCGCGGGCCGGCATCGTGGCAGCAGTTTGCAGGTGGTTTCGCGTTTGCCAACCGCGACCGCGGCTTTTGTCTCCGGGCATGCGCATCAGCGGCGGCCAAGCCCGTGGCATCACCTTGCTCGTCCCGAAGGGCGACGCGGTGCGGCCGGCGACCGACGGCATGCGGCAGGCCGTGTTTTCCAGCATTGCCACGCGACTCGCGGGCGCGCGCTTCCTCGACCTGTTTGCCGGCAGCGGCGCCTACGGGCTCGAGGCATTCAGCCGCGGCGCGGCCGGTGGGGTTTTTGTGGAAAAAAACGCCCGCACCGCCGCCTGCCTGCGCCAGAACATCGCGGCCGTGGAGCGGAGCATGCGGGTGCCGGGTGGGGAACTCCGGGTGACGAATGCCGACGCGCTGACCGCGCCGTGGACGGAGGCGTCGCCGCCCGACCTGGTCTTCATCGATCCGCCCTATGAGATCATCGCCGCGGTGGCGCCGCGCTTGTTCGCGCGCCTGACGGAGTTGCTCCAGCCACACCCCGACCCCGTGATCGTTTTCGAGATGCCGGGCGGGCTCACCCTCGACGCGCCGGGTTGGACCGAGGTCAGACGCCTCGGCAAGGGCGCGCACCAGCCCACGGTGGCGTTTTTCAAGCGGACGTAGGGCCGCCCCTACATCGTCCCCTGCCGCGCCTTCAGCACTGCCAGCGCGGCGATGACGGCCGTCTCGACGCGCAGCACGCGGCTGCCCAGGTGCACGAAGGCAAAACCTTGCGTCCGCAGAAGCGTGCGTTCGGCCGCCGACCAGCCCCGTTCGGGGCCGAAGGCGAGGGCCACTGGTTCGCCGGCGGCGGGCGCGCAACCGGACAGGGGAAGGGGTGCCTCGTAGTTGTCGCACGCCAGACGGCAGGCCGCGGCGGGCAGCATGGCGACGACGTCGGACAGCGATTTCCCGTGCGTCATGGTCGGCAGGTGCGTGCAGAATGCCTGCTCCGCTCCGGCCACCAGATGCCGTTCCCACTCGCCATCGGTCCACAGCGTGCTGCGGGCATACGCGGGGTCGCCGCGGTCGGTCGCCACGAAATGCATCTCCGCCACGCCGACTGCCGTGGCCTCGCGCAGGATTTTCCGCGCGGTCTGCGGTCGCGGCAGGCCGATGACGAGCGACACCGGATCGGGGCGGGGCGGGGCCTCACCCCAGGCGAAGGTCAGCGCGAGATGGTCATCCGTGATCGCGGCGAGCGTGCCCTTGCCCCGCGGACCGTTGCGGAGCCCGGCATCGAAGGTGCCGCCGACGCGGCGTTGCAGCACGTCGAGCAGGTGCCGCGCACGCGGATCGGTCCGCGGCAAGGGCTGCGCGGTTTCCTCGGGGGTGAACAGGATGAGGTTCAATATCTGCACTAGTTTGCGGATTGCGCCAGGGGTGTCGCGTCGTATTTTCGCGTCACCATGAGCTCTGGCGTCGTTGCGGTTTCCCCTTCCGTTGTTTTCAAGCGTGCCACTGTCCGCGAGACCGCGGTCCTGCTGGCGCTGGCCTGGCTGGTGCCGTTCCTCGTGCACCTCGTGCCGTGGACTGGCGCCCGCCCGCTGGGCGCGCATCTGCTGCCGATGTTCTGGGCGGCGTTCGCGGCGGTTTATCTTTTCGGCCTGCGCACGGGCCTGCTGGTCGGGCTCTTTGCCCCGGCGCTCAATCTCGCGCTGACCGGCCTGCCGGCGCTGTCGCGGCTCGCGCTGCTGAGTTTCGAGATCACGGTATTCGTGGCGATCACCTGGTGGCTGGTCAGGCGCGGTCGTACCGCGTGGTATCTTGCGCCGCTCGGCTATGTCGCGGCCAAGCTCGCCAGCGCCCTGCTGCTGGTCGCAGCCGGCGGCGTGGCCTCGTCTCTCTGGATGGCGTTGCCGGCCTCGTTGCTGGCGGCGCTGCCCGGGCTCGCGGTGCTGGCCGGCGTGACCCTGCTTCTGGCCCGGCTCTACCCGCGTTCGGCCGGGACGCGCGCCGATGACGCCCCTGGCGTTTGAGGACATCGCGCGGCGGCTCGCCGCGTGGCGGTTTCCCGAGCGGATCGATGGCGTCGTGGGCATCGCGACCGGCGGCACCGTGCCGGCGGCCCTCGTGGCGCAGCGCCTCGGGGTGGGGCTCAAGCTCATCGCGCTGAACTATCGTGACGAGGCCAACGAGCCGCGGCATCCCGCGCCCCAGTTGCTGTCCGCCGTGCCGGACCTCGGCGCCTGGCGGCGCGTCCTTCTCGTGGACGACGTTTACGTCAGCGGCCAGAGCTGGCGCGCTGCGCGCGCTCTGCTGCCGGCGGAGGTCGAGGTGCTGCCGTTCGTCCTCAAGGGCAAGGTCGATTTCGCCCTGATCCGCGACATCGACGGCTGCGTGCAGTGGCCCTGGCGGGTGTACTAGAACGCGTTTTCCAGCGCCGCGGCGACTGGAGCGGGTGGACGGAATCGAACCGACGATACCGCTTTGGAAGAGCGGAGTTTTACCACTAAACTACACCCGCAGTGTTGCCGGGGAGCTTCGCGGGGAGGGCAGGGGGGTCAAGCCTCGGTTCGGGTGGTGCGGGGTGACGCCGGTGTTCCCGCCAAATCGGCCATAAATGGTATTGCGGGTGCAAGTCGGCGGCGTTTGCATGCACCTTATGGCTACCATTACCTCTGCCACCGGATCGGCAGCCAAGGCGGATCCGAAGAAGGGGCGTTCCAGCGTCAACGCCGCACAGGCATTGGCGAAGCAGCAGGCCCTCGAGAAGAAATCCAAGAAATACAAGCTGCCGCTGGGCGAACTGGCGATCTTCACCCAGCAGCTCTCCTCCCTCCTCCTCGCCGGCCTGCCCCTCGTGCAGTGCCTGGAGGCCCTGCAGGACCAGACCGAGGATCCCTGCTTCCGCATCATCATCCGCGACGTGCGCGCCGACATCTCGTCCGGCAATTCCTTCTCCTCCGCGGTCAGGAAATTCCCCAATTCGTTCAACACCCTGTTCGTCTCGATGGTCGAGGCCGGTGAGGCCTCGGGTGGCCTGGCGGAAATTCTCGTCAAGGTGGCCGGCTACTTCGAGGCGTCGGTCAAGCTGACCAAGAAGGTCAAGTCGGCCATGACCTACCCGATCGCGGTCATCGGCCTGGCCGTCGCGCTCGTCAACGTCCTCCTCATCTTCGTCATCCCGGTGTTCGCCGCCATGTTCGCCGACTTCGGCGCCAAGCTGCCGGCCCCGACGCAGTTCCTCATCGACCTCTCCGACTTCATGAAGGCGTGGTGGTGGGCGATCGGCCTCGGCGCCTACGGCGTTTACGTGGGCACCGGCAAGTACGTCGCGACCCCGAAGGGCCGCCGCCAGAAGGACATGTTCCTCGTGCGCGCCCCGATTTTCGGCAACCTGATCCACAAGATCGCGCTCTCCCGCTTCTGCCGCACGTACGCGACGCTCATCCGCTCGGGCGTGCCCATCCTCCGCACCCTCGAGATCGTGTCCGCGGCCAGCAACACCGTGCAGATCGAGGACGCCTGCGAGGAGATCGCCAAGCACGTCAGCCAGGGCGGCCAGGTCTCCGAGGTTCTCGCGGCCAATCCCTTCTTCCCGCCGATGATGAAGCACATGGTCAAGGCGGGTGAATCCACCGGCAACGTGGACGGCATGATGACCAAAATCGCCGACTTCTACGACGTCGAGTGCGAGGCGACCGTCGCCTCGCTCACGTCCCTGATCGAGCCGATCCTCATCGTCTTCCTCGGCGTGGTCGTCGGCGGCATCGTCATGGCGATGTTCCTCCCGATCTTCCAGCTGGGTGCCGTCGCGGGCGGCCTGCAGTAAAGCTCCCTAGCGACGCTGGGTTGACTTGCACGCTCCCAAGCGGAGAGTTGGGAGCGTCATGCCCTCCGTCCTCATCGTCGACGACCTGCTCTCCATCCACGAGATGCTCGAGGCGGTCATCCAGCCGACGGGCTTCAACACGGCTTTTGCCACCGACGGCGAGAAGGCGCTGAGCCGGTACAAGAGCGAACGGTTCGACCTCGTGCTGGCCGACATCGACATGAAGCCGATGGACGGCATCACGCTGCTCAAGCAGCTCAAGCAGTACGACCCCAACGCCGTCATCGTCATCATGACGGCCTACGCCAGCACCGAGAGCGCGATCCAGGCCCTCAAATTCGGCGCCTTCGACTACCTGCAGAAGCCGTTCCGCGTGAACGAGCTGATCGCCACGCTCAAGCGCGGCATCGAGTTCAAGCAGTTCCAGAGCGAGCGCATGACCAGCGGACTCGCCCCGGCGGCCGGCGCCAGCGGCATCGAGGCGCGCATCATCGGCCAGAGCCCGGCGGTGCAGAAACTCATCCAGCAGGTCAGGAAGCTCGCTGCGGTCCACTCCCCGGTGCTGCTGCAGGGCGAGACCGGCACGGGCAAGACCGCCGTGGCCGAGATCCTGCACGAGTCGCTCGGCGCCGCGGAGGCGCAGCTCGTGCGCATCGACTGCGCGCTGAGCTCCGAGGCCAATTTCCGTGACGGCCTCCTCGGCCAGAACGGTGCCGGCGGCACCTGGGTTCACCAGGCCAAGGGCGGCACGCTGTTCCTCCAGCACCTGCAATGCCTGCCGCTGGACATCCAGAAGGAGCTCGTGAGCGTGCTGCGCAACAACGCGCACACCATGCGGCTGATCTGCACGACGACCGAGGATCTCGAGCGCCTGTGCGACGAGGGCCGGTTCCATGACGAGCTCTTCTACCGCGTGGCCTCACTGCCGGTGATCCTGCCGCCGCTGCGCGAGCGTACCGGCGACATCCCGATCCTGGCCAAGCACTACGTCGCCAAGTCCGCCAACCCCCATTTCGACTCCAACCTGGTCGAGTTCACCGAGGATGCCATGGCCGTCCTCACCAGCTACCACTGGCCCGGCAACCTCACCGAGCTCTTCCAGGTGATCTCGAAGATCGCGTCCTCCACCGAGACGCGGATCGTGACCTCCGAACAGTTGCCGTTGCGTCTGCGCGAGATCCAGCACTGGCCCAAGCTCGCGGAATACCTCGCCGGGCAGGAAAAGCAGTACATCGAGATGGTCCTCCACACCTGCCGCGGCGACAAGGCCAAGGCCGCGGGGGTCCTCGGCATCGAACCGTCCCGTCTGGGTTGAGGTCCGGGCTGCGTCGGCCCCCAAAAATCGCCCTTCGGCCGACTTCCCGCTTGCGGCGGGTTTTGACGCTCTCAACTCTCGTTGAAATCCACGTCCATGCCCAAACGCTCTGACCTTCAGTCCATCCTGATCATCGGCGCCGGTCCCATTGTGATCGGCCAGGCATGCGAGTTTGACTACTCCGGCACCCAGGCCTGCAAGGCGCTCAAGGAGGAGGGCTACCGGGTCATCCTGGTGAACTCCAATCCGGCCACGATCATGACGGACCCGGAGTTCGCCGACGTCACCTACATCGAGCCGCTGACGCTCGAGTTCCTGGAAAAGATCATCGCCGCCGAACGCCCGTCCGCCCTCCTGCCCACGCTCGGCGGCCAGACCGCGCTCAACCTCTCGATGGAGCTCCACAAGGCCGGCGTCCTCGCCAAGTACGGGGTCGAGATGATCGGCGCCAAGCCCGAGGCCATCGCCAAGGGCGAGGATCGTGAGCTCTTCAAGCAGTGCATGCTGCGCATCGGTCTCGACGTCGCCCGCTCGCGCACGGTCAAGAGCATGGACGAGGCCCGTGCCGCGGCCGACGAGCTGGCCATGTACCCGCTCATCATCCGCCCGTCCTTCACCCTCGGCGGCTCCGGCGGCGGCATCGCGTACAACAAGGAGGAGTTTGAGCGCATCGTCGCCAACGGCCTCGATCTCTCGCCCGTGCACGAGGTCCTCGTCGAGGAGTGCCTCCTCGGCTGGAAGGAATACGAGATGGAGGTCATGCGCGACCACAAGGACCAGTGCGTCGTCATCTGCTCCATCGAGAACTTCGATCCCATGGGCGTGCACACCGGCGACTCCATCACCGTCGCGCCGGCGATGACGCTCACCGACAAGGAGTACCAGATCATGCGCGACGCCTCCTTCGCGGTCATCCGCGAGATCGGCGTCGAGACCGGCGGCTCCAATATCCAGTTCTCCGTCGACCCGCAGACCGGCCGCATGGTCGTCATCGAGATGAACCCGCGCGTGTCGCGCTCCTCCGCGCTCGCGTCGAAGGCCACCGGTTTCCCCATCGCCAAGATCGCCGCCAAGCTCGCCGTCGGCTACTCGCTCGACGAGCTCCGCAACGACATCACGCGCCTCACCCCGGCGAGCTTCGAGCCCACGATCGACTACGTCGTCACCAAGATCCCGCGCTTCACCTTCGAGAAGTTCCCCGGCTCCGACCCCACCCTCACCTCCGCGATGAAATCCGTGGGCGAGGCCATGGCCATCGGCCGCACCTTCAAGGAATCCATGCAGAAGGCGCTGCGCTCCCTCGAGATCGGCGCCCGCGGCTTCGGCGGCGGCGGCAAGCACGGCCTCGACGAGGCGCCCGACGAGAAGCACGTCCGCGCCAAGCTCGCCACGCCCAACGCCGAGCGCATCTTCCATATCCGCTACGCCTTCATGCGCGGCCTCTCGGTCGACGACGTCTTCGAACTCACGAAGATCGACCCGTGGTTCCTCCAGCAGATGCGCGAGATCTACGAGATGGAGCTCACGCTCAAGGGCCGCGCGCTCGACGCGCTCGATGCCGTCACGCTGCGCCGCGCCAAGGAATTCGGGTTCTCCGATGCCCAGCTCGCGCACTACACCGGGGCCGACCTGCCCGCGATCCGCACCCGGCGCGAGGCCCTCGGCATCCGCACCACTTACCGCCTCGTCGACACCTGCGCCGCCGAGTTCGAGGCCTTCACGCCGTACTATTATTCCAGCTACGGCGACGAGAACGAGATCCTGCCGCCCACCGGGAAGAAGAAGATCATGATCCTCGGCGGCGGCCCCAACCGCATCGGCCAGGGCATCGAGTTCGACTACTGCTGCGTCCACGCCAGCTTCGCCCTGCGCGAGATCGGCTACGAGAGCGTGATGGTCAACTCCAACCCCGAGACCGTCTCGACCGACTACGACACCAGCGACCGCCTCTACTTCGAGCCGCTCACGCTCGAGGACGTGCTCGAGATCTACCGCCAGGAAAAATGCGACGGCGCGATCGTCCAGTTCGGCGGCCAGACCCCGCTCAACCTGGCCTCCGCCCTGAAGCAGCACGGCGTCAACATCATCGGCACCTCCCCGGAGAGCATCGACACGGCTGAAGACCGGAAGCTCTTCTCGGCCATCCTGGACAAGCTCGGCCTCAAGTCGCCGGACAACCGCACCGCGATGAACGAGACCGATGCGCTGCAGTTCGCCCACGATATCGGCTTCCCCGTCCTCCTCCGCCCGTCGTTCGTCCTTGGCGGACGCGGCATGTTCATCGTCTACAGCGAGGAGGAGTTCAAGGCGGTCGTCCGCCAGGCCTTCGACGTCATGCCCGACAAGCCCGTGCTCATCGACAAGTTCCTCGAGGACGATATCGTCGGCGCGAAGCGAGCCGCCTCCGACG
>CAZGJB010000168.1:0-7836 GCA_964526145.1 uncultured Opitutaceae bacterium
CCCCGAGGGTGGAGAGCGCGTCGATCTCCTCGTTGGCCTTCATGTTGCCGAGGTGGGCCGCGTAGGCCGCGCCGGTGCGGCCGGCGAGCACGATGGCCGCCATCATCGGGCCCATCTCGCGCACGACCGCCAGGCCGACCATGTCGGCGATCCAGATGTCGCCGCCGTATTGCCGCACCACCAGCGAGCCGGTGTAGGCCAGCGTGAGTCCGACCAGGAAGCTGATGAGACTCACGATGGGCAGCGCCATGGCGCCGCACTGCTGCATCTCATGGACGCAGTCCTTCCAGCGGAACTTGTTCGGCAATTTGGCGAGCTTGAGGGCGCTGTAGGTGCACTCGCCGACGAAGTGCGAGATGTCGCTGCCCTTCTTCCAGACCTCCACGGTCGCCTGGCCGACTGCGGTGACGAAGCTCTCGGTCCGGTCGAACGGCACGCTGGTCTCGTGCGAACGGGAGAGCTGTGCGAGGAGGGCCTGCAGCTTTTCCGGCAGGGCCTCGGTGTCGAGGTGGGCGCCCGTCATGCGGGCCCACTGCCGCACTTCAAAAAGGAACAGGAGGAGGGAGCTGTCCCATTTCTCCACTTGGTCGACCGTCACCTTCACCCACCGCGGCGTTCGCCCTTCAAGAACATCCAGCCAATGCGGTCGCGGCTCGGTGACACGCCAGCGACCGGCGAGCGCGACCTCCAGGACTTCACCTGCCAGCGCGGCGGTGACGGTCGGGGGATTAGCGGCGGGTGCGGCGCACATCAGGCTCGGTTGTAATGGGCCGGCCCCAAAGCAAAACCCCAAAATTGACGTGTTTTCACCGACCCGCCTCGGCATGTTCGGAGGCCGCATGGCCTTCCGTAACGTACTGCTCGACCTCGATGGCACCCTCGTGGATGCGTTCACGACAATCCATCGGGCCTACGCGCACACCCTGCCCCAGTTCGGCCGGCCGGCGCCGACGATCGACCAGGTGCGCCGGGCGGTCGGCGGTGGCCTGGCCAACGCCATGAGCCACTTCCTTCCGCCGGATATCATCCCCGCGGCGATGAAGGTGCATCTGGCCTACTCGCTGCAGATCCTGCTCGAGGATGTGAAGCTCATGCCTGGCGGATTGGAACTGGTGCAGACCCTGCATGCGCGCGGCGTGAAGCTGGCGGTCTTCACCAACAAGCATGGCGAATCATCGCGGAAGGTCTGCGCCCATCTCGGGGTCACACCCTATCTGGCCGGCAACTTTGCCGCCGGCGATACGCCCTGGTTCAAACCGCAGCCGGAATTCGCCGCGCATGCCCTGCGCGCGCTTGACGCCACGCCGGCGGAAACGCTGCTGATCGGGGACTCGCCGTTTGACGTGCAGGCCGCGCACAACGGCGGCTTTGCCTGCTGGTGTGTGACGACGGGGACCCACAGCGCGGAGGAGTTGCGCGCCGCGGGAGCGGAAAAGGTCTATCCGGATCTGCCGACGCTCGGACGGGATTTGCTGGCGGCGGTGTAAGGCCGCCGTCTCACGCCGCGGGCACGAGCACCTTGCGCGCCGGGAAATCCAGGTCGAACGGCTCGTCGGCCGCCGGGGCGTGGTAGGTGCTGATGATCGCGTAACGGTCCTTGCCGGCCGTGTTGGCCGTGGAACCGTGGACCAGGCGGTCCGAGAACACGATGGCCGTGCCGCGCTTGATCGCGCAGGTGACCACGTCGCCGTCCTTCCACCCGCCGCCGTCGATCTCGTACTGGAAATCGCCGCTCGGCAGACCCATCTTCACCATGCGCCAGTCGCGCTTGTGGCTGCCGGGCACCACGGTGAGCGTGCCGTTCGCCGCCGTGGCGTCATCGAGCGGAATCCAGACCGAGAGCTTGGGCCGCGTGTTGCGCCAGTAGAAACAATCGATGTGCCAGGGCGTCGGGAAGGTCTTGTCCGATGCCTTGTAGACAATTTTGTCGCTCAGGAACATCACGCCCTGCGGCATGACCGCCTTGAGCACGCCGACGATCCGCGGATCCTCGGCCAGGGCGCGGAAGGTGGGATTTACCACGGCGACGTGCACGTAGACCGATGAGCCGGGCTTGGCGTGGTGGTCGAGGACGTCGCGGGCCGCGGTCTTGAGCTTGTCGCATTCCTCGGCACTGAGAAGATCGGGGATGACGACGAAGCCGTCGCGTTCATACTGGGCGGACAACTGGGCGGGTGCGGGAGCTTTCATAGGTGGGGTGTCAGCAATCTAGCAGGCGGACACCGTTTCGTCTTTAGCAGCGACCGGGGATTGTTTAGCAGAAATCGCCATGTCCATCCCCACCCCGGCCGGCCCCTCCCCGATCGAGAGCATCCGCCTGGTCGAGCGCTTCACCCGGCCGGAGCGCGATTACGCGTTCACCGCGACCTCGTTGCCCGGTCACCTGATCCACCTCGTCGTTTCCGGCGAGGTCGAACAGACGTGCAACGGCCGTCGGCAACGGCTCGGACCCGGGACGGCGGTGTGGTACCACGAGGACGAATGGGTGGAGGGCCGGGTGCTGCGGGCGCCGTGGGTTTATTACTCCGTCAACTTCGCCGCCCCCACGCTTGATCCGCCTGACTTCTCCCGGCGCCTCCTGCCGGACCGGTCGGCGCTCGCCCGGACCTTCGCCGCGTTGCATGACGCCTGGCGGCTGCCGCCATCGTGGGCGCGGGACTGCCTGTGTCAGTCGCACCTGCTCGCGCTGATCGCGGGCCTGAGCGCGCACGACGCCAACCGCCACCCGGCCACCTCGGTGGGGAAACTGTGGTGGGAGGTGGAGACGTGGGCCCGGCAGCGGATCGAGCGGCCGGTCACCTTGGACGATCTTTGCCGCCAATCGGGCCGGAGCCCCAACACCCTGGCCCGCGCCTGTCGCGAGGCCGTGGGCCTGGCACCGATGAAGCGGCTGAAGCAGATCCGGCTGAGCCTCGCCCGCGGTTTGGTCATGTACTCCGATCTCAACATGACCGAGATCGCGCTCCGCGTCGGCTACGCCCGGGTGCACGAGTTCTCCCGTGACTACCGCAAGGCATACGCTCGGCCGCCGACAGCCGAGCGCGGGGCCAAGTAGGTTCGATCCGTCGAATATTCGCGAGAATCCGCTTTATTCGCCGCCACGTTCCGCCAGCCTCGGCGCTCTCGCTCGCCCTCTCCCGTCCATGTCCCTCACCCCGCTCGACTGGCTGATCATCGTGCTCTATCTCGCCGGCTGCATGGTTGCCGGCCTCTGGATGCGGCGCTACGTGCGCGGCGTGGAGGAGTTTGCGGTCGCCGGCCGAGAGATGGACGTGAATCTCGGCATTGCCTCGCTCGCCGCCACCGAGCTGGGCCTCGTCACGATCATGTACACGGCGCAGCTCGGCTTCGAGAAGGGCCTGGCCGGCGCCTCGGTCGGCGTGATCATGGCCTTCGCGTTCTGGATCGTCGGTCGGACCGGCTTCATCATCGGTCCACTGCGCACCGCGGGCGTGATGACGATCCCCGAGCTTTTCGAGAAGCGCTTCAATGTCCGCGTCCGCTGGCTCGCCGGCCTCTTCGTCGTCTTGGGCGGCCTGCTCAACATGGGCATTTTCCTGCGGCTTGGCGGCGAGTTCCTCGTGTGGTCGACCGGCATGCCGCCGTCGTGGCTCGAATGGGTGATGACCATTTTGCTCGGGCTCGTACTGCTCTACACGGCGCTCGGCGGCATGTTGTCGGTGCTGGTGACCGATTACCTGCAGTTTCTCGTGATGGGCATCGGCATCGTCATCACCTCGATCCTGGTCATCGTGAACGTCGGCGGCTTCGACTTGATCACATCCCTGCAGGCCGCGTGGCAGGGTCAGGCGGGGATGAAGCTGAACGCCCACCCGTTCAACCCGTTCCATGAATCGAGCCTCGGCACGGGCTACCTCCTGTGGATGGTGCTCTGCCAGCTGGCCGCCGCCACCACCTGGCAGACGGTCATCAGCCGCGTGCTCGCCGCCAAGGATGCCGCGACGGCCAGGACGATGTACCGGCGGACGTCGTTCTATTTCGTGGGTCGCTTCCTCCTGCCCGGCCTTTGGGGCGCGGCCGCGTTCGTCTACTTTGCCCAGCAGGGCGGATTGCCCGAAGGCACCACCTCGCTGACGGCGATGCCCCAATACCTCGGCACCTTGCTCCCGGTCGGCATCATCGGCATCGTGATCGCCGCGATGCTCGCCGCCGAGATGTCCACGGACAGCGGCTACATGCTGACCTGGGCCACGGTGATCTACAACGACCTCATCTCGCCGTGTCTGAAGCGCCCTCTCTCGCCCAAGGGCCGGTTGCTCCTCACGCGGCTGCTGGTGCTCGGCATTGGGGTGTTTCTCCTCTTCTACGGTCTATGGTACGAGATGCCGGGCAATGCCTGGGACTACCTCGCCGTCACGGGCAACATCTACCTCGCGAGCGTGTTCACGCTCCTCGTCGCCGGCCTTTACTGGAAGCGCGCCACGGCCCGCGGGGCCTACGCCGCGCTGATCTTGGGTGCCATCGGCCCCATCACGTTCCTCCTGATCGGCAAGCAATACTCAATCCCGCCGGAAGTGGCCGGTGCCGCCGCCTTCGGCCTCGCCGCCCTCGGCATGATCGGCGGCTCGCTTCTGACGCCGCGTCCCGCTAACCAAGCCTGAGCCATGAAAGACCCCTTCGTCCTTTTCTGGGCCGCCCTGATCGTGGGTTCCGTTTTGTGGTACGGGTTCCTGGTCTTCTACGTCGGCATCAAGGCCGGCCGCGACATCATCCAGATGATCGCCGCGCTGAAACGGGACCACGCCGCCTCCGACCAGCGCTGACGGCCAGCCGCTTGTCAGGTCATCAGGCGCACGGCGAACGTCGCGAGCCAGTGCTCGCCGACATAGTCGCCGCTTGCCACCCGCACGAGCCCGACCGCCGCGTGCCGCTGGGCCGAGGCGAGTAGATCGACTTTCGACGGGTCGTCCTTCGGCAGGCTGCCGGCGATGCCTCGCAGCATCCAAGCGCGGCTCAGGTTGAGTCCGTCGAGGTGCACGAATTGCGGATCGGTGTGATCCAGCGGCACCGCCGGCTCGATCAGCGAATCCGGCAGGCGCGGCAGGAACTGGTGCCACCAAGCCGCGAACTCCGCCTCCGGCAGGATGCGGCGCATGAGATCGGCCTCGGCCAAGGCCGGCGAAATGAAGTCGGAGCCGCCCGGCTCCCAGGCCGCCGGTATCGCCCGGTCATGCCCGTACCATCCACGACTGCGGGCTATGATCACCCGCTCGAGCAGCGGGTCCCGGACCGCTCGGGCATAGTCGAGCATGTGGGCGAGCGCGAAGGCCGTGTTGGGGTGCAACCCGCACCGCATCGGCTGGCCCAGGCGCGAAAGCCAGTCGACCGCGACCCGGGCGAGGTGCATTTCCAGCGGACGCAGTGCGGTCGCCCAACGCTGGGCCGCCGGGGACGAGCCCGCCCGCACTTCGGCGGCGAGCATCAGCAACCAGGCCCAGCCATAGGGGCGTTCGAAGGCGCCACGGCCCGGCGACACGAAATACGCCAGCTCGGTGGCGATGTTCTCCGGCGTCAGGTGCCGATCCAGGGTCGCGTCAATCGCCTTGGCCACCGGTAGCCGCGGGAAAAGCCGCCGCAAACGCGCCAGCATCCAGTGCGTGTGCACGGACGAGTGCCAATCGTAGCAGCCGTAGAAGGCGGGATGCAGTTCGCGGGGGCTGCGCACATCCGCCATACCATGGGCCAGGTGCTGGTAGGCGTGGGGCCATTCGCGGCTGATGCCGGCGCGACCCAAGCGGGCATATTGCAGGGCTCGCGTGCGCGAGAGACCGGGCAGGGACATTTTCATGGGCATATTCGCATCGCCGGCGGGGTGCCCGACTTCAATTCGCCGTGAGACAGACCAGCCCGAGCGCCACCGCACCCGGCACCGCCTGCACCCACAGGATCTTCCGATGCGCCGTGGCGGCACCGAAAATTCCGGCCACGATGACGCAGCCGAGGAAAAACACTTTGACCGGATAGCCGGACTCGCCGGCCCAGAGACCCCAGGCCAGCCCGGCCGCGAGGAAACCGTTGTAGAGCCCCTGATTGGCGGCCAGTGACCGCGTGGCCTCGGCCCGCTCGGGCGTCAGCCCAAAGGTCCGGCGACCGTACGGCTTCGTCCACAGAAACATCTCCAGCACCAGAAACCAGAGGTGCAGCAGCGCCACCAAGGCGACCAACCCGTCAGCCAACAGGGTCATGGCTTTGATACCAACATGTCCGCGGATGAACACGCAACGACGCAATAGCGCCCAAGGCGCCAGGAAAAGGGAGGACGGCATTACCGCCGTCCTCCCGGTGAAGCACGGGACGGCTCAGCAGCCGGCCGAAGCCTTGCCCTTGCCCAGCGTGTAGGTGTCGCCAACCGTCATTTCCTTCGCCTTGGCGGTCGTGACGGTGATGATACCTTCCGCCACTTCGGTGATCTTGGCGCCACGGAGCAGGAGCTTGCCCGCCTCAGTGGTGGCACGGAGGTACCCGCCTTTCTTGGCCCACCCCGGCATGGTGCCGGAGACTTCGATCTTAACAATGTTGCCGTCGATTGCGGTCACTTTCCCGGTCAGAGCGGGCTCGTCAGCCGCATGGGCAAAGACGAAACCGAATGCGATCAGGATGACGGAGAGCAGGAGTTTCTTGATCATGATGGAATTTCCTTGGTGCTTGCTGAGCCGGTCGCTCAAAAGGCGACCTGGCACATCGAGCGAATGTTTTGGTTTTCGGTGTAGAGGGTGATCGGCTGGTTGCTGGCGTTAACCAGGCCGCCGACCATGCCCGTGGGCTTGGCAAACTCGTTCTTGAGGTATTCGAACGTCAGCCGGACATTCTGCCCGCGGATATACCAGTTCACGCCAAGGCCTTTTTGGGTGACGGTCTGGTCGGTGACTCCGGCAATCGCCGCGACATCGAACTTTTCATAGTAGCAGTAGGGTTGGAGCCGCCCCTCCCTGCCAAAGGTCTGCGGGAGGAGAAAGCCTGCGCGCACATAGTATCCCTCACGCTGTCCGTTCACGCCGCCATAGTTTGAGAGGCGATCGCCCGGGTTGAGGTTCGTGTAATGGGCGTCGTCGAAGTCCGACTTGATGTAGGCCGACGTCAGCGTGTACGTGCCGGCATCCGTCGGGTACTCGAGCAGCACATCGGCGGTGAAATAGGTGAAGTCGGCCGTCTGGTCGTTCTGCACGACACCGGCCGAGGTCACGTTCCGAAACACCGCGTCCGCCTCATAGGCACCGCCGATGCCGAAGGTCAGAATCTTGAGGTCACCCAGGTAGGAGCCCTCGTAGCCCGAGGAGGCTTCCTGATCCCAGAACGAATAGTGGATACGCCCCGTGTACATGAAGCTGTCGGATGGCGTCATGCTCGACGTAACCGTGGCCCCGCTGAACGGATGCGTGGTGCGGCTAAAGCCTTCGCGGCCCTGGAAGACTCCGAGCTGATAGACGGATCGGCCTTCGAACAGCTTACCCCAGGCCGTCACACCGATGTCACGGCTCGCCTTGATCGGGGTCGTGCCATAGCCGACAAACGACCACATCGAGCGGTCGATGCCGAGCGCGTCGAAGCAGCCGTCAAGGTTGCCGCGGGTCACCGGAATCTTGGTGAGCCCGATCTTGAAGTTCAGGAGATCGCTGTAGTTGGCGATGAAGTAGGCGTCATGCAGCCGGATGTTGGCGTCGTTGGTATCGGTGTCTGCAGCCGATACGCTATACCCGGTGATGCCGCCCTTGGTCGTGCCGGCGAAGCTCTGGGTGTTGATCTGGAAGCCGTAGTTTTCATCAAACATGCCCGTGATCGTCAGGCGGAAGCGGGCGAAGCGCAGATCGGTGCGAT
>CAZGJB010000169.1:0-7798 GCA_964526145.1 uncultured Opitutaceae bacterium
GTGCGACCGCGCTGGGCTCGGTCCCGCTCGCCATCGGCGTGGCCGCCCACGAGGGCAGCACCGTGGTCGTGTGCTTGAACTCGCTGCGGCTGCTGTTCGGGCGGAACCGTTAGCGGTAGGTTGTTTCCTCCGCGCTCTCCGCGTTGAATCAATCCACGATCAGCACGCGGTCGCCCGTGCGCACTTCCTCGTACAATTCCACGATGTCCAAATTGCGCATGAGGACGCAGCCGGCGCTCAGCGGGGTGCCAAGCTTGTCCTCGTGGTTGGTGCCGTGGATGTAGATGTAGCGCGCATGGGTGTCCACGTTGCCGCCCTGGTTGACGCCGGGCTCCAGGCCGCGGAGCCAGAGGATGCGGCTGGTGATGAGGTTCGGCTCGGTTTCGGCGGCGGGCAGTTCCGAGAAGTGCCGGCCGGTGGGCACGCGGGCCTTGAACACCATGCCGGGCGGCTGGCCGGCGCCGATGCGCTCGGCGATCTCGTGGAGGCCGCGCGGGGTGCCGAGGGAGTCCTTCACATTGGACGGCGGACGTCGGGAAGTGGATATGACGTAGGTTTTTACAACTCTTCCACCGCGAACAAATTGCATGGTCTGCGAACTGATCCGGACAATCAGATTCCGGTCTGAGGGCTTGATACCCATTTGGGCACAGGTTCTAGTCACCAGTTCGATAGGATTATCCATGGCAAATAACTCGTTCACTGTTGGCATCGTCGGCGCAACGGGCGCCGTCGGTCAAGAGCTCCTCCGGCTCTTGCTCGAGCGCAATTTCCCCATGGCCAAGCTGCGGCTCTTCGCCTCGGCGCGGTCGGCGGGCAAGGTGATTGAGAAGGCCGGGAAAAAATTCACGGTCGAGGAGGCCAAGCCGGGCGTGTTCGCCGACGTGGATGTTGCATTCTTTGCCGCGGGCGGCTCGGTCACCCGCGCGCTGGCGCCCGACGCCGTCAAGGCGGGCTGCCTCGTCATCGACAAGAGCTCGGCCCTCCGCATGGAGGCCGACGTTCCCCTCGTCATCCCGGAGATCAACCCGGAGAAGCTGCGCACGCACAAGGGAATCATCGCCAACCCGAACTGCTCGACGGCCGTCATGCTCATGGGCCTGTGGCCGCTGCACCAGAAGTTCGGCCTCAAGCGCGCGATCGTCTCGACCTACCAGTCGGTGTCCGGCACGGGCGCCGAGGCCGTGCGTGAGCTGGCCGACCAGATCCAGGCGCACGTCGCCGGGAAGCCGATCGTGAAGAAGGTCTATCCCTACCAGATCGCCTTCAACTGCATCCCGCACATCGATTCGTTTGGCCCCGACGGCTACACCGGCGAGGAGACGAAGATGGCGCTCGAGTCGCGCAAGATCATGGGCCTGCCCAACCTCAAGGTCTCGTCCACCACCGTGCGCGTGCCGGTCGTGCGGGCGCACTCGATCTCGGTCTGCGCCGAGTTCGAGCGTCCCGTCAACCTGGCCGAGGCGCGGGCCGCGGTCGCGGCGTTCCCAGGCGCGGAGCTCGTGGACGACCCGGCGGCGAAGAAGTATCCGACCCCGCTGGACTTCGCCGAGAAGGTGAAGTGCGGCGTCGGCCGGCTGCGCGTCGACACGGCCTTCGACAACGGTCTCTCGTTTTGGGTGTCCGGCGACAACCTGTGGAAGGGTGCCGCCCTCAACGCCATCCAGAACGCGGAGCTGATGATCCGAGAGGGCTGGCTCAAGCCCACGGCCTGAGGCCGGGGCTTTTTGGGGCGTGCCCGTCACCGGAATAAGTTCTTGTCACACCGGTGGCGGCGCCGCTTATTTCACCCCTCGGCGCGGACGCCTAGCTCAGTTGGTTAGAGCATCTCGTTTACACCGAGGGGGTCGGGGGTTCGAGTCCCTCGGCGTCCACCACCTCTCCTCCATTCACCTCTCACACCATGCGACACACGATATCCGTTCTCGTTGAGAACAAGTTCGGCGTTTTGGCGCGCGTGGCCGGCATGTTTTCCGGCCGCGGCTTCAACATCGACTCGCTCAACGTCGCGCCGACCCACGACGCCTCGCTGTCCCGCATCACGGTGGTCCTCAAGGGTGACGACCATTCGCTGGACCTCTGCATCAAGCAGCTCCGCAAGCTGATCAACGTCGTTGAGGTCATCGATTTCACGGACGGTTCCGCCGTCAGCCGCGAGCTGGTGCTGGTCAAGGTGAAGGCCGATTCGCACACGCGACCCGAGATCCTGCAGATCAAGGACATCTTCCGCGCCAAGATCGTGCACCTCGCCCAGGATTACCTCGTGATCGAGTGCACGGGCGAGGAGGACAAGGTGAACGCTTTCCTCGGCCTCCTCGAGCCCTTCGGCATCATCGAACTCGCCCGCGCCGGCCGCCTCGCCCTCAAACGCTGATAAGGAACATCCCGACCAAACCCATTCATGTGGAAAGCTGGAAAGCAGGAAAATACCCAATCCGTCGGTTCCTGAGTTCCTGATTTCCACATAAACCAACTCTCCCTTTCCCCCTCCACCATGCCCGCCAAAGTCTACACCGAAAAAGACGCCGATCTCGGCGTGTTCAAAAACAAGACCCTCGCCATCCTCGGCTACGGGTCCCAAGGCCACGCGCACGCGCTCAATCTCAAGGAGAGCGGCTGCAAGGTCATCATCGGCCTCTATCCCGGCAGCAAGTCGCGGGCGGTGGCGCAGCAGCACGGCCTCAAGGTCTATGACACCGCCGAGGCCGTCCGCCGCGCCGATGTCATCATGGTCGCGCTCCCCGACATGAAGCAGGCCGATGTCTACCAGAAGGACATCCTGCCGAACCTGACCAAGGGCAAGTGCCTCATCTTCTCCCACGGCCTCGCCGTCCACTTCGGCCTCATCAAGCCCACCAAGGACATCGACGTCATCATGGTCGCCCCCAAGGGCCCGGGCCACATGGTTCGCCGCCTCTACGTCGAGGGCAAGGGCATGCCGGCACTCATCGCCGTGTACCAGGACAAGTCCAAGCAGGCGAAGAAGATCGCCCTCGCCTGGGCCAAGGGCATCGGCTCGACCAAGGCCGGCGTCCTCCAGACCACTTTCAAGGAAGAGTGCGAGACCGACCTCTTCGGCGAGCAGGCCGTCCTCTGCGGCGGCGCCTCCGCCCTCGTGCAGGCGGGCTTCGAGACCCTCGTCGAGGCCGGCTACCAGCCCGAGATGGCCTACTTCGAGTGCCTCCATGAGCTGAAGCTCATCTGCGACCTCATGTACGAGTCCGGCATTGCCGGCATGCGCTTCTCGATCTCCGAGACCGCCAAGTACGGCGACATCACCCGCGGCCCGCGCGTCGTGAACAAGCAGACCAAGGCCGAGATGAAGAAGATCCTGAAGGAGATCCAGACCGGCCAGTTCACCCGCGAGTGGGTGAAGGAGTACAAGGGCGGCCTGAAGAAGTACAACGCCCTCCTCGCCAAGGGCGAGAAGCACCAGATCGAGAAGACCGGCACCTACCTCCGCGGCATGATGCCCTGGATGACCAAGAAGAACATCAAGGGCGTCCAGGCCTCCTACGCCTGATTCACCTGAACGGTTCCTGACGATTCGGCACCTCCGGAAATTCCGGGTGTGCCGAATCTTGTTTTCAGCCCCCGGCTTGCTACCTTCCCAACGTGCCCTCCGCCAAGATCATCCTCGCCACCCGCAAAAGCCCCCTCGCGCTCGCCCAGAGCAACATGGTGGCCGACCTGCTCAGCCGCGCCCTTGGCGTCGAGGTGGAGCTCCTGAAGATCGTCACCGCGGGTGACCGGCAGACGGAATGGTCCCTCGAGAAAAAAGGCGGCAAGGGCCTCTTCACGAGCGAGCTCGAGCACACCCTCCTGCAGGGCGGGGCCGACATCGCCGTCCATAGCAGCAAGGACCTGCCGGGCGAGATGCCCGCCGGCCTCGCCATCGCCGGCTACCTGCCGCGCGCCGACACGCGCGATGTGCTCGTCCTGCGCGAGGAATTGTCCGCCCCGCGCAAAATCGCCACGGGCAGCCCGCGCCGCCGCCTCCAGGTCGCGGCCATTTATCCCGGCATCGAGTTCTGCGAGATCCGCGGCAACGTGGACACGCGGCTCAAGAAGATCGCCGAGCAGCACCTCGCCGACGGCACGATCCTCGCAGCCGCGGGCATGAAGCGCCTCGGCATCACCGGCTGGCCCGGCCTCAAGTTCCTCCCGTTTGCCCACACCGAGATGGTGCCGGCGGTCGGGCAGGGCGCCATCGCGATCCAGTGCCGCGTTGCCGACGTCGCGCGCTACGCCCCGCACTTCGACGCCGCCACGGCCCGGGCCCTGGCCGTCGAGCGCGCCCTGCAGAACCAGCTCGGTGGTGGCTGCCACACGGCGTTCGGCGCGCATGCGACGCCCGGGACGCTTTACTTCTTCCACGAAAAGACCGGCCGCAAGGCGCTGCCGCTGACCGACGCCGACTACGCTGAGCCTGCGGCGACGGCCACGCGCATCCTCAAGGAGCTTGCCCTGCCATGAGTCGCGACGCCCAGGCCCTAGCCGGCCGCCGTATCGCCATCACCCGCGCCAAGGACCAGGCCTCGGAGCTGTCCGCCAAGCTCAATGCCCTGGGTGCCGAGGTGATCGAGCTGCCGCTGATCCAGGTCACGCGTGAGATTTCCAAGCACAACCTCGCGGACGTCATGCTCGAGCTCGGCGGCTATGACTGGATCGTGTTCACGAGCCCCAACGGCGTGCGCTTTTTCTTCGAGGAGTTCTTCCGGTTGTTTGAGGACATCCGCTCGCTCGGCCTGCTGCGCTTTGCCTGCGTCGGGGAGGCGACCGCCCGCGGCATCGCCGACCTGCATCTCAAGGTCGAATGCCAGCCCAAGGAAGCGACCGCCGAGGCGCTGGCCAAGGCGATGATTGCCACGGGCAGTCTCGACAACGCGAAGGTCCTCGCGGTCACCGGCAACCTCAACCGCGACACCCTCGTCAAGGCGCTTGAGGCCGCCAGCGCGATCGTTGACCAGCTTCAGGTCTACAAGACCGAGAAGACCGACCTGAAGAACGACCCGGCGGCGGAGGATTTCCGCCAGCGCGGAGCGGACGCGATCCTCTTCGCCAGTTCATCGGCCGTGCAATCGTTCGCCGACCAGGCCGCCGCCCTCGCGCTCGGCCCTGGCTCAAAGCGCCCACTCGCCGGCAGCATCGGGCCGCAGACATCGGCGACCATGAAGCAGGTCGGCATCCCGGTCGATTTCGCCGCGAAGACGCCCGGCTTGGATGCACTGGTCGAGGCGCTGGTCAAGAAGCTGGATTGAATTGGCTTGTGGGTAGCGCCCGGCCTCCGGACGGGCGATTGGTTACCCGCATGCGAATGCCGCTCCGCCCGTCCGGAGGCCGGGCGCTACCCAATGACCGCAATGCCGAACGGTCCGCCCTGGCATTCTGCCGATTCTTTTTGTCCTGCGGTCGGGGATCAGCGTAAATCGCTGACAACATGAAAGTCCCGTTCCTCGATCTCGGCCTGCAGCACAAGGCCATCCGCACGGAAGCCCTGGCGGCGCTTACCGCCACTTACGACGCCACGCGCTTCTGCCTCGGCAAGGATGTGGAGGATTTCGAGAAGAGCTTCGCCGCGATCCTCGGCTACCCGCGCGCCCTCGGAATGAACAGCGGCACGGCGCCGCTGCACGTGGCCTGCATGCTGGCGGGCTTCGGCCCGGGCGACGAGATCATCACCACGCCGTTCACGTTCATCTCGTCGGCCTGGGGCATCAGCTACGTCGGGGCGAAGCCGGTCTTCGTCGATATCGACGAGGCGACGTACAACATCGATCCCGCCAAGATCGCGGCCGCGGTCACCCCGCGGACCAAGGGCATCATCGTGGTGCACCTGTTCGGGCAACCCGCGCGCATGGACGAGATCATGGCGGTGGCGCGGAAGCACAACCTGTTCGTCATCGAGGACTGCGCCCAGGCCGTGGGCGCGAAGTACCAGGGCACGCCCGTCGGCCTGATCGGCGACGTGGGCACGTTCAGTTTCTACCCGACCAAGAACCTCGGCGGCTGCGGCGAGGGTGGGGCGCTGGTGTCGCGGCGCGAGGAACTGCACACGCGGGCCCGCCACATCCGCGTGCATGGCTCGGATCGCCGTTACTACCACGACATCATCGGCGGCAACTTCCGCATGGACGGCTTCCAGGGCGCGCTCCTCAACGTGAAGCTCCCGCACCTCGCCACGTGGACCGCCCGGCGCCAGGCGATCGCCGCGGCCTATCTCAGCGGCATCAAGCTCGCCGGCGTTCAGTTGCCCGGCCAGCCCGCTTACGGGAAATCGGTCTTCCATCAGTTCACGATCCGCCATCCGCGTCGCGATGCCCTGCGCGAGCACCTGGCGAAGTGTGAGGTCGGCACCGACCTGATCTATCCCGTGCCGTTACACCTGCAAAAGTGCTACGCGTCCCTCGGGCAGGCCAAGGGCACGCTCCCGATCGCCGAGCGCGTCAGTGAATCCTGCGTGAGCCTGCCGATCTTCCCCGAGTTGACCGATGCCCAGGTGGCGCACGTGATCGCTTCCATCAACACCTTCGCCGGCTGAGCTGCGAGAGGCGTACGCCCTGTGACGGTTTCGTCACAAACTCAGGCTCGGCAGGCGCCCGGTCGGGCCTCAAGCTGTCGGCATGGCTCGTAAATCCAGCGGCACGATTGGCATCCTCACGGCGGGCGGCGACTGCCCGGGCCTCAATGCGGTGATCCGGGGCGTGGCCAAGGCCGCCATGCACTACGGCATCAAGGTCATCGGCATCCACGACGGTTTCCGCGGGCTCGTCGAGAACCGCTGCACTCCCATCGACAACCCCCTCGTCAGCGGCATTCTCGCCCAAGGCGGCACGTTCCTCGGCAGCAGTCGCGACAAGCCCCACAAGATGCCCATGGGCGGGCAGGTCATGGACATGACCGAGGTCGCCGTGAGCAATTACCGGAAGCTCAACCTCGATTGCCTCGTCTGCCTCGGCGGCAACGGCACGCAGAAAAACGCCCTCCGGCTGCACGAGAAGGGCGGGATCAACGTCCTCACGCTGCCCAAGACGATCGACAACGACGTGGCCGAGACCGACATCACCTTTGGCTTCGATTCCGCCATGTCCATCGCCACCGAGGCGATCGACCGCCTGCACACCACGGCCACGAGTCACCACCGCATCATCGTTTGTGAGATCATGGGCCACTCCGCGGGTTGGCTCTGTCTCGGCGCCGGCATCTCCGGCGGCGCGGATGTCATTCTCATCCCGGAAATTCCCTACGACCTCGAGGTCGTGGCCCACAGTCTCCTGCGCCGCCAGCGCTCGGGCAAGCGGTTCTCCATCATCGCCGCCGCCGAGGGCATCCAGACCGTCGAGCAGGCCAAGGCCCGCGCCAAGATCGAGGCGAAGGGCAAGAGCAAGGGGAAGGACAAGCCGGCCGATCCCGACCAGGGCGTGCCCAGGACCATTCACAGCAAGACCGAGGGCGAGATTCATCTCGTGCACGAACCGGTCGCCAGCCGCCTGGCGCGGCGGCTGCAGCAGCTCACCGGGGTCGAGGCGCGCGTCACCTCGCTGGGTCACGTCCAGCGCGGCGGGCCGCCCACGGCGTTCGATCGTCTGCTTTGCACGCGCCTCGGAACGAAAGCCGGCGAGCTGCTCGCCCAGCACAAGTACAACGTCATGGTCGGCATCAAGGGCAACCAGTGCGTCCCGATCCCGCTGGCCAAGGCCGCTGGCTCGAAGCGCATCGTGCCCACGGATCATCCGTGGATTGCCACCGCGCGGCTCGTGGAGACGTGCATGGGCGACGTGGAGGCGTGAAAGGGAGG
>CAZGJB010000170.1:0-7757 GCA_964526145.1 uncultured Opitutaceae bacterium
CGATCTGCGCTGAGCTGACCAAGCGCTTCGGCGGTCGGGCCTTCCTCATGAATGACGCCAATGCCTGTGCGCTCGCCGAATGGCAGTTCGGGGCCGGCCGCGGCTGCCAGAGCATGATGTTCCTCACCATGGGCACCGGCATGGGTGCGGGCCTGATCCTGGACGGGCGTCTTTACGAGGGTGTCACCGGCAATGCCGGCGAGGTCGGGCACGTGCGCCTGGCGGCCAGTGGGCCGGTGGGATACGGCAAGGCCGGGTCGTTCGAGGGTTTCTGTTCCGGTGGTGGTATCGCGCAGATCGCGCGGCAGCGGGTGACCGCGTTTGCGGGTGCGAGCACGCTCAAGGGTCTGCCGGCCGACCAACTCACGGCCCGCGTGGTCGGCGAGGCGGCGGCGGCCGGCGATGCCCTGGCCCTTGCGCTCTGGCGGGAGGTGGGGGAGCGGCTCGGCGAGGCGCTGGCGGTGTTCATCGATGTCCTCAACCCCGAGAGGATCGTCATCGGCAGCATCTACCAGCGCTGCGAACGGTTCATTGCGCCGGCCATGCAGGCGGTCATCGCCCGCGAGGCCCTGCCCGACAGCGCGCGTGACTGCCGCGTCGTGCCCGCGATCCTCGGCGACGAGATCGGCAGCTACGCGGCGGTGGCGATCGCGCGGTATCACGGCGAGACGCGGTAAGCCGGTGGCGCCTACTTTAGGAATGACACCCGGCCGGCGTTTCGAGTAACCAATTGGTTACAGCCGTTCGTCTCTTTCCCTAGGCTCCATCGCTCGGCTGCTTTCACCCATGTCCTCGCCCGCCTCCTCGCTGTTGTTCGACGGCTCCGACCTGCCCCGGATCCGTGCCAATCTGGACTCGCCGCGTTTCGCCGAGCTCCGCGCCACCGTGTTTCCGGCCGATCTGCCGGCGCGGGAAAAGTTTCTCCGCGAGGAGGTGCGGCTGGAGAACCTCATGTACGACATGGCCAAGGTGCGCATGCACCTGGAGCAGGCGGCCTTTGCCTACGCCGTCACCGGCGACCCCGCGCAACTGGCGATCGCGAAGCTCGCGCTGCGGCGCCTGTGCGAGTACCAGCGCTGGGACTATTTCCTCGAAGCCGGGAGCAAGACGATCGGCCTGCAGCGCGCTCCCGAGGCGACGATCGCCTGCGTGCTGGCGCTCGACTGGCTCGGCGACCAAGTGACCTCCGAGGATCGGGCGCTGGTCGAGGACAGCATCATCCGCAAGGGCGCGCCGGCGTGCTTCACCACGCTCTATGGCATGAAGCACCCGGACCGGGTGCGCGGGTGGACGCAGGATCCGAAGGAGAAGATGCCGTTCAAGATCAACATGGCGCGCTGGCCGCTGATCCTGAACAGCACGAACCTCAAGGTGATCCCGATCTGCGGCCTGGGTTATGCCGCGATCCATTTCCATGGCCGGCATCCCGAGGCCGGCAAGTGGCTCGAGCTGGCGCGCCAAAGCGCGCGGGCGTTCGCGCAGATGTACGGCACCGACGGTTCCTATGACGAGGGCGTGGGCTACTGGGGCTACACGACGATGCACTTGATCCTGTTCGCCGAGGCCCTGTACCGCCGGCTCGGCATCGACGATCGCAATCTCATCAATTACCCGGGCACGGTCCGCTACGCGCTCAGCATGACCATGCCGACGCAGCAGAATCCCAAGGAGGCCGTGAACTTCGGCGACGCCGGGGCGGTGGATACGACGGTGGCCGCCTGGGTCGGACGGGTGCACCAGGATCCGGTCTCGGATTATGTGGTGCGCCACATCGGCGGCCTCGGTCACTGGCCGGCCGCCATCTGGTGCCGACCGGAGGCAGCGGGCACGCCGCCGGGGCCGGAGCTGAACGATGTGCGCCTGAGCAACGACCTGGTCATCTCGCGCTCCGGCTGGACGGCGGCCGACGGCGTGGTGGCGCTGCGCAGCGGTGGGCCGGCCAATCACGAGCATGCCGACCGCAACAGCGTGCTCTTCAAGGTCCATGGCGAGCGCTTCTTCCATGATCCCTACGGTGGTGGCTACAGCACCATGGTGCCGAAGTGGCGCCTGCGTTTCACCGAGGCGCATTCGGCCGTGCTCATCGGGGGCCAGGGCCATCAATATCACGACGGCAGCGAGGGCACGAACTCATCTTGGGCCGAGGCGCGCGTCACGGCGTTCCGCCATGAGCCGGGCTGGATGACGGTAACGAGCGACGCGACCGAGGCCTATGCGCTCGTCAACCCGGCGGTGCGATTGGTCGAGCGCACGCTCATCTATCTCAAGCCGGATGTCCTGCTCGTGCTCGACCGGGTGCAACTCGACGCCGTGACGCCGGTGCAAGTGCGCTACCAGCTTTTCAACGACGACGGCCACGGCACGGTGGCGGCGGCGGGGGCGGGTTTCACGATCACGCGACCGTTGGCCACCCTGACCGCCACGGCGCACGGCGCCGGGCCGCTCGTGGTGCGGACCGGTCGGATGGAGTTCCCGGCCAACCCGGGTCCGTACCAGACCTCGGCGGCCAGCGTGCAGGAGTTTGCGGAGATCGAGAGCGCGGCCGCGAAGACGCACACGGTGCTGACGGTGGCGGCGGCGACGCCGGGTGGGGCCGCGGCAAAGCTGACGGTCACCGCGGAGGCGGGCGGCTGGCGCGTTGAAGGCACGCATGGCGGCCGGGCGGTTCGGGCGCGCATCGCGTTGCACGAGGGCGCGCTGCCGGAGGTGAGCGTATGACGGCAGCCTTGCCGCAGCTCACCAGTGTCAACGCCTATGATTACGGCCTGATCGCGCTGTATTTCGCCATCGTCATCTGGGTCGGCTTTTATTCGGCCAAGAAGAACAAGGGCACGGACGACTTCTTCAAGGCCGGGGGCCAGGTGCCGTGGTTCATGGCGGGCGTGTCGAACTGGGTGTCGGGCTTCTCGGCCTTCATGTTCGTGGCGGCCGCCGGCTACACCTACAAGCACGGCTCCGGCGCGCTCATCCTGTTCACCTCGGCGTTCTGGGCCTATCTCGCCGGCGCGTGGTACTTCGGCCCGGCCTGGCGGCGGGTGCGGATCACGGCGCCCCTCGAGTTCCTGACGAAGCGGTATTCACCGTCGACGACGTATTTCTACACGGTCACGGCCATCGTGCCGCAGATCCTCGGCATCGCGCAGGGGCTGTACATCCTGTGCATCTTCGTGTCGGCGGCGTTGGGTTTGGACCGCGAAGTCTTCCACCTGCTAGGCTTTGAGCTCACCGGCCTGCAGCTCTGCATGCTGAGCGTGGGCGTGGTGATGATCCTCTACAGCGTGATCGGCGGGCTGTGGGCGGCGGTGCTGTCCGACGCGGTGCAGGGTGTGATCATCTTGGTGATGTCGCTGCTCATCTTCCCGATCTCGCTGACCTACGTGGGCAACGGCGGCGGGTTGCTGGCGGGCATCGAGCGGGTGTTCTCCGACCTGCCGCGGGAGTACCTGATCCCGAGTGGCCAGCCGGTGAACCCGGCGTTCATGAGCGCGTACATCGTCAGCGTCTTCCTCGGCTACAATGTCGCCTGGCACCTCGTCCAGCGGTACAACAGCGTGGCGAGCGAGCGCGATGCACGGAAGATGGCGTTCCTGTGCGCGTGGCTGTCGCTCTTCGGTCCGCTGCTCTGGGTGCTCCCGGTGATGGCGGCGAAGCTGATCTTCCCCGACATGGCCGTGCTCTGGCCCAACCTGCAGGCGCCGGAGGAGGCCTCGTTCGTAAGCCTCGCGATGCTGCTGCTGCCGCACGGCATGATCGGCTTCGTGGTGGCGGCGATCCTCTCGGCGACGCTGGGCCAGGCCAACGATGCCTTCAACTGGCTGGCGGCGGCGACGACGAAGGACGTCTATGTGCCGCTGCGCCGGCGCTGCGGCTTCGGCGAGGCCTCGGATCACCACCAGCTGCGCGTCGCGCAGTTCACCATGCTGGTCGTCGGCGTGGCCGGCGTCGCGATGTCTTTCGTGATCTCGAAACTCGGCGGCGCCTTCGATTTCGGCCTCAAGTACTACTCGATGGTTGGCCCGGCGTTCATGATGCCGGTGCTGCTCGGGCTGGTGTACCGCAGGACGCCCTGGTGGTCGGGCATCGCGTCGTGCACGGCGGCCTTCACGCTGTCGATCGGCCTCTTCGTCATCGATATCTGGCCGGAGCACGCCTATCCGCGCAACGTCTTCAGCGCCGTGATCGCTTCGACGGTCGTGTTTGTGGTGTCGGCCTACTGGTACCGCGCCGACGACCCGAAGAGCCAGAAGGCCATCCAGCTCGACCGCGACCTGCGGACGCCCGTGCCGGACGGCCCGGTGCCCGTCGGCGGGTTGCGCGACTACGCCATGCTGGCCTGGGTCTCCGCCCTCCTGGGGGCGGTGCTCCTGTGCTGCTGGTTCCTGCCGGCGCGTCCGCCCGCTTCAGCTACCGTCAACGCCGTGGCCGGACTGCTCCTGTTCGGAATCGCCGGTTTGCTCTGGCGCGTATCAAGGCCCAAAGTGGGCTGACACCTTCCCCATGCCCCCCGTCAAAATTCCTGCCACCTACTACCAGCAGTTTGATGCCGACTACACGCGTGCCATTCCGGCCGAGGGGTATGGCGGCTGGAAGAAGGCCGACATCGAGATCGCGCCCGAGCACACCGCCCTTGTCATCATGCACGCCTGGGAGGCGGGCTCGATGGAGCAGTGGCCGGGCTGGCGGCGCTGCGTGGAGTATCATCCGCGCGCGCTGAGGATTCTGTCCGAGGTGTTCCCGCCGCTGCTGACCGCCGTGCGGGCCTCGACGTTGCCGGTGTTTCATGTCGTGGGCGGACGCGACTACTACTCGCACCTGCCGGGCTACCAGAAGGCCGTCAAGCTGGCCGGACCGTCGCCCAAGTATGCCGGTGTCGCCAAGGATCCCGTGTACGAGAAACTGGAGAAGTTCCGGGGCGACAACGTCTTCGTCGGTGCACGCAACCGGCCCGACGTGGATGCCGGCTGGAAGTTCCTCGATTTCGCCCCGCCGGCGATGCCGGTGGGCGACGAGTACATCGCGGAGGACGGCCACCAGCTCGCGGCCGTTTGTCGCGCGACGGGCGTGAACCATCTCGTCTACATCGGCTTTGCCATCAATTGGTGCCTCCTGATGTCGCCGGGCGGCATGGTGGACATGGGCCGCTATGGCGTCATGTGCTCGACCATTGCTGAGGCGGTGACCGCCGTGGAAAACGGCGAGACCGCCCGGCTTGAGCTGGAAAAACGCCAGGCCCTGTGGCGCGTGGCCATCAACTCCGGCTTCGTCTTCGGTCTGCAGGATTTCACCAAGATGGTGAAAGCACTCCCGCGGAAGTGATGCCCTTAGTCGTACGACTTCCCGCCGTGGAGTTGCGGGTAGCGGTTGGCGAAGACGTAGTTGGGGGCGGGGTCGAAGATCATCTCAACGACGGTGACGCCGGCGGTCTGGTCCAACGGCTCGCGCGGGAGGTCCTTGAGGATCACGCGGCGGCCGTCGTGTTCGAATTTGATGGGCCGGCCGTCTTTTAGGAAGCGCACGGCCTTGGGCTTGTTCAGGTAGCCGCCGACGCTCATCGTGCCGGACTTCGGCCAGAGCCAGTACCAGAGGAAGATGCTTTTGCCGTTGCTGGAGATGTCACTGCCCCCGTTGCCGCCGCAGAGCTTGATGTCCTTGTTTAGGCGGCCGTAGACCGCGCGGCCGTTTTCCTTGAGCCAGTCGCCGACCGTCGAAAGCGGCTCCACGGCTTCCGGGGGCACGGAGCCGTCGGGCGCCGGGCCGATGTTGAGCAGAAGGTTGCCGCCCAGCCGGCAGCACGTGTTGAGCATCTTGAGGATGCGCTGGGCGTTGTACGAATACGGCCGGGCCTGGGCGGAATCGACGTAGCCCCAGCTGATGCCGTTGAAGGTCATGCAGGCCTCCCAGTCGGTTTCCTCGGCCTTGATGTGCTCCTCGGGCGTGCAGAAATCCTCGGGCAGGCGGCTGCGGTTGTTGATGATGAGGTGGGGCTGCAGGGCCCGCAGGCGCTGGTTCATCTCGAGCGAGTTCCAACCCTCGTGGGATTCCAGCGGCTCGGCGACGTCGTACCAGAGAATGTCGATCTTGCCGTACTGCGTGAGCAGCTCGGTGTTGAGCGCCTCGATGTAGCGATTGAAGCGCTGGCGGGCCGCGCTGTCGAACGTGCAGCGCCAGGCATCGGGATGGTGCCAGTCCATCAGCGACGAATAGAAGCCGATGCGCAGACCGAACTCGTGGCAGGCGTCGACAAACTCGCGCACGATGTCGCGCTTGGGGCCGAAATTGACCGAATTGTAGGGGTTCGCCTTCGAGTCCCAGAGGCTGAAACCCTCGTGGTGGCGCGTGGTCATGACCATGTACTTCATGCCGGCGCGCTTGGCCAGTTTCGCCCACTCGCGCGGCGCGCCGGGCTTGGGCGCGAAGGTGCGCGCGAGCTTCTCATATTCCTTCACCGGCATGTTCTCCATGACCTGGGCCCACTCATTGCGGCCGATCTGCGAATAGAGGCCGTAGTGGATGAACATCCCGAACCGGGCCTCCCGCCACCAGGCCATCCGCCGATCACGGCTTTTGGCAATTCCGTTCAGATAGTCCGCCTTGCAGAGCAGCGTTTTCATGGGGAAATGAACCGACAAAAATTGAAACGCGGAGGGCGCGGAGAACGCAGAGACCGAATTCTCTCCGCGCACTCCGCGTCCTCCGCGTTGAACTGCCTTTGCATAACCTTAGCGACGGTGGATTTTTGCACCTATTCGGATCACAAGAGCTTCACGGTCTGGCCGGGGCGGAGTTTGGTGGTCTTGCTGCCGATTGTGACCGTGGCGTCGGCTTTGCCGGGGTTGTGGGCGATGAGGGTCTTGCCGGCGGAGGTGATTTCCAACTCACCCGTGACCGTGACCTGGGCGTCGGCCTTCAGCAGCGTGGCGTGGCCGGGCTGGAGGGTCAGGGTGTAGGTCGCGGCCTGACTGACAATCCGGGCCACGCCGGCGAAGACCGGGATCGGCGATTGCGGGTCGAGCTTCGCCTGCAATCGGGCAACCACCACTTTGGCGCTGAAATTCGCGGCGGCGAGGTGCCCGCGGCCGATGAGGGCGGCGCAACCGGCCGGGGCGCGCAAGCGTACGAGCTGCGAACGCGCGGTGGCCGCGGCGGACTGGTCCGGCACGATCAACGCGGCGAGTTCGGTGATGACCTTGCCCGCGGCGACGCGGCGCGGGTCGGCGAGGCGACTCACGGTCAGGTCGTCTGCGGTGGCCCACCACGGGTTGAAGTAATGGCGGTTGTGGTAGACGGTTTCGCCCGAGCCTTGGAAAACGAGGCCGAGGCGGCCGTCGACATTGAGCCAGGCCGGGTGGTCGTAGGTGCGGACGATGTCGCTCTGCGGATCGGCGCTGACGAAGCCCTCGAACCGCGTCGTGCCATCGGGCGTGGCGACGTCGCGCCAGCCGCGGCAATTGTGCTTCATGGCGGCGAACTGCTCGTTGATGATGCGAAGGAATCCTTGGGTCGCCTCGGTGACGTCCACGGCCTCGCGTGCGATCCAGCGTTCGAACGAGAGCGTCGTGCCGTCGGGCAGACCGGCGTAAAGGACTTCCTGGCGTGCGGCGCCCTGGGCGCGGTTGAGCACGAAGGCGGCGGCGAAGCCCTGCGCCTGCTGGTCCACGTGCACGGAGACCTCCTCCTGGCTGTCGGGCCGGTCCTTGATCGTGACGCGACCGAGCCACGAGTGGCTGGCCGGGGCGACGGTCTGGATGCCGTCGCGA
>CAZGJB010000171.1:0-7731 GCA_964526145.1 uncultured Opitutaceae bacterium
ATCGGCTCGGTGACGGTGAAGTTGAAATACGGCGCCGCCACCGGGTTCACGCTGCCCAGGAGCTGCGCGTACTTGTCGGCCCAGCCGGCATAGTAGATCAGGCGGTCGATCGTCGCGGCGATCTCCTTGCGCGCGGCCGCCTTGGTCGCGCCGCCCACGGCGAGGGCGTCGGCCATGTCGGCCTGGCGCGCCTCGAGCATCTCGCCGAGGCGGTAGATGATCTGCCCGCGGTTGTAGGGCGTGCGCTTCGCCCAGCCGGGGCCGGCCTTGGCGGCGGCCTCGACGGCGTTACGCAGATCCTTGCGCGAGCACTGCGGGATGTTGGCGAAGAAATTGCCGGCGGCATCCTGGAGCGGGAACGTGCGGGCGCTCTCGGAACGGATGAAGGCGCCGCCGACGTAGACCTTGGGTGTTTTGGTGATGGGCAGGCGGGACATGGCGGGGAGGGACGGGCTCAGGTCGCGGGGGCGGCCGATTCGTCCTGCAGGTGGGAGACTTCCTTGTAGCGGAGGGCGACGAAGGCGAAGACGATGGCGGCGACCATGGAGAGCACGGCGAAGAAGATGTAGAAATTCGCCCCGTGCAGCTTGGTGGTGCCGTCGGGATTGGCGATGAACCAGTGCACGAGGGCGGTGAAGGCGTTGCCGGCCGAGATCGAGAGGAGGTACAGCGCCTGCATGATGGCCTTCATGTGCTTCGGGGCCTGGGTGTAGGCGAATTCCAAGGCGGTGATGGAGGTCATGACCTCGCCGGCGGAGAGCAGCACGTACGCGGGCAACTGCCAGCCGATGCTGGGCTTGAGGCCGGCCGTGATCTGCGACTCGATCCACGCGCTGATCAGGAACGCCACGCCGATGGTGAAGATGCCCAGGCCGATCTTGCGCAGCGGCGTGAGTTTCCAGACGTGGTTGATCGCCGGGTAGACGACGTACTGGAACAGCGGGATGAAGGCCAAGATCATGATGCCGTTCACCGCCTGGATCTGCGAGGAGAGCCAGTTGATGCCGAGGAAGTTGAGGTTCATCTTCTCCGCCTGCAGCACCCACTCGCCGCCGCTCTGGTCCCAGAGCGACCAGAACACCGCCACGAAGGCGTAGATGATGGCGACGCGGCCGATGGTCTTGAAGCCCTCGCGGTTGAAGGTGTCGCGGAGGAAGGTCTTCCCGCCCGGCGGGATGTGCACGAACTTGTACCGGCCCGCCCAGAAGATGAAGGTGGCGATGAACATCAGCACGGCCGGCACGCCGAAGGCGATCTTCGGGCCGTATTCCTTCAGCAGGATCGGGGTCAGCAGGATCGAGAAGAACGAGCCGAAGTTGACCGAGAAGTAGAACCAGCCGAAGGCGCGCGAGAGCAGGTGCTGGTTGCTCGAGCCGAACTGGTCGCCGACGTTGGAGGCGACACAGGGCTTGATGCCGCCGGCGCCGAGGGCGATGAACCCGAGGCCGAGGATCAGGCCGAGGCGCGTGTCGTCGAGCGCGAGCGCGAGGCAGCCGGCGCAGTAGACCAGCGACAGCCAGAAGACCGTGCGGTACTTGCCGAGGAAGGCATCCGCGATGATGGCGCCGATGGCGGGGAAGAAGTAGTTCGACGCGACGAAGAGGTGGTACCACTGGTTCGCCTGGTTCTCGCTCATCGGCGCCAGCGCCCCGGTGCGGTCGCGCAGGTACTGCGTCATGTAGATGACGAGGATGGCCCGCATCCCGTAGAAGCAGAAGCGCTCAGCCGCCTCGTTCCCGATGATGTACGGAATGCCCGCAGGCATCTTGTCCGATTTGACCGGAGCAGTGATGAATTTGGTTTCAGCCATGAGGTAAGTCAGGAAAAGGAGTTAACCACAGATGGGCACAGATACACACAGATGATCAGAGGATGACCCGTTCCCACTCCAGCTTGGAGCGTCTGCAATTGATGATCAGCCCGATCTTTAGTCCGGTGATACGAAGGTAATTCAGCATCTGGCCGCGCTCGATGTCGGTGATGCGTTCGATGACCTTGGTGTCGACGACCACGGCGTCGTCGACAATCAGATCAGGGACATAATCCCCGACATTGACGCCTTTGTAGCTCACTGAAAACCGCCGCTGCTGGGCACAGGCAATCCCACGCAAGCCGAACTCCACCACCAAGGCATTCTCGTAAGGTTTCTCATTAAGTCCTGATCCGAGTTCATTGAGCACTTCCATCGCGCAACCGATGATCGCGAACGTCAGCTGCGCATGCGGTCCGTCATATCTGTGTGCATCTGCGTTCATCTGTGGTTCAAACCAGTTTGCAGTAGTCGAGGAGGCCCTGGCGGCCGCCTTCGCGGCCGAAGCCGGATTCTTTGTAGCCGCCGAAGGGCGAGGCCGGGTCGAATTTGTTGAAGGTGTTCGCCCAGACGACGCCGGCCTTGAGCTCGGTCGACATCTTCAGGATGCGCGAGCCCTTGTCGGTCCACACGCCGGCGCTCAGGCCGTACTCGGTGTTGTTGGCCTTCTCGATCGCCTCGTCGACCGTGCGGAAGGTGATGATCGCGAGCACGGGGCCGAAGATCTCCTCGCGGGCGATGCGGTGGCTCTGCGTCACGCCGGTGAACAGCGTCGGCGGCAGGAAGAAGCCCTTGGCCGGCAGGCGGCACGGCGGCTGCCATAGCTTGGCGCCCTCCTGCACCCCGGCGTCGATGTAGCCGCGCACGGTCTCAAGCTGGTCGCGCGAGACGATCGCGCCGACGTCGGTGTTCTTGTCGAGCGGGTCGCCGACACGCAGGACCTTGAGGCGGTGGCGCAGCTTGGCGACGACCGCATCGGCCACGGGCTCGTGCACGAGCAGGCGCGAGCCGGCGCAGCAGACCTGGCCCTGGTTGAAGAAGATGCCGTTGACGATGCCCTCGACGGCCTGGTCGAGCGGGGCGTCGTCGAAGACGATGTTCGCGGCCTTGCCGCCGAGCTCCATCGTCATGCGCTTCCCGGTGCCGGCGACGGAGCGCATGATGACCTTGCCGACCTCGGTCGAGCCGGTGAACGCGATCTTGGCCGCCAGCGGGTGGGCCATGATGTGGCCGCCGGTGGAGCCGGGGCCGGAGAGGATGTTGACGACGCCCGGCGGGAGGCCGGCGTCCTGGATGATCTCGGCGAGCTTCAGCGCCGTGAGCGGCGTGTTGGTCGCGGGCTTGATGACGGCGCAGTTGCCCATCGCCAGCGCGGGCGCGAGTTTCCACGACATCATCAGCAGCGGGAAATTCCACGGGATCACCTGGCCCACGATGCCCAGCGGGGCGACGCGGCGGCCCGGGGCGATGTAGGCGAGCTTGTCGGCCCAGCCGGCGTGGTAGAAGAAATGCGCGGCCGCCATGGGGACGTCGAAATCGCGCGTCTCCTTGATCGGCTTGCCGTTGTCCATCGTCTCGGCGACGGCGAACTCGCGCGCGCGGTCCTGCAGCAGGCGGGCGATGCGGTAGAGGTACTTGGCGCGCTCCTTGCCGGGCATCTTGCCCCAGACGCCGGCCTGCGCCTTCTGCGCGGCGCGGTAGGCGGCCTCGACATCGTCGGCGCCGGCCAGCGCCATCTCGGCCAGCTTGGTCTCGTTGGCCGGGTTGATGGTGTCGAAATACTTCCCGGAGGCGGGCGGGACGAACTTCCCGCCGATGAAGAGCTCGTAGCGCGGCTTGATCTTCGGATCGGCCGTCTCGGGCGCGGGGTCGTATTCCCAGAGGTCGCCAAAGATGAGCTCCGGCGCCGGCCGGCCCTGGGCGCGGTGGGTGGGACGAGCGGGTTTCTTGTCAGCTAGAGTGGGCATGGTAATAATTAACCACAGATGAACACAGATGCGCACAGATCCAATGCCGTCTGAATCTGTGTATATCTGTGTTCATCTGTGGTTGAAATTTAGTAACTCTCGGCCGCTTCGCTGAAGTAGTACGGGGCCTGGTAGGCGCCGGTCTTTTCCTTTTCGAGCTGGCGGAGGAGGTCGTTGAGCAGGCCCGACGCGCCGAAACGGTAGCGGGCGTTGTTGAGCCAGGCGTCGCCGAGCGTCTCCTTGACGGCGATGAGGAACTGCAGCGCCTGCTTGGCCGTGCGGATGCCGCCGGCGGGCTTCATCGCGATGGGCGTGCCGGTGGCGAGGTAGAAGTCGCGGATGGCCTCGAGCATGACCTGGTTGTTGCCGAGCGTGGCGTTGAGCGAGGTCTTGCCGGTGCTGGTCTTGATGAAATCTCCGGGCCGCAACACGCGCATGGCGAGGAAGGAGGCGGCGCGGATGTTGTCGAAGGTCTCCAGCTCGCTCACCTCCAGGATGACCTTGAGTGTGGCCTCGCCGCAGGTGTCGCGCACGGCCACGATCTCGTCCTGCACGCGCTGGAATTCGCCGGCGAGAAAGGCACCGCGGTTGATGACCATGTCGATCTCGTCGGCGCCGTCGGCCACCGCCGCCTTTACCTCCGCCAGCCGCGTGCGCAGCGGCGCCTGGCCCGAGGGGAACGCCGTGGCGACCGAGGCGATGCGCACTGCGGTGTCCTCGCCGAGCGCGCGGCGCGCGTGTTTCACCATCGCGGGATAGACGCAGACGGCGGCGACCTGGGGGGCGCCGAGGCCCGGGTGCGGGTTGAGCGCCTTGCGGCAAAGGGACGCCACCTTGTCGGGCGTGTCCTTGCCCTCGAGGGTGGTGAGATCGACCATCGAGACCGCGAGTTTGAGGCCCGCGACCTTGGAGGCCTTCTTGATGCTGCGGGTGGCGTACTTGGCGACGCGCTCCTCGATGCCGACGGCATCCACCGGCCCGATCTCTTCCGCGAGACGCCGGAACGCATTGGGGAAACCTGCTTGCATTAGGCCCGGCACCATGCCGCAGCCAAGGGCCGAAAACAACGGCAAACTGGGTGGTCCGGCTTGCCGTGGCCGGGGCGCGCCGCAGAGTCGGGTTCCTCCATGCGCCTTGCCCTCCTGCTGTCCCTGCTCGTCCTGCTCTGCGGCTGCACCACGCCGCCCGCCGCACCCGCGTGGTCCGAACCCGTCACGGTTGGACACCTGGGCGCGGCCGACCTGACCGAGTCGAGCGGGTTCGCCCCGTCGCGCCGGGCCGCCAACCTCCTCTGGTCCCACAACGACAGCGGCGGCGAGCCCGTGGTTTACGCCCTCGGCGCCGACGGCACTGACCGCGGCCGCGTGCGCATCGCCGGCGCGACCAACTACGACTGGGAGGACATCGCCTCGTTCACCCTCGACGGGCAGGCCTATCTCCTGATCGCCGACACCGGCGACAACCGCGCGGTGCGCACCGACTGCCGCCTCTACGTCATCGCCGAGCCCGATCCCGCCGCGCTCGCACCCGGACGCGAGCTCACCGTGCCCATTGCCTGGGTGATCCCGGTGCGCTACGCCGACCAACCCCGCGACTGCGAATCCGTGAGCGTGGATGCCGCCGAGAATGCCGTTTACCTGCTGTCGAAGCGGGAGCACCCGGTTGGCCTATATCGGCTCCCGCTGCGACCCACGGAAGCTGGCGCATCGCCCGCCGCCGCGTTTTTGACCAAGGTGGAGAACATTCCGCAACCGACGGGTCCGCGCGTGCTCGTCGAAGGCCCTCCGGGCCGCATGGCCGGCATGCCTGTCGGCATGGACTTCGCCGCCGACGGTTCGGCGGCGGTCGTGCTGACCTACATGGACGTGCTCGTCTTCCCGCGTCAGCCGGGCGAGTCCTGGACCGACGCCCTCACGCGACCCCCGCAGCGCCTGCAACCGGTCACGCTGCCGCAGGCGGAGTCGGTCTGCTTCTCGGCCGACGCCCGCGAGATCTACGTGACCACCGAAGCCGAGCGCGCGCCGGTGATGCGGTACCGGGCGAAGTAAGGCTCCCACCTTCCGACTCGCTCCGCCCCGCTCCCCTCGCCTAGCCTCCCGGCCATGAGCGACCCGACCCCGACCGCCCCGCACGGCGAACTCGTCATGCGCACCCTCGCCATGCCCGGCGATGCCAATGCCAACGGCGACATCTTCGGCGGCTGGCTGATGTCCCAGATGGACCTCGGCGGCGCCGTGCTCGCGCGCAACACCGCCCGCAGCCGCGTCACGACGGTGGCGATCGACGGCATGTCGTTCCTCAACCCGGTGGCGGTGGGCGACACGGTGACCTGCTACGCGCAATTGCTGAAGATCGGCCGGACCTCGATGAAGATCTGCGTCGAGGCTTGGGTGCAGCACTACACCAACGACAACCACGTGCGCGTCACCTCCGGCACCTTCACCTACGTCGCCATCGACGACGCCGGCCGGCCGCACCCGGTCAAACGCTGAACCCATGCGCGCGCTGACCTGCCTGCTGTTCCTGGCCCTGTTTGCCGCGCCGTTGGCCGCGGCCTCCATCCAGGAGGAGGTGCGGACGGCCGACACCGCCCGCATCATGGCCACCATCGCCGGCGACGCCGCGCGGCTCGAGCCGTTGTTGTCGGACTCACTGAGCTACGGCCACGCCGACGGCCGGGTGCAGAACAAGGCCGACTTCCTCGCGGCGGTGAAGACCGTCCGCGTGAAGTACGAAGCCTACGATTACGAGGAGCAGCACATCGCCCGCATCAGCGACGACGTCGCCACCATGACCGGCCGCGCCAAGCTGCGCGCGACCGCCGGCGGAAAATCAGTATCCTTCACCCTGCGCTTCCTCGCCGTCTGGCGCCGCGAAACCAACACCTGGCGCCTCTGCGCCTACCAATCCGTCCCCCTACCCGAGCCAGCGAAAAACCCCTGATCGAACGGAGATTGGAAACCACAGATGAACGCAGATACACACAGATTGGATATAGATAAATCAGTTAAGAATCTGTGTTTATCCGTGTTCATCTGTGGTTCACCTGCATGATTCCGGATTAGTGTCTTTTCGTGCCTGCCCGCCGTAGCCTTGGCGAAGGAGGGTCTATTCGTGGTTAACCTCCGTGGTTAGGTATTCGCGCTCACCGCTTCAGCGAAACGCAGGATCGCATCGTCCGGCGCCATCGTGATCGGCACCGGTTTGCCGTGGCCCTTGCCGCCGTACGGGACGTTCGACAGCGCGTTGTAGCAGCAGATGTAGGCGCGGCGGGGTTTCTCCGAGAGATTGGCTTCCGAGGAGTGGAACGTGTTGCCGTGGAAAAACAGCGCGCTGCCGGCCGGCGCCTCGCAGTACTTCACGCCCAACCGCTCGATCGCGGCCTGCACGCGCTCCTGGTCGGCGCCCGCCTGGCCGCCGACGCGGCCGTGGTCGAAGCGGCCGAGCAGGTGGGAGCCGGGTACGACCTTGAGGCAGCCATTGGCCTTCGTCGCGGGATCGAGCGCGATCATGCAGGAGATCATCCGGGGGTAGAGCACGCCGTCGTTGTACCAGTAGCCGTAGTCCTGGTGCCATTCCCAGGCGCCGCCGACGCGCGGCTCCTTGAGCATGACCTTGCTGTGCCAGTGATAGACATCCTCGCGCAGCAGCAGCCGCACGGAGTTGACGATACGCGGGCTCGTGGTGACGGCGCCGAACACGTCGTCGCTCACGTCGGACCAGAGCGACAGCTTGCTCGCGAGACCGGAGGCGTCCTTGAGGGCGAACTGATGCTGGGTCGCCTTCCCGTCCTTGGTCACATTCGCGAGCAGGATCTCGATTTCCTGCGGTGTGAAAACATTCGGGACGAGCACGTAGCCGTCGCGGTCGTAAGCCTCGATCTGGGGCAAGGTGAGCATGGGGGGGCGGGGGTTGCGCGCAGCCTGCAAACCCCCGCCCCGACCGCAAGCCGGT
>CAZGJB010000172.1:0-7670 GCA_964526145.1 uncultured Opitutaceae bacterium
CGGGGTGATTCGCGCGCCAGTGGATGAGGTCATTGTAGGCCTCGCGGTTCTGGCCGCAGATGACGATGGCCTGGCACTTGTCGGCGTGGCGGACCAGCGCCGGCAGCAGGTCGAAGTGGTTGTGCGCGCCGTTGCCGCCGGTCGCGAGGAACACGGTGAACAGGTCCGGGCGCAGCCCCAGTTTTTTGAGGCGGTAGGCCGCCTTCTCGGCGGGCCCGACGGTCTCGAGATGCGCCCGGGGTCGCATGAGGTACCCGCGGACGCGGGTGCGCTCGGGCGGGATGCCCTTCTTGACGGCAAAGTCGCGGGCCGTCGGCGTGCGCGAGAAATAAAGGTCCACGGTCGGCTCGATCCAGTTGCGCGAGTAGCCCCAGCCGCCCGAGAATGCGCCGCAATAGGTGGCGCAGCGCACGCGATCAGGACCGAGGAGCTTGCGCGCGCGCTGGAAGTAGCCGCGGTTGAGGCAGTCGTGGACACTGAAGACGAGGTGCGGCTGGTATTCGTCGAGGACCGCGAGGTAATACGCGCCGCCGAAGGTGACCTTGCGGGCGTTGATGAAGCTCAGGGCCTCGACGATCGTGTAGAAGATCTTGTGCATCCAGGGCGCGCCTTTCTGGATGCGGTTGTAGAGGTTCACCCCGAAGCGATAGAAGCCGGACGATTTCTCGAGCATCTGCTCGATCCGCACGTCCACGTCGTGCCGGTAGAGCTGGAAGCACCATTCGGCGAAGGCCGTGGCGCGGGCGTCATGGCCGCCGCCGGTGCTGGACGTGAGGACGAGGATGCGAAGCTTCGACATGCGTTAGGGGACGCGACACGGCGCACGGCGGGTGCCGGCGCGGGCAGGATGGACGGAGGGGGCGGGCACGTCAGCCGGCCCGTCGGAAGACGAGCGATACGTTGGCGCCGCCGAAGCCGCTGCTGTTGTTCAGCACGACCTGCGGCTGCGCCGGCAGCGTGGAACGGATGATGTTGAGGCCCTCGCATTCCGGGTCGGGCCGCGTGATGTGCGCGGAGCCGGGCATGAATCCCTCGCGGATCGCGAGCGCGCAGAACGCGCTCTCCATCGCGCCGGCCAGCGACAGCCCGTGGCCGGTCAGGGCCTTGGTGCTGCTGATGGCCGGGCGGGCCGCGGGGGTGCGGAAAATCTTCTTCATGGCGCGCAGCTCCGAAACGTCGCCGATCGGCGTCGAGGTCGCGTGCGCGTTGACGTAGTCGACCTCCTCCGGCGCGGTGCGGCTGTTGCGGAGCGCCAGTTCAATGGCTGCCTGCAGGCCGAGACCCTCGGGGTGCGAGATCGCCACATTGTGTCCGTCGGAGGCCTGGCCCCACCCCGTCACCTCGCAGTAGGGCTTGACGCCGCGGCGGGCGACCTCGTCCTCCGACTCGAGCACCAGGACGACACCGCCACCGGTGCCAACGAATCCGTCGCGCGCGGCGTCAAACGGCCGCGAGGCCAGGGCCGGATCCTTCTGGAGGGACAGGGCGCGCATGCCGGCAAAGGGCAGGATGCTGTCGACGTTGCCGTCCTCGGCGCCGACGACGAACATGCGCTGCTGACGGCCGAGCAAGATGTCGTCGTAGGCGTAGCCGAGGGCATGCGACGAGGAGGCGCAGGCCGACGAGAAACCGCAGGAGGAACCGCGGATCTTGAAATGCGCGACGAGGTTGAAGTTCACGGTGCCCGAGATCGACGCGACGATGCCGAGGGGCGAACAGCGCATGACGCCCTGGGTGTGCATGCGGTTGAGCATGTAGCCCATGAGCTGAGGCGAGCCGCCGGACGCCGCGTACAGGCCGGTCTGGGAGTTGGACCAATCGGCCTCGGTCAGCTTTGCGTCCTCGATCGCCTGCTGCATCGCGCACCACGCATAGACGCCGTGCGGCGCCATGCCGCGGAGGATCTCGCGCTTGATCGTGTAGCGATCGGGAAATCTCCAGTCCTCCGGATCGGTGGAGTCCATCTGGAATCCCTTGACGGGCGCAGCCACCTTGACCGGGACCTCGGGTTTCTGGAACGGCGGGTACAGCTCCATCCCGTGGCGCATCTCGCGCAGGCTCGCGGAGACGGTGACCGCGTCATTGCCGATACTGGTGATAAAGCCGATTCCGGTGATGAAAACTCTGGGCATGCGAGTTGGTGATTATGACCGATTCGCCGCGCAGGCGGGCGGCAAGGCGGCTGGGAGCATATGATGCCCTAAGCGAAGGCATTTCATCGGCTCCGGTCAACGCGGGACACACGCAAAACGGACCGCCACCGGGTGGCGCTATTCGGCACCGGCTCGACGGAATCAGGCACTAGCCGCAACGCGCAGCGTCGACGACTGGGTGGTCTCGCCGCTCACGGGAGTGGCGGCGTGGGCGGCACCGTTAACGGCGGCCGGCTGCGCGGGGATTTCCATGAAACCGAACGTAAGCGTGATCTCCTCCGCGATCACGGCCTTTTCCTGGCCGACGCGGATCGAACCCTCGAACGTGGCGAGCGGCATCTTCATACGCTTCGGTTTGATCGAGAGCGTAAGGATGTCACCGGGCTTGCAGACGCGGTGAGCGCGCACACCCTCACAGCCGGTAAAGAAAATCATCTGCGGATTGACGGCCTTGCCGGGTTCGGGCGCGAGTCCCTCGAGCAGGAACAGCACCGCAAGCTGACCAAGCGCCTCAAGCATGATGGAGGCAGGCATCACCGGGTTGTCCTTGAAATGGCCCTGCAGGAAAAATTCCTGGCCCGAGATCTTGTACTTGGCGTTGGCGCCACTCGAGCTCACCGAGGCCTCATTAAGGAAGAGGAAGGGGGGCTGGATCGGCATCATCGCCGCAATGTGCTCGATCGGCAGAAACTTGGTCGGCTTCGGCAGCGGCAGCCCACGGACCTTGCAGTCGATGAAGGTCTTCACGTCGCCCACGGTGCGTAGATTGCGCAACTCGTCATTATTGATGGACATCTGCAGGACGTCCTCGACCAGAATGACGATCTCCATCATCGTCAGGGAATCGATGCCGAGATCTTCGATCAACCGCAGATCATCGTCCGCATCCTTCAGCTTCGTCCGGAGGTCTGGTTCAACGAAACGCTCGATGACACCGATGACGACCGCGGGTAAATGCTCGGGGTTGCCAGTCTTACGAAACTGGATCGCGGCCTCAAAGGTAGAGGGGGAACAACGCTTCAACGATTCACGCAGGGCGGCCTCATCCTCCGGTGCAACCGGTTTGGCGATTAAAGGAAATGGCTTATTGCTGCCCTGACTGGGCTGAACTGAATCTGGCATTGTCCGATGCTTGTAATGATACGGTCTGCATGTATGCAAACCCAATTCTTGGATGGTTTTCGTCTCGGCTTGATTCGCTGGAGGCGAATCAAGTTCCCAAGGCAAGCCGCGCTTGCCAGTGGCGACGCGGCGTCCAACCCTAACTCGTTGCGTCCACAGGGCTGACGCCGTCCAACGATCCGCGCATGAGCGCCGCTCCGATCCACATCCTCACCCACGAATTCCACCCCCGGCGGGGAGGAATCGCCACGGTCACCGAGGAAATGGCCCGGGCCGCCGCCGCCTTGGGCGCGACGGTCGAGGTTTGGGCCCCCGCCGGCCCGCCCGACACTGCGGAGCCGGTCTGGCCCTTTGTCGTGCACCGCCTGCCTCACCGCGGGACCCACGATTTCCGCTGCGTCCTGGCAACCGCCCGCACCCTCGTGCGTGAACGCCGCCGCTTGCACTCCGCGACGGTCTGGCTCGCCGAACCCGGGCCGATGCTCGCGATGATGGCGCTGCAATGGATCCCGGCCTGCCGCCCCTGCCGGATCACGCTCACGTTTCACGGTTCCGAAATCCTCCGCTTCCACCGCAATCCCCTCACCCGCTGGCTGACGCGCCGGCTGATCGGGCACGCCATCCGGGTCGGCACGCTGACGCAATACACCCGCGAACTCCTCTGCCGCCATTTTCCCGAAGCCGCCGCCAAGGTGTGCCTGACGCCCGGCGCCGTCCGCTCCGACTCCGCCCCTGCGCCCAAGGCCGCCGCTCCCTCGCCCCGCGCCAAGGTGCACATCCTCACCGTCGGTCGGCTTCATCCGCGTAAAGGCCAGCTCCAGACACTGCTGGCGCTCATCGCGCTGCCGGCCGATCTGCGCGCCCGCATCGAATACTCGATCGTGGGCCGGGCCGTACGCAGCGGCTACGCCCAGGAGCTTCGGCAGGTCGCGACAACCGCGGACTTCGCCGTGCACTTCCACGACGATCTCGACGATCGTCAGCTGGAGGACGCCTACGCCCAAGCGGACATCTTTGCCATGACGAGCATAAACCATGGCCTGAGCGTCGAGGGCTTTGGCCTCGTCTATCTCGAGGCCGCGGCCCACGGCCTGCCCGTCGTCGCTCACGCCATCGGCGGCGTGGGCGAAGCCGTCGTGCCGGATGTGACCGGGCTGCTGGTCGCACCCGATGATCCCGCCGGGCTCACCGCCGCCTTCGCACGCCTGATCACTGACCCCGCGCTGCGCCGCCGCCTCGGCGAGGCCGGCCGCACCTGGGCGCGGCGCCACGATTGGCGCGATTCCGCCCGCCAGCTCTTCGAACTCCCCGCCAAACCATGATCACCTCCCGTACGCAGGTTACGGTCCGTTACGCCGAGACCGACATGATGGGCATCGTTTACCACGGCAGCTACCTGCCCTGGTTCGAAATCGGTCGCACGAACCTGCTCAAGGAACAGGGCATCCCCTACCGCAGCCTGGAGGCCGAGGGCTTCCGGCTGCCCGTGCTCGAGGCGTGCCTGAAATACCACCGCCCCGCCGTCTACGACGACACCGTCACCGTGGTGACGACCTTGCGCGAGCGGCCCGCGCTGCGCATCCGCCTCGAATATGAGATCTACCGCGGCGACGAACTCCTCGTGACGGGCCACACCCTCCACGCCTTCATCGATCGCAGCGGCAAGCCCGTGCGCCCGCCCGCGAATTTCGCGCAGCGAATGAAGGAACTGTTCGCCGGGTGAGCAACGGGTCAGTCCTCGCCGACGTACTCCGCCAGCACCGCCGGATCGGTCTCAGCGATCCGCGCTTCGTTCAGCAGCGTCTCCGCCCGCCCGCCAGCCAGCCGCCGCACGGCCCACACGGCATGGGCGCGCACGAGCGGCAAAGCATGCCGCGCGAGGCCCGTGAGCGTCGGCAGCAGCGTCGCATCGCCTGAGTTCCCCGCGACGATGCAGGCATTGCGCAGCAGGCCCGCGAGCTTGAGGCGCTTGATGGCGGTCTTGCGAAAAACCTGCGCAAAGGATTCCGGCGTCAGGGCGAGCAGGTCCGGGAGCGTGAGCTGCGGCAGGTCGAAGCGGGCGCTGAGCAGCAGGCGACGGCCCTCCTGCGCGAACCGGTTCCACGGGCAAACCTCAAGGCACACATCGCAACCGTAGATGTGCGCGCCGATGCCGGCGCGCAGGCTGCGCGGGATGATCCCCTTGTGCTCGATTGTCAGGTAGGAGATGCACCGGCGCGCATCCACGACGCCCGGCGCGGTGAAGGCTTGCGTCGGGCAGGCCTCCAGGCAGCGCGTGCACTTGCCGCAAAGGAGCCCGGTGTCGGCGAAATCGCTGCGCTGCGCCCGCAGCGGGGCATCGGGCGCGAGTTCGACCTGCGTGAGGATCGCCGCCAGGAACAGCCAGTTGCCGTGACGCGGGGAGATGAGCATCGCGTTCTTGCCGGCGAAACCGAGGCCGGACTTCGCGGCCCAGCCGCGCTCGAGGACCGGACCCGTGTCCACATACCAGCGGTGCGCGTCGGGACCGACGCCGTAGATCTCCTCGATGGCCCGACCCGCCTCAGCCAACGCCGGTTTGATCGTGTCGTGATAATCGTCATGCACGGCATACCGCGCCCACACCGGTCCGTCCTGCCGCAACGCACCGGGCCAATAGTTCACGCCCAGCATGATGACCGACCGCGCGCCCGGCAGCACGAGCCCCGGATCGAGCCGCTTGTCGGCCGTGCGCTCCATCCACGCCATGTCCGCGTGCCGGCCGGCCGCCAGCCAGTCGCGCAACGGCCCGCCCGGCACGGGTTCGACCCGGGCCACCCGCACGTCGTCGAAACCGAGCGCCGCGAGCCGCGACCGCAACTGCTCCTGGCGCGGGTCCATCTCAGGCACCCCGGGCGCGCACGAAGTCCGTCGCCTCGCGGCGCCACACGCGCAGCACGTGCGCAACCACTTCGCTCAGCGGACGGCCGTCAGTGAGGATCACGGTGCCGGCGTTGCGGTACACCGGCTCGCGGGCGGCGTAGAGCGTGCGGATGCGCTCCGCCGGGTCCTCCACGTTGAGCAGCGGCCGGTGCCGGTGCCGGCTGGTGCGGTCGAGCACGGTGGCGAGCGAGGCGTGGAGGCAGATAACAACCCCACGCCGGCGCAGTTCGTCGGCAAGTCCCGGCTGCACCACGAGCCCGCCGCCGCAGGCGACCACCGCCCGCTCGGCCGGGTGCCCGGTTTCGACAAAGGCCCGTTCCAAGGCGCGGAAGGCCGGCTCACCCTCCTGCGCGAAGATCTCGGCGATGGTGCGTCCCTGCTGCTCTTCGATCTCCTGGTCGCTGTCGAAGAGCCGGAAGCCCAGGCGATGCGCGACCTGGCGGCCCACCGTGCTCTTGCCGGTGCCCATGAAGCCCACGAGGTACAGGTTGACGTCGGCCGCGTTCATTGTGTCCGCACAGGCAACGCCGTCGCTCCCGCGTTGCCAAACACGAAAACAGGTTGGCCGCGCCCGGTCTTTCCGATTGGACTGCAGCCATGTCCGCTCCCGCCCGCGCCGATTACACGTTTGCCAGCGACAACACCGCCGGGGTCTGCCCCGAGGCCCTGACTGCAATCGCGGCCGCCAATGCCGGCCGGTCGCCGGGCTACGGCGACGATGCCTGGACCGCGGAGGCGAAGGCGCAGGTGCAGGCGGTGTTCGGCACCGATTGCGAGGTGTTCTTCGTCTTCAACGGCACGGCGGCCAACGCCCTCGCCCTCGCCGCGCTGTGCCGCAGCTACCAGGGTGTCCTCTGCCACGAGGCGGCGCACCTCGAGGTCGACGAGTGCGGTGCACCCGAGTTCTTCACCGGCGGTTCGAAGGTCGTGCCGTTGGCCGGAGCCGGGGCCAAGCTCGCACCGTCGGTGATCGCCGAGGCCGCCGGGCGCGGCCATGGCGTGCACTACCCGCATCCGGCGGCGGTGTCGCTCACCCAGGCGACGGAATTCGGCACGCTCTATACGCCCGCCGAGATCAGCGCGATCGGCGCGACGGCGCGGAAGCTGGGCCTGGCCGTGCACATGGACGGAGCCCGCTTCGCCAATGCCGTGGCGGCGCTCGCGCCGCAGGGCGTTACGCCGGCCGACCTCACGTGGCGCGCGGGCGTGGACGTGCTCAGCTTCGGTGGCACGAAAAACGGCATGCTCACGACCGAGGCCGTGGTGTTCTTCAACCGCGAACTCGCCCGCGACTTCGCCTACCGGGTGAAGCAGTCGGGGCAGCTTGCCTCGAAGATGCGCTTCGCCGCCGCCCAGTGGACCGCGCTGCTGCGGGACGGCGCCTGGCTGCGCCATGCCGCGCACGCCAACGCGATGGCCCGGCGCCTGGCCGACGGCCTCACGGGCCTGCCCGGCGTGAAGCTGCTCTTCCCGGTCGAGGCCAACGGCGTGTTT
>CAZGJB010000173.1:0-7649 GCA_964526145.1 uncultured Opitutaceae bacterium
ATCGGCAAGGACATCCTCGTGCCGCCGCACGCGGTCTATTGGCCCATCATGCTCCACGCCGCCGGCCTCCCGCTGCCCGGCGGCATCATCGCCCACGGCTGGTGGCTGCAGAGCGGCGCCAAGATGTCGAAGAGCACGGGCAACGCCCTCAACCCGCTCGACCTCGTGGCCGAGTTCGGCGCCGATGCCTTCCGCTATTTCCTGATGCGCGAGATGAATGTCGGGCAGGACAGCGAGTTCACCCGCGAGCAGTTCCTCGTGCGTTACAACAGCGAGCTCGCCAACAACCTCGGCAACCTCGTCAACCGCACCCTCAACATGACCAACCGTTTCGCGGCCGGCGTGCTGCCGGCGGCGGAGGTCACCGAGGATCCGGAGCGGGAACTGCACTCCCTGTGGGCGGCGACCCGCGACGAGGTGCTGCCGCTCTGCGCGGGCTTCCAGTTCCACACCGCGCTCGAGCGCACGTTCCAGTTCGTCACCGCGACCAACGCCTACATCGAGAAGCGCGCGCCGTGGAAGCTGGGCAAGTCGGCCGAGCCCAAGGACCAGGCCCTCCTGCGCACGTCGCTCGCCACGATGGCCGAGGCCCTCCGTCTCGCCAACGCGCTGCTGCGCGCCTTCATGCCCACGGCCCACGAACGCATCAATGCGGTCATCGGCCACCAGCCGGGCGCCGACTGGCGCGAGGAACTGCACTGGGGAGACCGTCTCAACGGCAACAAGGTCGCCGAGGCCCTCGTCCTCTTCCCGCGGCCCACGCCGCCCGCCAAGGCGTAGCGGGCTTTGCGGCCATGACCGTCCTCCCGCTCGATCCCGCCGCCAACGCGACTCCGGAGGCGCTCCACGCCTTCCTGACGCAGTGCCGCGCGGCAGCGACGGCGCGGGGGCGCCCGCAGCTCGTGAGCATCTCGCTGCAGGTGGACGCGCTCGATCCGCTCGCGGTGCTGGAATCGATCTTCGAGTCCACCGAGCCTCATTTCTACGCCGAGCGCCCCGACATCGGGAGCGCGCTCGCCGGGGCCGAGACGGCCGCGTCCTTCGCGACCGAGGGTCCGGACCGCTTCGCGGCCGTGCAGCGCTGGGTGGATGAGATCCTCGCCAACACCATCGCGGTCGGCGACGTCAACGCCCCCTTCGGCGGACCGCATTTCTTCACGGGCTTCGCCTTTCACGATCACATCGAGACGGGTGATCCGTTTTCAGCGGCGCACGTGTTTGTGCCCCGCTGGCAGGTGGCCCGCGCCGGCGCGGTGACCACGGCGGTGGCGAATTTCATGGTGGCGCCAGCCGGAGACCTGACCGCGCTGGCGGAGCGCGTTTGGCGGGCCCACGGCAAGTTTCGCGGGTTCACCTACCGCGAACCGGCGGGCGTGGCTGCATCCACACCAGTGTCCCGGTGCGAGGTGCGCGAGTCGGGTGACTACCGCGGCGCGGTTGCGCAGGCCCTGCGCCGCATCGCCGACGGCGAATTCCAGAAGATCGTCCTGGCCCGCGCGCTCGATGTCACCGCCGGCGCGGCCCTGCATCCGCTGCGCATGCTGAACGGGCTCCGCGAGCGCTTTCCGGATTGTTACGCCTTCTCGATGGCGAACGGCCGCGGTCAGAGTTTCATCGGCGCGAGTCCGGAGCGCCTCGTTCGCGTCAGCAAGGGACTGCTCGAGACCGAGGCCCTCGCGGGCTCGATCCGCCGCGGCGCCGGCGCAAGCGAAGACGCCGCCCTCGCGGCGGCCCTGCTGCACAGCGAGAAGGACCTGCGCGAACAGCAGTTGGTCGTGGATGCCATCGCGCGCCGGTTGACGGCGTTGGGGCTCGCGCCGGAACACGCGTCAACGCCGGCCCTGCGCCGGCTGGCGAACGTGCAGCACCTCCACACCCCCATCCGCGCCGAACTGAAGGGTGGGGTGCGCCTCCTCGATGCCGTGGCCGCCCTGCATCCGACGCCGGCCGTCGGCGGCACGCCGCGGGAAGCAGCGGTGACACGGATCCGCGAGCTGGAGGGGTTCCCGCGCGGACTGTATGCCGGCGCGATCGGCTGGCTCAATGCGCGCGGCGGTGGTGAGTTTTTCGTCGGCCTGCGGTCGGCCCTTGTCGAGGGCAACCGCGCCCGGGTCTATGCCGGTGCCGGCATCGTCGCCGGCTCGGCGCCCGAGAAGGAGTTTGCGGAAACGGAGCTGAAGTTTAAGGCCATGTTGGACGCCCTCCTGACCCCATGAGCCTGCCGACCCTGGATTTCCGCAACACGAACACGCTCTGGGGCAGCGTCGTGGCCGAGACGCTCGTGCGCTGCGGTGTGCGGCAGGCGGTGGTGTCGCCCGGCTCGCGTTCGACGCCCCTGACGATCGCCTTTGCGGGTCACCGCGAACTCGAGGCCATTCCGGTGCTGGACGAGCGTTCGGCCGGATTTTTCGCACTCGGGCTGGCCCGCCAAAGTCGGCGCCCCGTCGCGCTGCTCTGCACCTCGGGCACGGCGGCGGCCAATTACTTTCCCGCCGTGATCGAGGCGCACGAGAGCGGTGTGCCGCTGCTGGTGATCACGGCCGACCGTCCGCCTGAGCTGCGGGCCTGCGCAGCGGGCCAGGCGATCGATCAGCAGAGGCTCTACGGCGGCCACGTGAATTTCTACCATGAGCTGGCCGTGCCGGAGGCGAGTCTCCGCCTGCTGGCCTACCTGCGGCAGACGATCGCTCAGGCCTGCGCGCAGACGCTGCGGCCGGAGCCGGGTCCGGTGCACCTGAACGCGCCATTCCGCGATCCACTCGCACCGGTGGAGAATGAGACGGCCAAGCCGCTGGCCGCCGCGCTGGAAGAGGGATTCTTCGCGCACCTGTCGCCTATCGATCCCGCACCCGTGGCGCATCTGGCCTGGGTGCCGCCCGTCACCGGGCGAGGGCTGATCATCGCCGGCGAGGATACATGCTCCGATCCCGCGGCTTATGCGGCCAAGGTCGGCCAGATCGCGGCCCGCACGGGCTGGCCGGTGCTTCCCGACGCGCTCTCGGTTCTCAGGCATCATCAGCCGAAGGGTGCAGTTGTCATCACGGCCTACGATGCGTTGCTCCGCAACCGGGCCCTGGCGCGCGAACTCGCGCCGCGGACGGTCCTCGTCCTGGGCAATTGGCCGACGAGCAAGGTCGTGCGCCAGTGGCTGGAGTCAGTCGAGGCCGAGGTCGTGCTCGTGAGTCCGCGCAGCGGCAACCGTGACGCACTGCATGGCCGCACCCGGCAACTGCCGGTCGCGCTGGAGGCCTTGGTGCTGGAGGGGAATGGATCGGGCGACACGGGCTACCGTGAGCTTTGGCATCGGGCCGATCTGGCCGCCGCGGCCGTGCTCCGCGCCGAGCGGGCCGACGCGACGAGGATCTTTGAGGGTGACGTGACCCTGACCTTGGCGCGGGCGCTGCCGGACCGGACGCCGCTCTTCGTGGCGAGCAGCATGCCGGTGCGCGATGTCGAGTATCTCTGGCCGGCGGACAACCGGGGGCGAACCTTCCACTTCAACCGCGGGGCCAACGGCATCGACGGCACGCTGTCGACGGCGCTGGGCGTGGCGCACCGCAATCAACCGGCGGTCCTCCTCACGGGCGACCTGGCCCTGCTGCACGACACCAACGGTTTCCTGATCGGACCAAAGCTCAAGGGTTCGCTGACCATCGTGCTCATCAACAACCGCGGGGGCGGCATCTTCGGGCACCTGCCGGTGGCGCAGTTCGAGCCGCCGTTCGAGGAGTTCTTTGCGACACCGCAATCGGTGGATTTCTCCCGCCTGTGCGCGGCCTACGGAGTCGAACACCTGAAGATCACCAGCCTCGGGCATCTGGCCGAGCTCGTGACGCGACTGCCGGCGCAGGGCGTGCGCGTGCTCGAGGTCAGCACCGACCGCAGGCAGGACGTGCAGACGCGCAAGCAATTGTTCGCCGCGGCTGCCGCGGCCGCGGGCGGCGGCTAGGGCGCGGTTGGAGTCAGCACCCGCAGGCGCCGCGTTGCATGACCACGAGGTCGTCGCGCACGGCCCAACCCTCGTGGAGCCAGAAGCTGCGGCCGGCCTCGTTGGTGGCGAAGAGGTAGATGTTGCACTTGGGGATGCCCTGCGCGCGCAGGCGGCGGAGGCATTCGTTCACCAGGAGCCGGCCCCAGCCCTGGCCGCGCTCGGACCGGGCAACCGCGAGGTGGTGCAGGTAACCGCGCCGGCCGTCGTGGCCGCAAAGCACGGCACCGACAATGCCGCCATCCGGCGCCGCGACCACGAGGCTGAGCTCCGGATTGCGCTCCAGGAACAGCGCGATGGCCTCGCGCGTGTCGGACTCATTGAGGCCCATGCCCTCAGTCTGCTCCCAGAGTAGGCGGACCGCATCGTAATCGGCGGTGGTCATGGGCCGAAGCGTGATACCGGCAGCGGCCATTGGTCAGAGCTGGATCGGCAGGCCGACCTCGATGATCTGCATGGGCGGCAGCTGGTAGTAGTCGCGGGCCTGGCGGGCGTTCCGGCTGAGGAAGGCGTAGAAGTGTTTCTGCCATTCCCACATGCGGGCATCGCCGCCGGTGATGATCATCTCGCGGTTGAAATAGTACGTGGCCTCGGAGGGCTTGAGCGGGACGCCGGCCTCGCGGATGCGCTGGATGAGCGACGCGACGTCGGGCGACTCCATGTATCCGTACCGGGCGATGGCGCGCCAGACCCCCTCGCCGATCTCGCGGACTTCGAGGCGCTCGGTCTCGGAGACGAACGGGACCTCCTCGGTCAGCACGCTGAGCAGGACGACAGTCTCGTGCAGGACCTTGTTGGACTTCACGTGGTGCAGCAGGACCAACGGCGTGCCGCGGGGGTTGCCGGCCATGAAGACGCCGGTGCCGCGCACGCGCAGGATGTGCTTGCTGGAGGCGATGTCGCACAGCTCGGCCTCGGTGATCTCGTTGGCATAGACGCGCCGGAAGATCTCCCGCTTGCCCTGTTTCCAGGTCGTCATGATGGCGATCAGGCCGACGGCAATGAAGACCGGCAGCCAGCCGCCGTCGGCGAACTTATGGAGATTGGCGCCGAAGAACGTGACATCGATCACCAGGAAGAACGCGCAAAGCGGCAGGGCCTGCCACCACGTGAACGACCAGGCGCGGCGCATGACGAGGAACAGCACCAACGTCGTCACGATCATCGTGGCCGTGACGGCGATGCCGTAGGCGGCGGCGAGGGCCGAGCTCGACTTGAAGCCGTACACCGTGGCGATGGAGCCGATGGCGAGGACCGTGTTGACGAGCGGGAGGAAGATCTGGCCCGACTGGTCGGCATTGGTGTGGCGGACGAGCAGGCGCGGGAAGTAGCCGAGCTGGATCGCCTGGCGGATGAGCGAGAAGGCGCCGGAAATCAGGGCCTGGCTGGCGATGATGGCCGCCACGATTGACAGCGCGAGGAGGCCGTAGCGCAGGACGCCCTCCGGCGCGAGCGAGAGGAACGGATTGTCCACCGGGCCGTCGTGCGCGAGCACATAGGCTCCTTGGCCGAAGTAGTTCAGCGTGAGCCCCGGGAGCACCACGCCGTACCAGCTGAACCGGATGGCCTTGCGGCCGAAATGGCCCATGTCGGCGTAGAGCGCCTCGACGCCGGTGATCGCCAGCACGACCGACCCGAGCAGGACCGTGGCCTCGCGGGTGTGGTTGATGAGGAGGCTGATCCCGAGCGCGGGATTCAGCGCCTCGAGGACGACGGGCGTCTGCCAGACATGCCAGAGGCCGAACAGGCCGAGCACCACGAACCAGATCAACATGATGGGGCCGAAGATTCCGCCGATGAACTTGCTGCCGCGGTATTGGAAGGCGAAGAGCCCGGCCAATATCAGGCAGGCGATCGTCACCACCCAGTTCGAGATCCCGGGCCAGACGAGCTTGAAGCCTTCCGTGGCCGAGAGGACGGTGATGGCCGGGGTGATGATGGCTTCGCCGCAAAGCATGGCCGCGCCGCACAGGACCACGATCACGCCCACGCTGAGACGCCCTTTCGCATTGCGGTCGATGTGGGAAAGGGAGAGCAGGGCGAAGATTCCGCCTTCACCGCGGTTGTCGGCGCGGAGCACGAACACCGTGTATTTGACGCTGACCACCAGGATCAGCGACCAGAAGACCAGCGAGAGGACGCCCAGGATCGCGGTGTTGTGCTCGGCGGCGGGCAGGACGGCGAGGCACTCGCGAATCGTGTAAAGCGGGCTGGTGCCGATATCTCCGAACACCACGCCCAAGGCGCCCAGAGCGAGCCCGGACTGCGCCAGGTTGCCGGAATGCTGGACGTTGTTCTGCATGAAGGGGTCGTATCTTGCGGATGCGTCGCCGCGGTCCAAGCCGATTCTGCGAGCGGGAATTTGCCGGAGATCGCCGCTAAAACATTTGCGATCAGCGGCTTTCCGAGCTGAATGCAGCCATGGCAATCGCGTGGAAAACCGTCAAAACCTACTCGGATATCCTTTACCAGAAGGCGGATGGGATGGCGAAGGTCACGATCAACCGCCCGGAAAAACGCAACGCGTTCCGGCCCGAGACCGTCGCGCAGATGTACGAGGCGTTCAGCGACGCCCGTGAGGACCAGTCGATCGGCGTCGTGCTCCTGACGGGCGCCGGACCGCATACGGACGGCAAGTACGCCTTTTGCGCCGGCGGTGACCAATCGGTGCGCGGTCATGCCGGCTACATCGGGAAGGACGGCGTGCCCCGTCTCAACGTCCTCGACCTGCAGAAACTCATCCGCTCGATGCCGAAGGTCGTCATCGCCCTCGTGGCCGGCTATGCGATCGGGGGCGGGCATGTTCTCCACGTCGTTTGCGACCTGACGATCGCCGCCGATAACGGCATCTTCGGCCAGGTGGGCCCCAAGATGGGCAGCTTCGACGGCGGGTTCGGCTCCAGTTATCTGGCCCGGGTCGTCGGCCAGAAGAAGGCCCGCGAGATCTGGTTCCTCTGCCGCCAGTACAATGCGCAGGAGGCGCTCGAGATGGGTCTCGTCAACAAGGTGGTCCCGGTGGCGGAACTCGAGTCCGAGGGTGTCGCGTGGGCGCAGCAGATCCTGCAGCACAGCCCGCTGGCGATCCGCATGCTCAAGAGCGGCTTCAATGCCGAACTCGACGGCCAGGCCGGCATCCAGGAGCTCGCCGGCAACGCCACGCTGCTCTATTACATGAGCGAGGAGGCGAAGGAATTTCACGCCGCGCAGCGCGAAAAGCGGAAGCCCAACGCACGAAAGTTTCCTTGGCTGCCGTGAACCATCCCTCCGCATGGCGCTGATCGGTCAACGCAACCGGCTCACCATCGTGCGCGAGGCTCCGCCGGGGTATTACCTCGATGGCGGTGAGCATGGCGAAATCCTGCTCCCAGGCGTCTACATTCTCCGCGGCTCGCGACCCGGCGAGATCATGGATGTCTTTGTCTATCGCGATTCCGAGGACCGCCTCGTGGCGACGACGGAGCGGCCCTATGCGATGGTGGGCGTGTTCGCGTCCCTGCGCGTGGTGAGCATGAATCCGCGTGTCGGCATCTTTCTCGACTGGGGTCTGGGCAAGGACCTGCTGCTGCCCATTCGCGAGCAGAAGGAAGGGCTGCAACTCGGCTACTGGGTGGTCGTGTACGTGATGCTCTACTGGTAAGACGCGCTACATCCAGTTGGATGC
>CAZGJB010000174.1:0-7593 GCA_964526145.1 uncultured Opitutaceae bacterium
GTTGAACGCGATGCCGTACTTTTTCTTCAGGAACGGCAGGAAGGCCCACTCGGGGCGGGCGATGAGGGTCTTGCCGTTGAGGTCGGCGAAATCGCGCACCGCGCTGTCGGCATTGACGAGAAGGCCGGAAGGATCGTCCTGAAACACCGCGGCGAACTGCACGAGGGGCAGACCCTCGGCCTGCTGGAGGAGGGTGTTGGTGCTGTCGGCTTGGCCGATGTCGGCCTTGCCGGTGGCGACCTTGGGGAGGACGAAGGCGTTGGGTCCGCCGGGGATGATCGTCACGTCGAGGTTCTCGGCGGCGAAATAGCCCTTGGCCTGGGCCTGATAGAACCCGCCGTGCTCGGGTTCGGCGACCCAGTCGAGCTGGACGGTGAGCTTGAACGGCTCGGCCGCGAGGGTGCCGGCGGCGAGCAGGAGGAGGGTGGCGAGTCGGGGTGCGATCATGGTGTGGAAGAGGGGCGTGGACCTCACGTGTCGGATCGGTGGTAGGAGTCGTGCCACTTCGAGAGGGACAGCCAGCTGAGGATATGCACGCCGCCGGCAAAAACAAACCCGAGGACGCACGTGACCGCGGCGGTGGCGAAGAGGGCGGGGTACTTGGCCTGGCTGCTGTAGATGATGGCCTGGAAGCCGAGGCCGCCGCCGTCGCCGGCGGAGCTGCCCGCGGTGTAGTCGCCGACCAGCGCGCCGATGGGTGCGAGCACGGCCGCGATGCGCAGGCCGGTGAAGAAGTACGGCAGGGCGGCCGGCACGCGCAGGAGGAAGGTCTCCTGCCAGCGGTTGGCGCGGTACATGCGGAAGAGCTCGACGAGGTTGCGGTCGGTCGAGATCAGGCCCTGCGTCGTGTTCACCACGAGCGGGAAAAAGCAGATGAGGAAGGTGATGATGACCACGCTGTTCAGGCCGGCGCCGACCCAGAGGACGAGGATCGGGGCGATGACGATGATCGGCATCATCTGCAGGATCATCAGATACGGGTAGAAGCTTGCGCGGATGAGATTCGAGAGGGAAAGAATGAGCGCGAGGCCGAAGCTGATGACGACGGCGAACGCAAAGCCGAGGACGGCGCCCTTGGTGGTGTTGAGGGTGGCGCGGCTGAGCGACTCGGAGTTGGCGTCGAGCGCCGCCCAGATCTCGTCGGGGGTCGGCAAGAGGAACTTCATGTCCTCCGACAACCCGTGGCGGATCGCGTACCAGATGCCGACCATGAGCACGCCGGTGCCGAGCGGGAGGACGAAATTGAGGAGGCGGCGCGACATGGCTCAGGCGGACTCGACGGAGCGAAGGAGGCGGGAGACTTCCGACACGAGGTCGTGGTAGGGTCGCGACAGGCGCGTAGCCTCGGTGCGCGGGTAGGGAAAGTCGACCTGCACCTCGCGGTGGATGCGGCCGGGATTTGCCGACATGACGAGGATCCGGTTGGAGAGGAAGACGGCCTCGGCGACGGAGTGCGTGACGAAGAAGGTGGTCCACGCCTGCTGCTGGCGGATGTCGAGGAGTTCCTCGTTGAGGTGTTCGCGCGTCATCTCGTCGAGGGCGCCGAAAGGCTCGTCGAGCAGGAGGATCTTGGGCTCGAGCGTGAGCGCGCGGGCGAGGGAGACGCGCATCTTCTGGCCGCCGGAGAGCTGGCGGGGGAAGGCGGTTTCGCGGCCGGTGAGGCGGACGAGTTCGAGGGCGCGGCGGCGGGCGGCGGTGCGGGCCGGCGTGGGGACGCCGCGGAGCTTCTGGGCAACCTCGACGTTGTGGCCGACGTTGAGCCAGGGGAGGAGCGTCGGTTCCTGGAAGACGAAGGCGAGTTCCGCGGCGGCGGCCTCGGGCGTGCGGCCGTCGACCGTCAGGGCGCCGCTGGTGACGGGGCTCAGGCCGGCGATCAGGCGGAGGATCGTGGATTTGCCGCAACCGCTGGGGCCGATGAGGCTGATGAAATCACCGGGGGCAGCGTCGAAGCAGACACCGTCAAGCACGACCGGGCCGTCGCCGTAGCGTTTGACGACGTTGTTGAAGGCGACGATGGGCGGCACCGACATGGATCCGCCAAAGACAACGCGGACCGGCGCAGACGCAAGCTCGCGCCTAATCTAGCTGTTGAACCACGAATGTGCACGAAGACACACGAATGGGGGGCAATCGGGCTAACCGAACCCTACATAAGGAGCCTCTGAAAAGAATGTGGAACTCAGGAAGGCAGGGAAAAGACCCGGTTTGTTCTCCTTTTCCAGTGTTCCTGAGTTCCAGATTAACTCTGGTTCAGGTCTTTCATAACTTCCGAAAGAAATTCGTGCCTATTCGTGTCAATTCGTGGTTACCGACTGAATGGGTGCGGCGAAGCGGAAGAGGGCGGCCGAGGCGGCGAACAGGAGGGCGAAGACGGCATTCAGGCCATAGACGAGCCAGGGAATCTCGGGTTGCCAGATGATGAGGGCGAAGAGCGGGACCAGGAGCTGGGCGAAGGCCATGGCGTAGAGCGTCAGGGCCATGCCTTGGGGCTGGAACCGGGTGACGGTGGCGCCGATGACGCCGATCAGAAGGACGCCGACGTAGAGCAGGTTGGCGGGATTGCCTTCATCGCCGATGAAGCCGACGGCGAGGTTGCCCCAGACGAGGAGCAGGGCGGTCACGACCGCGAGGCCGGTCGCGGCGCGGTAGGCGAGGTGGCCGGTCCGGTGGGTCACGAGCTTGTAGGCGAAGCCGGTGCCGGCGAGCAGGACCCAGGCGACGGCGAAGTCGCTGCCGGTCCAGTTCACCTCGCGGGTGAACTGCATGGCCACGAGGGGCACCAGCAGGAGGGCGGCGGGGATCAGGGTGATGAGGGCGAAGTCTCGGATACGCATGGTGCCGGCAGGTTAGCGGGGCTTTGTGAAGGGATGATGAACGCGCGATGAAATCGGCCGGTGCTGAGGAAATGAAGCGTGGCGGCGATCACGGCGTCGTCGTTCATCATCAGGGGGTGGGTCACGGGGAGGACCAGGTGTTCCTTCATGCCGGCGACCTTGGTGCGTTCGACCGAGACTTTGCCGTCGTCGGGTCCGTCGATCATCAGGCTGTTGATCCCGTTTATCGAGCGGTTGCCGGCGATGACGCCGAGTTCGAAGGGGACGGGGCCGAGGCGGTTGGGGGTCGCCTCGGCGCCGGTGCCGAGCTCCTGACCGGCGGGGCCGTTGATATACTTGAAGAGACCCCAGTGGCCGATGCGATCGACGACCTCGCTGCCCTGGTTGGGCGGTGCCAGCATCACGACGCGGCCAAGCTTCGGCAGCGGGTGTCGGGCGGCGTACGACCGGAGAAGAATGCCACCCATCGAGTGCGTGACGAAATGGATCCGGGTGCAGCCCTGCAGTCGTGGGTCCGCGAGGGCGTTGGTGAGCGCGTCGTCGGCGAGGCGCTCGATACCGGCGGACCGCGACGGATAGCCGAGATTCACGACGGTGAACCCCGCGCGGGTTAGCTCGGCCTCGAGCTTCCCCAGGCTTCGCGGGCTGCGCGCCAGCCCATGCAGGAGCACCACGCCCTCAGTCGCGAGGGCCGGTTGGGCGAGGAGCGCGGCAAGGGCGAGCAGGAGGAGCTGCACGAGGCGGCGCATGGTCGGAAACCGTTGAACCACGAAGGGACACCAATGGTCACGAATGTGCGGGCTATGACTTGGCCGAACGGCCGGCAGCCGCCTTGGCCTGGGCGCGGTATTCGGGGGTCAGCAGGCCGGCGAATCCCCAGTTCTCGGGGTCCACTTCGTCGATGACGATGTGGATGTGCTCCGGGCGCTTGTTCAGGGTCGTCACGAGCGTCTGGGTGATCTCGGCCACGATCTTTCGCTTCTGGGCGACGGTGACTCCGTCCCTGGTGATTTTGACGTTAACGTACGGCATAGGTTGTTGCGGATGGGGTTAACCCGGGGGTGGGTGGGAGTGGTGGTGGCCTCAGCGATGAGGGCAGCCGGGCCAGCAGCACGGCCGGCGCATGCCTCCGCGCATCTTGTCGATGCCGACGGCGATTCGGCGTTTCCTCGTCTCGTCCAGCTTCGCCGACGTGACCCAGCAGATCCACTCGTTACGGGCGAGGGGAGTGATGTCCGTCCAGAGGCTCTTGGCCGCGGGGTCGGACTCTATACCCTGACGGAGGTCCGCCGGGAGCCGGTGGACCGTGCCGCCCAGGATGATTTGCGTCGTCATGCGTCGATTGGAATGAGCCCTCGTTCGCCTGCGTCAACGATGAGCCTGCGGGTGTGCCTTGGGCGTGGTGCTGAAGCTTGGTACGGCGAGGCGTCCTACTGAAAGTAAAGCTGGTGGACCTTCCAGCCCAGCCAGCAGCCGACCAGCGAACCGAGGCCGCTCCACAGAAATGATACCATGATCTCGCAGCCGAGCGCGTCCGCCGCCCAGCCGAAGGCAAGTCCGCCGATAGTCACACCGACAAATATGCAGAGCTTGGCCATGGTCAGGTGCGCAGGATCTTCTCCAATGCTCTGCCTTTTGCCAATTCGTCGACCAGTTTGTCGAGATAGCGGATTTCGCGCATGATCGGATCGGTGATGTCCTCGACGCGCACGCCACAGACCACGCCGGTGATCAGCGTTCGCGCCGGGTTGGGTTTGGGGGCTTCGCTGAAGAAGGTTTCAAAGTCCGTCTGCTTGCGCAGGTGTGCGTCCAGTTGCCGCTGTGTGTAGCCCGTCAGCCAGCGGATGATGGCATCCACCTCGGCTTTGGTGCGCCCCTTCTTCTCGGCCTTTGCAATATAGTAGGGGTAGACGCTCGCGAAACTGACGGTGAAAATCCGGTGCTTGGTGGCCATGGGGTGGAGTTCGTTCGTCCGGCAATGCGCCGGCGTGGTCGGTCAATGGATGAAAAAGCCGCCGACCTTGCCATCCTTCATGCTGAGGCTGGCAAGCGCATCGTCGGTTCCGTCCTTGAAGCTGAGCTTCCACAGCGTGACGTGGTAGCCGCGCTGCCTGAGTTCGCCGAGGTAGGCGATCTCGTACCCGGCCTGGAATCGCGGGCCCAGTTTCGCCGTCACGGCCGCGAACTTTTCCTTGGTCATCTGGCGAAACGCGGAATCGCCGTCGGCGATGAATGCCGCGTGGTCGGAGACCTCGATTGCCTTGATGAGCCGTTCGCACACGGCCGCGTCGGCCTTGGCGGGTTCGGCCGCGGCGCCCGCGAGCGCGATGCCGCAGAGCAGCGTGCCGATGATGAGTGCCTTGATCAGTTTGGTGTTCATGGGAAAGGGGGCTTTCATTCGGCCGCCGAACTCCAGAAACGGGCAGCGTCTGCGGGGAAGCTTGCGACGACGCGGTCGAATGCGGTGCGATCCACATGGCGGCGCAGCGCGATGGCGACGTCTCGAATCGATGTGTCCGGTGCAAAATTGTGCGCAGGTCGCAGGGCCTGCACCTCCTTCGTCATGGCGGCCAGATCCTGGAATGGCCGTTTCGGCTCATCCGGATCCCAATCCCCGACGAAGACGGCCCGCAGCGCGGGAGGCAGCACTCCAGCGAACAGGATGGCTTCCCGGATTTCCAGGCGCCGGCGAAAAACCCGCAGCACGCCTTCGACCATCGTGAAGGCCTGATTGGTGGTCGTCAGCCCGGCGACATCCCGCGCGTCGATCAAGAACGCATAGAACTCGTCCGTAGCGCGCTGGTATTCAGATGGAACTGGCATCGACAATTTTGCCGAATGATCTCCGGTCAGCCACAAGCGGCGGGCGCGGACGGGATTGCGGATGCGGGTGTGTCGCTTGCGGACGGATGGCTCTCCGCGTTGTGCTGTTTTTGGATGTTACGCGACATGGCCTATCTCCGAATCAACGCGCGCGCCGGTAGTGCATGGCGACCGCACCGTTGCGGAGCGGTTTCGCCGAGAGCAACTCGAGCCGACGCGTGCTGGGCAGTCCACTCTCGTACAGGATCGGGCCGTGGCCGGCAATCCTGGGGTGAACGAGTAGCTTGTACTCGTCGATCAGATCCAGCCGGTCCAGCTCGTTGGCGAGCTTACCGCTGCCGAGGAGCACGCCGTCTGGGGTTGCGTCCTTGAGCTTCTGTACTCCTGTGCGCAGATCGCCGGCGATGTGATGGCTGTTGGTCCACGGGAAATCCATTCGCGTCGTGGACACCACGTACTTCGGCTTGGCCTCCAGCTTGACCGCCCATTCGCGCATCGCCGGCGGTGCCTCCGCGTCGCCCCGGGCGACCGCTGGCCAGTAGCCCTCCATCATCTCATAGGTGACGCGGCCCCACAGCATGGCCCCGACCTCGTCCATGAGGCGGATGAAGTAGGCGCGGGTCTCGTCGTCGGCGATTCCTTCCTGGTGGTCGACGCAGCCGTCCAGGGTGACGTTGATGCTAAAGGTCAAGATTCCCATATTGTCCTCCGTTTGAGATAAGCGACGAGCCGTCCGCCGTCTGGTGCCAAGGGCACGAGTTTAATGCGCGGGGTGCACATTCTGTGTTGCCTGGTTGGGCGCTTTTCTCACCCGAGTATCCCAGGCAGAATCGAGCCGATGTCTCGGCGCTCCTTCGTCAGGCGAGCCTTCTTCACATTGCGATCGCGCTGGGTCTGAAGCGTCCGAAGCAAAGCCTTCATGTCGGCTGTTGCCGCTCGACGGCAATCCAGCGCGACTTCGCCGCCCAATTTATAGCGCACGGTCACCACTCCATCGTGGAATATCACGTCGGTCACGCGCCCCCGATCAACCGGTACGTAGTTCATTCCTTGAAGCACTTCGAAACGATCTATTCGGATTCTGAATAGCGGATCAGATGCGTTCATGGCGTTCGTCTTTGTACAACGACTAAGGTGAGCCATGGCCGGGCGCCAGCCCGGACATTGGCTCGGGCGGTAGGTTGGGCTCTTCTTTCCAAATACGGAACGCATTCACTGATCTAGAGAATGCAGCCGAAGCGGCGGAGTCACCAGAGTTCGGGCGAATCTGAGGTCCCGGGCTACAACCAATCTCCTGACTATTCGTGCCGTTTCGTGTCCATTCGTGGTTTCCGTCTGGATCGTTCCGAAGTGCAGGTCGATCCGCGAGCTGGGGCAAGGGCGGTGGATTGGGAGCGATCTTGCCTGACAAACTGCCGGCGCTCGCCCACGATTGGGCGGCCGCCTCCGCGTGGTGCGGGGCGGCCGATCCTTCATGAGCAAGACGACGATGACCGGACGGGAGCGCATCTTGGCGACCATTCGCCACCAAGAACCGGATCGCGTGCCGATCTCGCCGCGTATCTGGGCCTGGTTGCTGGCGGAATACGGTCGCTGCGACCTCACCACGCATCTGCGCGAGCTGCCGGACCTCGATCCGCTGCATCCGATCGACGATGGCACGATGAACGTGATCGACGAGTTCCCCGGCACTTACGCCCTGCCCGGCGTGAAGGTGGAGCAGCGCAAGTACGCCGAGGGCGACTTCACGGCCGTGGAGCGGACGTTCCACACCCCGGCGGGCAAGTTGTCGGACCGCATCCTGATCCCGCCGTCCGGTCGCGAATTTGGCGTGCAGCCGAACCCGGTGCGGACCGAGCACCTGGTGAAGGCGCCCGAGGATCTCGAGCGGCTGAAGTACATCCTCGCGCCGATCAACCAGGACTACCGGCACTAT
>CAZGJB010000175.1:0-7584 GCA_964526145.1 uncultured Opitutaceae bacterium
ACCTTCTCCGGCACCATCCGCGTCCAGGCAGGATCCTGTTGCTTGATCAGGCGGCGCACATCGTCGGCGAGGACGGGCATCACGACGGGGTCGTAGCCCGTGATGGGCACGATGTTCCGATTCTCGACGAGGTGGGTGTAGAGGTGATGCAGGTGCGAGGGGATGGGCATGTTGGCGACGCCCATGAGATCGCCGGCGGGGAGCTCGCCGCCCAGCTTCACACCGCGGGCTTCCATGAAGCGGCGGTAGGTGTCGACTCGCATCGGGTAGATGTAGAGCTTCACGGCGTGGCGGAACAGGCGGCCGAAGGACTCAAGGATGCCGCCGGGGAGGTTCTCGCTCCACTTCTCGTTGAACAGTTCGCGGAGGTTGTTGACGCCCATCGCGACGCCGACCGTCTCCTTCGTGTAGCGCCGGAAGTAGGCGGTGAGCCGATGGTATTCGAGGTGGTTGGAGATGAGGACCGTGTGGCCGAGTTCGCCGATCAGGTCCACGCGGGCGAGGAAGTCGGCGGCGTCCAGCTGCCCGCCGGCGAGCAGGTTGTTCATGGTGATCTCCAGGAGCACGACCACTTCCTTGCCGGCAACCGCAGGCTCCTGGCGCAGCTGCGCGGCGGCGCAGCGGAGCATGTCGAGGTTGACCTGCGTGACGGGGCGGAAGCTGCCGCGCTCGACGAGGATGGCCTTCTTGTGCAGCGCCTCGGAGGGCTGGAGCATCTCGCCGGCCGGGCCGAACATGACGGCATTGGTCAGGCCGCACGCGACGAGGTGCAGGGCCATGAGGCGGTTGTCCACCCCGGCGAAGGCCGGGCCGCTGAAGCGCAGCATGTCGACCTCGATCCGCTCGGTGCTGAGATTGTCGAGGAGCGAGTCGATGAAGCGGCGGCAGTCGTGGCGGTAGTGGAAGGCGCCGTAGAGGACGTTCACGCCGATGAGGCCGAGGGCCTGCTGCTGCAGCACGCTCTCGCGGTCCCACATGCGGACATGCAGAAGGATCTCGCTCGGGGCCTCGCCGGGCTTTGTCTGGAAACGGACACCCATCCAGCCGTGCGCATCGTTGTTTCCCTGGAAGTTCCGGGTGGCGACCGTGTCGGCGAAGACAAAGAAACACGTGCGCTCGCCGCGCTGGGCCGCCAGGCGTTCCTGCAGGAGCACGTATTCGTGGTCGAGCATCAGCGACAGCCGCTCGCGCGAGACGTAGCGCGGCGCCTTGCCGTAGATGGCGTCGCTGAACGTCATGTCGTACGCCGAGATGGTCTTGGCGACCGTGCCTGATGCCCCGCCGGCCTGGAAGAACACGCGCGCCACTTCCTGCCCGGCGCCGATCTCGGCGAACGTGCCGTAGATCTGGGGATCGAGATTGATCGTCAGCGCCTTGCGGTTGGGCGTCAGTAGTTCCTTCTGCTCACTCATGGCCGGACGATAGGGTCTGGGTCAGGGTGGGCAACCAGTTCGTGCAATTCGGCCGCCCCTGCGCCCAGGGGGGCCCCATCCATCGGTGTTCCCGAACCGCTTGTCTGGTTTTTCTGGAGGAATCGGGCCAACCGCATACCGTGGACCCATGCGTACCTTCCTTGCCTCGATGCTTGGTTCCCTGGCCGCCCTGTTGATCTTTTGCGGCGGCGCCGTGCTGGCGTTCTTCGCGTTCCTCGTCGTCATCAGCGCGCTCGGGGAAAAGCCGGTGATCGTGGAGGATGGCTCCTATCTCGTGGTCGACCTCGACACGAACATCAACGACGCGCCGCGCCTGATCGATTTCGGCGCCCTGCTGGGCGACCGACCCGAGGCGCTGCAGTTGCGGCAGGTCACCGAGGCCATCCGGTCGGCCGCCGCGGATAGCCGCATCAAGGGCATTCTCTTGATCGGTTCCCTGCAGCCGGAGGGCTACGGCACGGGCTTCGCCGCTCTGGGCGAGGTGCGCGCCGCACTGGTCGCGTTCCGCGAGAGCAAGAAACCGGTGAAGGCCTACCTCACCTATGCGATGACGCGCGACTTCTACCTGGCCTCCGCGGCCGACGAAATCACCCTCGATCCCTATGGCGTGATCCTCATGCCCGGCCTCGCGACCGAGCCGATGTTTCTGGCCGGCGCATTCGAGAAGTTTGGCGTCGGCGTGCAGGTCACCCGCGTAGGCAAGTACAAGTCGGCCGTCGAACCCTATACTCGCCGCGACCTGAGCCCGGAGAACCGCGAGCAGCTCCAGAAGCTGCTCGACGATGTCTGGGGCCAACTCGCGGGTGACGTCGCCCGCAGCCGCGGACTCGACGTGGCCGCGTTGCAGCGGGTGGTGGATACCGAGGGCATGATCCGCGCGGACGCGGCCCGTGAGGCGGGATTGGTGGACCGTATTGCCTACCGCGACGAGGTCATTGCCGCCCTGAAGCAGGAGACCGGCCGGACGGGCCCGAAGGAGACTTTCAAGCAGGTGAGCCTGGCAAAGTACGCCCATGTTGCCCCGGCGGCGCCGGTGACCACCAAGACCACGGGTGCCAAACGCGGACGCATCGCGGTCGTCTATGCCGAGGGTGAGATCGTGGACGGCGAGGGCGAGCCCGGCCAGGTGGGTGGCGTGAAGTTCGCGCGCGAACTCCGGCGCCTCCGCCAGGATCCGGACATCAAGGCCATCGTGCTGCGCGTCAACAGTCCCGGCGGCAGCGCCTCGGCGTCGGAAGCCATCCAGCGCGAGATGCGCCTCGCCGCGGGGGAGAAGCCGGTCGTGGTCTCCATGGGCTCCTATGCGGCCTCGGGCGGCTATTGGATCTCGGCCTACAGTGACCGCATCTTCGCGGAACCGGCGACGATCACGGGTTCGATCGGGGTGTTCGGCATCCTGTTCGACGTGAAGAAGCTGGCGAACAACCTGGGTGTGACCTTCGACAGCGTGAAGACTGGACGTTTTGCCGACACGCTCACCATCAGCCGGCCCAAGACTGCCGCCGAGCTGGCTATGATCCAGCGCGCGGTGGATTGGATCTATGACGAGTTCGTGGGCAAGGTTGCGGACGCCCGCAAACTGGACCGCAAGTTCGTGGAGGAGATCGCCCAGGGTCGGGTGTGGTCGGGGAGCGAAGCGCAGAAACTCGGTCTCGTGGACGAAATCGGCGGACTGCAGGCGGCGCTGGCCCATGCCGCAGACAAGGCTGGGCTTGCAGCCGATTACCGCGTGACGGAGTTTCCGCGAAAGAAGGAACTTGCCGAGGCGATCGCCGAGCTCGTCGAAAAGATCCAGCCGGTCTCGGCCAAGGCCGGCCTGGCCGAACGCATCACGGGCCAGCTGCGAGAGGAGCTCAAGGCCCTCGAGGCCTTAAACGATCCGCAGGGGATTTACGCTCGCATGCCGGTCGGCCTCAAGGTGCAGTGATGACCATGACTCACAAGCTGTCCCGCGACTGCCCGGCCACCGTCATCCCCGCCGGCGACGAAATTGTCCTCCCGGCCGGCACGGAGGTGCACATCACCCAGACACTGGGCGGCAATGTCACGGTGCGGACGGATCGCGGCCTGGTCCGCATCGCCGCGGAGCACGCGGCCGCCATCGCCGGCTACGTCCCGACCGAGCCGGGCGCGGCGGCGCCGGCCGGAGAGTTCAGCGAGGAACTCGTGTGGGGCACGCTCAAGACCTGCTTCGACCCGGAGATCCCGGTCAACATCGTGGATCTCGGGTTGATCTATGACCTCGCGATCGACGATCTGCCGGAGGGCGGCAAGAGCGTGGAGGTCAAGATGACCCTGACCGCCCAAGGCTGCGGCATGGGCCCGGTGATCGCGAACGACGCCCGGGGCAAGATCGCGGCGTTACCGGGCGTGGCGGCGGCCAAGGTGCACATCGTCTGGGACCCCATTTGGAGCCCGCAGATGATCTCCCCGGCGGGTCGCAAGGCGCTGGGGATCGAGTGAGGCAGGCCTTCAGGCCGTCACCGATTCCAGCGAGCACCCGTCGTTCGCCTCGGGCGTTTCGCAGTTTGGCCGGGCGATGACGCCTGGGTAGGGCTCGGGCGCGAATTCGCGCGCGGGGTGCGTCAGGAGGTGGCGGTCGCACACGGCAAACAACTCGTCGCGCGTGGCGGTGCGGCGCATGTCGTGCAGGAAAGCGCCGTCGGGATCGACGCCCTGGCCGACGAAGTTGAGGTATTTCTTCATCTTGTTCACGTGGGCGCGCTCGGGGATGGACTCCGTGCGCGTCGCGTCGAACAGGTGGGCGATATAGTCGCGGACGTCTGCCAGCGTGATGCGGGAGGGTGGGCCGCCGGCGAAGACCTCGCGGCACTGGCGGAAGATCCAGGGATTGCGGATGGCGTGGCGGCCGATCATCACGCCGGCGGCGCCGGTGCTGGCGATGACGGCCGCGGCCTTGGGGGCGGAGGTGATGTTGCCATTCGCCAGGACCGGGCAGTTGACGCGCTGCACGGCCTGGGCGATGGAGGCATACCGCACCTCGCTGCGATACATCTCCTTCACGGTGCGGCCGTGGACACTGAGGAGGTCGACGCGGTGCTTGTTCACCAGGTCGAGGATGCGGTCGAAGTGGGCGGTGTCCTCGAACCCAAGGCGCATCTTCACCGTGAGAAGACCGGGCACGGCGGCGCGCAGGGCGCCGAGGATCTCGTCGATCCGGTCCGGATCGCGGAGCAGGCCGCCGCCGACGTTCTTCTTGTAGACCTTGGGCGCGGGGCAGCCGAGGTTGAGGTCGATGCCTGCGACGGGCAGGGCGAGGAGCTCGCGGACGGTGCGATTGAGGTGCAGGATATCCTCGCCGATGAGCTGGGCGAAAACGGGACGCCCCGTGGTGTTTTCCGCAATGGAGCGCACGATGTGCTTCTCCGGCCGCGACTGGGCATGGACGCGAAAGAACTCCGTGAAGAAATAGTCGGGCGCGCCGTAATGGGCGACGACGCGCATGAACGCGAGGTCGGTGACGTCCTGCATGGGCGCCAGCGCCGTGAGCGGGAGCCCGGGGGCGTGCCCGGGAGGCAGGAGGGCGGGGGCGGGGTTCAGGCGGATTCCTCCCCGCCGGACTCCTCCGCCTGCTGCCGGAGCACACGCTCCAGGATCTCGGTCATGTCCTCGGTGCCCTCGAGGACGGAGTTGGCGACATAGATGGGGCGTTTCTGCTGCAGCGCCAACACGATCGAATCGCTGGGACGCGCGTCGAGTTCGACGATCTTCCGGCCCAGTTCGTTCTCCATGTGCAGCAGAATGCGGGCGTAGAACGTGCCCTCGCGGGCATCGTTGATCACGATGTGGTCGAGCTTGGCACCGAGGCCGAGGAGCATGCTGCCGATCAGGTCGTGGGTCAGCGGCCGCTCCTTCTTGACGCCGTCGAGGGTCATGCGGATGGCATTGCCGACGGAGTGATCGACGTAGATCACGAACGTCTTCGATTCGTGGCCGAGGAACACGGCGCAACCGTTGGCAGTGGGCATGGCGCCCTTGACGGTGACGAGTTGGGTGTCCTTGGACATGCGGGCAGTTTAGGCCGGCAGGGCGGCGACGCAAGCGGACGGGTCAGGCGAAGCCGCAGAGGCTGATGCCCCAGGCCTTGGCCTGGGCGACGACGGCGGGCTTGTCGAGCATGAGGACCCGGTCGGTCTCGAGGGCCGCGGCGGTGAGGCCGGCCTCGCGCATGGTCTCGAGGGTGCGCAGCCCGAAGCAGGGGACGTCGAAGCGGAAGTCCTGGCGCGCCTTGACGGTCTTCACGAAGAGGGCGCCGTCGGTCTTGAAGGCGCCGGCGCGGCGGATCATCTCGTCGGTGCCCTCAAAGGCCTCGACGGCGAGCACCGTGCCCTTGCGCACGACGCAGCCCTGGCCGATGTCGAGGCGGGCGCATTCGCGGGCGATCGTGATCCCGTGCTGGAGATACTCGTCGTCGATGGGGAAACTGCGCCCGGTCATGCAGCCGCTGCCGGCGAGCTGGTCGTCAAGGTAGGAGCGCGCGTCGAGGAGGGTCACACCGATCGCCTCGATCTCCCGGGCGATGGCGCCAAAGATGGTCTCGGCGTTGCGGCGCTTGAGGCCGAGGAGGATCTGGGTGGCCTTGAGGTCGGGGTGCAGGCCCTTGAAGAGGCGGCGCGGGGTGATCTGGCCGGCCATGAGAGCGTAACCCGCGTCGAACTCGCGGAGGGACTTGAGCATCTTGCCCAACTGGCCCACGAGGAGGATGCGGCGTTCGGCCTCGGGCACGGAGGCGACGAGCTCCGCCCGGGTTTCCTCCTCGAAACCGATGAGGCGCAGGGGAATGCCGGCCGCGCGGATGGCCTTGGCCACGAGAATCGGGTAATCGCCCTGGCCGGCGATCAGGGCGACCGGGCGGCGCGGGTCATAGCCGGCGGGCAGGTAGGCGGACAGGGTGGGCACGGGAGGCAGCGTGGCGCGGGCGAACGCTGGAATGAAGCCGGAAATGCGCGGCGCCCGCTGCGGCTACGACTGGGCGCCGTAGTATTTCTTGTAGCTGCGGTAGTAGCGGTAGTTCGAGTAGTACTCGATACGCCGCGGGGAGAGGCCGTTGAGCACGACGCCGAGGATCTCGTTCTTCGCGTTCCGCATGGCCTTGATGTAAAGTTTGATGTGCTTGCGGTAGGCGCGGTTGAAGCGACAGACGTAGATGACCTCGTCGGTGCGCTCGGCGATCAGCAGGCTGTCGGTCACGGCGCCGAGCGGCGGGGAGTCGACGATCACGAGGTCGAAGTGCTTCTTCAGGCGCTCGAGCAGGTGGCCGAAGGCCGGGTTCTCGAGAATCTCCGTCGGGCTCTTGGAGCGGCCGCCGGAGCAAAGGAGGTAGAGATTCTCGTCGATCTTGATGATGCCGAGGCTCGGCTCGGTCGTCAGGTCGCCCTCGAGGTGGGCGCCGCCCTCGAACCAGGTCATGAGCCCCTTGTTGTTCTGCTGCTGGAAGTGGCGGTGCAGCATCGGGCGGCGGAGGTCGCCGTCGATGATCAGGGTCTTGCGGCTGTGGCGGGCGAAACAACCCGCGAGGTTGCACGAGATGAGGGTCTTGCCCTCGCCGGGGATCGTGCTGGTGACCAGAATGGACTTCGGGAAATCGAGCTTGGAGTGGATCTTGACGGAGCTGTAGACGCTGAGGAACGCCTCGACGCCGGGAGCCTGCGTGTCGGACAGCATCATGGAGTATTTCTCCGCGTCCTTCAGCGACGAGAGGTCCGGGATGATGCCGAGGAGGTTGACGCCGATGAAGGACTCGACGTCCCAGGCGCTCTTGATGCGGTCGTCGATGAAGCTGAGGCCGACCGCGACGCCCACGAATACGAGGAGCCCGAGACCGATGCAGGTGCGGATGATCTGGCGGAGGTTGGGCGCGTAGGGCGAGCCGGGAATCTGGGCCTTGTCGAGGGGGCGGACGGGGATCTTCTCGAGATACTTGGTCGTGTTGGTCTCGTTGAGGCGGGTGAGGATCTGCGAGTAGTTGGCCTTGGCGACATCGGCATCGCTCTTGAGGCTGTCGTAGTCGACGCGCAGGGCGCGCAGCTTCAGGGCTTCCTGCTCGTTGCGGGCGTATTCGCCCTGGAGCTTGTTCTCGTTGGCGCGGGCGTCGCTGAGGCTGCTGGCGAGGTCGGCGATGGCGAGGTCG
>CAZGJB010000176.1:0-7551 GCA_964526145.1 uncultured Opitutaceae bacterium
GTGATGATCAGGAAGATCCTCAATTCGTTCCTGGGCAAGTAGCGGCCCGCAGGGGAATCACCCCTGCAATCGCTGCATAACTATTGGCAAGGCGTGCGGAGGCGGGTTCGCGGCCCGGGTGTATCCTCAGGGCATGAACTCCCCTGTTCATATCGACCTCGAGCAATACCCCCCGCGAGTTCGTTGGTTCATGGCGATCGTCTGGGCGGTGATCCTGGTGAAGTGCGTGGTCGTCTGGTGGGCCATGGTCCACTGGAGCGTACCGCTGCACCCGCTGTGGATCGTGGCCCCGACACTCGTGTTCGCGGCGACCGCTACCGCGATCTGGCTGACCCACCACCGGGAGGATTGATCGTCCAACACTTTCTCACGCGGAGACGCGGAGAGCGCGGAGTGGAGCATTGCCCCTGCAATCCACTCCGTCTTCTCCGCGTCTCCGCGTGAGACTGTTAACGGTCCCAACCGCCGAAGAGATCGTCCCAGCAGAAGGCCACCGCGGGACGCTCGTCCATCGGGATCTCGGCCTGGAAGGGCAGCGTCTCCGCAGCCGCGAGGTCGGTCATCAGGTCGGCGACGGCGTCGAGTGAAGCCGCCATGACATTCACATCGATGCGACTCATGTCATCATCGGCGCGATGGTGGAAGAACCGGCCCGCGGCACAGTTCAGGCGCATCAGCGTCAGCGCCGGCACGCCGGCGGCGTTGAACGGGAAATGATCCGCATACGGCAGCACGCCGCGCTCGCGCCGGAAGTAGGCGCCGTGGCGGGCGAAATAGCCCGGCAGCAGCAGGTCGAGCTCGCGCGGACCGCTGCCCGAGAGCGTGTTCCAGCCGAGGAGCGAGCCGAAGCTGTCGAAGTTGAACAGGAACTTCCCCGCGTGCGCCAGTTCCTCGCGGTGCCGCCGCACGTAGGCGCCGCTGCCCACGGAAAGCTGCTCCTCCGCGCCGAAAGAGATCAGCCGGATGGTCCGCCGCCGCGGCCGTGGCGCGAGCACGCGCGCCAGCTCGATCAGGCCGGCGGTGGCCGACCCGTTGTCGTCGGCCCCCACGGAGTCGGCCTGCGTGTCATGGTGACCGCCGAGGTAAAGCACGCCGGCGGCCGGATCGCTGCCGGGCAGGTCGGCGACGATGTTCGCGGACTCCGCCGGCCGCGGGCCGCCCACGACGCGGAAGCGCGCCTGCGTCGCCCCGCGCTCGCGCCAGCGCCAGGCATCGAGGTAGGCCACATTGAGCGCGGTCACCACGCCGGCCGCCCTGGCGTAGGCCGGGAAGATCGCATCCGCCAGCGGCGACGCCCCGGGATACCGGACGTCCACCATGAGGACGCCGGCGGGGCGGGCGGCGACAAGCCGGCGGTAGTTTTCCCGCGACTCGATGTGACACCCGAGGTGCAGGACGACGCGGCCGCTTAAGTCCGCGGCAAGGTCCGGCCGCTGGTAGCCGGTCGCCGCATCGAAAAACGCCAGCGGCGCCTCGACCCAGGCGCCGTCGGTCCCGGGCGCGTTGGCAAACAGCGAGCATCCGTAGTCATGCCAGGCACCGTCATGGAAGACCTGCAGCTGCTGCGTGCGGACGTCGCGGCACTGCACGGGAAAAGGCTCCTGGGTCACCCGCGCCCCGGTCGCGGCCAACTCGCGCGCCACATAATCGCCCGCGGCCCGCTCGCCCGCCGAACCAGCGAGGCGCACGCCGATGGTCTCCGTCAGATACCGCAAATGCCGGGTCAGCGCCGCCGGATCGGTTGCTTGCATGGATCCCGCGCTCGCGCTCACTTCAGCTTGGCCACCCGCTGCCGCTGGTACCGGTCACCCGATAGCAGCAGCGTGCCGGCAACGGGTTCCACGACCACCTGCACGCTTTCGCGGGTCACCAGGCAGATCGTGCCATCGGACCGGCGGCTCCAGACGAAATCGTAGTTGAGCCGCCGCACCTGGCGCAGGGAGCCGCTCGCATCCGCGGCCAGCAGCGCCAGGGTCAATCGGTCCCCGTCCTGAATCGTGATGGTCCGGTTGCCGGGTTCGCCGCCCGTGGCATAGGCACCGCCGAAGTCGTGGCGCAGCGTCGCCAGTTGCGCAGCATCGGTGATGGGCTCGCACTCTGGCGCCGGCGCGGGCTCGCGCAGGGCCCACTGCGCCAAGGCCCACAGGTTGAGCCCGAGACCGATCGCCAGGAGAATTCCGGCCAGGATTGCCTGCGGATTCCGGCGCGGGGTCGCGGCGGTGGCTTGGGAGTCGTCCGGTGCCGGCTCCGCCGTGGTGGGCGGCGTGGTGTCCTCCAGCACGGCCAGCAATTCGGGCAGGTTGAGCTTGATGCCCGGCTCCAGGATGTCGCGGGCGTTGTACAGCAGCCATTGCCCGCGCGCCGGGCGGATAAGGTGCGAGCGGTCCCGCACCCGCACGATGATCCCAGGGTCGTTGCGATGGTCCTGACCGGCGTCGACCGTGGCCAGGTTTGCCAGCAAGGCCTGCAGTTCGGCCATCGTGAGTTCGCCGCGGTCGATCCGGCCGAAGGCGGTATCGGCGACCGTGCATTCCGGATTCAGGTTTTCAGTGATTACCTTCATCGCCGTCATTTCTTCTTTTTGTCGGCGCGTTCCTGCGCGGCCTGCAGTGTGGATTCGAACTGATCCAGCGCCTTCTCGAGCGCCGCCTGGGCGGACTGCACCTCGGTCGCGAGGGACGCGAGGTTCCTCGTGTCCACCGTGGCCTTGCTGTAATCCTTCACGGCGTCCTTCAGGTCTTCGAGGCGGTTTTCCAGTTTGCCCGGTTCGTTCACGTCGAGCTTGTCGGCCCAGGCGACCAGCTGCTTGTAGCGGGCCTGGTCGGTGGTGTAGCTGGCGGCGGCGGCGGCCTGGGCGGTCTGCAGCGCCTTGACCGCAGCCTCCTTGGCGGCGGCCTCTGCCGCGGCTTTGGCGGCGGCCTCCTCGGCCGCTTTCGCCGCCGCGTCCGCGGCTGCCTTGGCTGCAGCTTCTTCCGCGGCCTTGGCAGCGGCGGCAGCCTCTGCGGCGGCTTTAGCGGCAGCTTCTGCGGCGGCTTTGGCCGCAGCCTCCTCGGCTGCCGCCTTCGCCGCGGCCTCCGCCGCGGGGTCGGTGACGGGCGTGGTGGACGCCACGTAATCCGGATCGTCCTCGATCACGTAGAGCGGCTGGCCCAGATAACCCGCCTGGATGAAGCCCGTGGCGGGGTTGCCGTCGTCGTATTGCTCGTCGAAGTGTGCAAATTCGGCGGCCGTCATGCGGACGGGCGACGTATCGGTGGATTGAAGGGCGATGGCGGCTCGCACCTTGCGGCCATTGTGCGTGACGTCGCGCTCCCAGACGTAACCGCCGCCGAAGGCGGTCAGGCGGGACCAGTTGGTGTCGCGCAAGTAATCCTGCATGCCGGTCGGCACGACGCCGACCTCCGTCGAGAGCGGCGGCCAGCCGCCGGTGGCGGAGTTGAAATGCTGGAAGGCGCCGGCCAGCACCCGCAGGTCGTTGCCGAGCGTGCTGAGACGCGAGTTGCGCTGCATCCGTTCGAAGGCCGGCAGCGCGATGGCCGTGACGATGCCCATGATCGCGAGCACGATGGCAAGCTCCAGGATCGTGAATCCGCCTTGGCCCCGCCGCGCGCCTCCGCGAAGGCTAAACTTGGACCGCATGTTCATGATGGATTGGATGGACGTCACTCTTGTCCGGCCCAACCGCCACTCAAGCTCAATGTCCCCACCGGAGCGTCAGCACTATTACCCATGTGACCTCGGTTGCACACCCGGTGCCGCGGCGCGACCTGCGGCGCCGGGTTGACGCCCGTGGCGCCCGCGGTTCCAATGTCTCGGCTGCAGTCCCCCAACCCTTTTCGCTGCGTCCGTCCACCATGACCCAATCCCCTTCCTCCCCCGGCCGGACCGCGCGGATCCTTCTGGTGGACGACGACCGCATCAACCGCCGGATCCTCGCCGGCATCCTGCGGCCGGAAGGCTATGAACTCACCGAGGCCGGGTCGGGCGAGGAGACGCTTGAGCAGTACGCCGCCTTCCCGCCGGATCTCGTGCTCCTCGATGTGATGATGCCGGGCATCGACGGCTTCGCCACCTGCCGGCAGCTCCGCGAAAAATACGGCGACCACTGCGCGCCGGTCATCTTCATCACCGCCAAGTCGGAGTCCGACGACGTCGTGCAGGGCTTCGCGGCCGGCGGGGTCGACTACCTGCCGAAGCCCTTTCGCGCCAAGGAGGTCGTCGCCCGCATCCGGCTGCACCTGCAGAACCGCGCCCTGATCGAGGCCCAGCGCACGCTCGTCGAGCAGCTGAGCCAGGCCAACGCCGCCAAGAACCAACTCCTCGGCATGGCCGCCCACGACCTGCGCAATCCCCTCGCCTCCGTCCGGGCGCTGGCCGGGCTGCTGCACGAGGACGTCGCCGGGCCCCTCAATGCCGACCAGCGCGACCTCGTCGTCACGATCCAGGAAGCCAGCCAGTCGATGCTGACGCTGGTCAACGAGCTGCTCGACACCTCGGTGCTCGAGGCCGGCGAGGTGGCCATCACCCCGGTGGAGGCCTCGCTCGGCGACCTGCTGGAAAAGGAGATCCGCCTGCAGAACCTCAACGCGGCCGGCAAGGGCCAGCGCATCGTGCTGGCGCCTGGCGACCCGTTGCCGGCACGGCTGCGGTTCGATCCCGACAAGGTGCGCCAGGTGATCAACAACCTCCTCACGAACGCGTGCAAGTTCTCGCCGCCCGGCTCGGTCATCACCGTGCGCACGGCGGTCACCCCCGGCGCCTGCACGGTGGCCGTGCAGGACCAGGGCCCGGGGATTCCCGAGAACGAACGGCACAAGCTTTTCCAGGATTTCGGGCGCACCTCCGTCCGGCCCACCGGGGGCGAGAAGAGCACCGGCCTCGGCCTCGCCATCTGCCGGCGCATCATGGTCGCCCACGGCGGCTCCATCGGCGCCGAGCCTTGCCCAGCCGGGGGCAGTGTCTTCAAGTTCACGCTGCCCTCCCCATGAAATTCAACGGCAAGATTCTCCTCGCCGACGACGAGGCCCACATCCGCAAGTTCGTCGGCCTGCTGCTCCGCAAGGTCGGCAACCCGACCTTGGTCGAGGCCCGCGACGGCCAGGAGGCGGTGGACACCTACGTCCGCGAGAGCCCCGACCTTGTCCTGCTCGACGTGAGCATGCCCGCCCTCGACGGCATCCAGGCGCTGGACCGCATCCGGCGCGCCGACCCCGATGCCATTGTCATCATGCTGACCTCGCTCACCAACCGGCAGACCATCGAGGAGTGCCTGCGCCTCGGCGCCGTCGGCTACCTGCGCAAGGACCTGCCCCACCCCGAGCTGCTGGCCGAACTGCAGCGGCTCATCGACGAGAACTTCGAGAACCCTGAGTCCGATCCCCCTCCTGCCCTGTGAAAACCCCCGCCGCGCCCGCCCCTGCCCCCGCGTCCACCCCGGGCCTGACCGAGGTCCGCTACTCCCTGCCGGAGCTCCTGCGGGAGCTCGCCCAGGAACGCTCGAGCCAGGCCTTCGCCATGGAAAAGCTCGAGCAGGCGGAGATCGGCAAGCTCTTCAGCCAACCCCGCAAACGCCGTGCCCTCAAGTCCCGTCAATAAGGCCTTCCTGCAGGCGCTGCGCGCCTTGCCCTACTTCGACTTCGAGCGCGAGGCCGCCACGCTCGCCGCCCGCCACGGCCACGGCACCCTCGATTTCCTCCAAGCCCTCATCACGGAGAAGCTCCTCCCCAAGGACGAGGCCTGCCGCCTGTGGGCCAACGGCATCGGCCACGCCTACGTGGACGTGCTCGCTTCCGTCATCACGGAGGAGGCCGTCGAGAAGATCCCCCAGGCCATCGCGCTGAAGGTGCAGGCCATCGGCCTCTACCTGATCGACGGCGTCCTCACCGTCGCGATGGCGCAGCCCGACAACGAGGAGACCGTCCGCCGCCTGCGCCAGATCGTGCAGCTGCCGATCAGCCCCGTCTTCGGCCTGCCCTGCGAGATCGAGAATGCCATCGCGATCCAGTACAGCACCGAGCAGAGCCTGACCGAGATCCTGGGCGAGGCCGAGCGGAGCGGACCCTCGCTGGCCGCCAGCCCCGACGGCATGGACACGTTCGCCGAGTCGGAATCCCTCGTGCGCGTGCTCGACACCATGATCCACTTCGCCCTGCGCGAGCGGGCCACGGACATCCACGTCGAACCCGGGGAGATCCAGTCGCGCATCCGGTTCCGCGTCGACGGCAACCTGCGCGAGGTCCTGACCTTCTCGCGCAAGCTCCACCGGGCGCTGATCTCACGCCTCAAGATCATCAGCGACCTCAACATCGCCGAGCACCGCTTCCCGCAGGACGGCCGCTTCTCGCTGGCCATCGGCACGAGCAAGGCGCACTTCCGCTTCTCGTGCATCCCGTCGATCCACGGGGAGAAGGCCGTCATCCGCATCCTCGCGTCCTCGGACAAGAAATCGATGCTCACGCTCGACGGGATGCTCATCTCGCAGAGCATTCTCCGGCCCTTCCGCCGGCTGGTGCAGAATCCCAACGGCATCCTCTTCGTCACCGGCCCCACCGGCTCCGGCAAGACCACGACGCTCTACGCGGCCCTCCACGAGCTCAACGACCCGAAGCTCAACATCTCCACCATCGAGGATCCCGTGGAGATCCAGCTCGGCGGCGTCACGCAGAGCCAGGTCAACCCGCACATCGACCTCAAGTTCCCCACGATGCTGCGGGCCCTGCTGCGCCAGGACCCCGACGTCATCCTCATCGGCGAGATCCGCGACCTCGAGACCGCGAAGGTCGCGACCGAGGCCGCCCTCACCGGCCACCTGGTGCTCGCCACCCTGCACACCAACACCGCGCCGCAGGCCATCGTCCGGCTCATGGAGATCGGCGTCGCCGCCTACATGGTCGCGCCATCAGTCATCGGCGTCCTCGCCCAGCGCCTGGCGGCGCGCATCTGCGAGAAATGCAAGGAGGCCTACATGCCCCCGCGCGACGTGCTCCTGCGCTACTTCCAGGAGGAGGGCCTCACGGAAGTCCCCTTCTACCGCGGTCGCGGCTGCCCGCACTGCCGCGGGACCGGCTACCACGGCCGGGTGGCCTTCCACGAGCTCGTCCTCGTGACCGACGAGATGCGCCAGCTCATCTCCGAGGGCCGCAGCGCGCAGGAGATCACCCGCGCCGCCGCCCGCGTCGGCTACCGGCCCCTGCGTTACGACGGGCTCAAAAAGGTCCTGCTCGGTCTCACCACGATCGAGGAGATCGAGGAGAACACGTCCTTCGAATGGGCCAGCTGAGCGGGCGCAACGCCGCCCCGCCGCACCCGTGACCGACTGCCCATGGCCGCCGACTACCCGATCCGCCCCGTTCCGTTCACCGCGGTGCGCATCACCGGCGGATTCTGGCACACCCGCCAGCAGGTGAACCTGCGGGTGACGGTGCCCTACGCGATCAAGCAGTGCGAGGACACCGGCCGGCTCACGAACTTCGACCTCGCCGCCGAGACGCTGCGCCGCCGCGCCGCGGGCGAGAAGTCGTTTCAGAACAAGCCCGTCACGATCTATCCCTT
>CAZGJB010000177.1:0-7527 GCA_964526145.1 uncultured Opitutaceae bacterium
AGGCCGGCGTGCTTGGGCGAAAGGCTGACGAGGCCGTAGCCGACGCGGGCGCGAAGCCAGACGAGGTTCCTGCTGAAGGGCGTGGCCTTGAGGTTGAGGCGGATGCCGTTGGCGAACTCGATGACGTGGATGTCGAGATCGGCGATGTGACTGCGCTTGCGGATCGCGCCGGGCTGGGGGGGGGGGGGTTAATCGAGCTTGGCGATGGCGGGCTTGGGCGGCGGTGGCAGAGGGCGGGCGAGGCCGGTGGTCCAGGCGCTGGTGAAATCCTTGGTCGGTTCGTCGAGGGCGAGATTACCCAACGCGAAGAGGCGCGGGGCACCGGGCTGCCACAGGTCCCGCCAGACCTCCGCGGCGCGGGCGGGCGTGAAACCAGCCATGACCGCTTCGGAGGCGACGGCGTATTGCTCCCAGCTGCTGGGCACCTGTTGGTGGACCAGGGCGGTGGCAATCCGTTCGACGATCCCCTCGGAGGGATCCGTCGGTGCAGAGGCGACCGCGTATTCGTAGCGCCGGCGCACGCGCTCGACCGCCTCTGCGATCTCGGCCGCGGTGAAACCCTGCTGGGTGGCGCGCTGCCACTCGTTCGCCAAGCTGAGGGCCGCGTTGCGCCAATTGAGAGTCGAGGTCGTGAGCGACAGGGTGACCTGGGTGTGGTCCGAGCCCACTTTCTGGATGAAAGCGCTGGCTTCGCCGAACTCCTGCGCGCGTTCGCGACGCAGTTGGCTGAAGCGCTCGGCCATGAGGTCAATCACGAGTTCGCGCTCGAGTCCGAGGGTGCGCCGTGCCGCGGTCTCGATGCCTTCGGCACCGGGCGTGATGGAGGTGAGGAAGAACGTGACGGCCCCGGTCTCCGGCGTCGAATGCAGCGCGGCATCGAAATCGGCCGGGTTGCCCATCCAGCCCGGGTCGGGCGGGGTCGGCAGCGGGGCGGCGGGCGTGGCCAGAGTGCCGAACTGGGCGTGGATCAGCTCTTCCAGCCGCTCGGGTGAAGCATCGCCGGCAGCGACGAGCAGCAGGTTGTCGGCGCGATACCACTTCTGATAGAACGTCCGCAGGTCTTCGGGGGTGGCTTTATCGATGACATCCTCGAGCCCGATGGGATTGCGCCGGGCGAGCAGGGCGAGGGGGTGGAGGAAACGCGTGAGGGCGTCGCCGGCGCGGGCCTGCCAGTTGTCGCGGGCCCGGCGTTCGCTGTGGATCACGCCACGCTCGGCCTCGACCTCGGCTGGCTCGAAGGTCAGGCCGTCGGCAAACTCGCGCAGGACGGCGAAACCCTCCTCGAGCCGGGCCGCGTCGTTGCTGGGTACGTCGAGGCCGTAGATGGTGTGGGTGGGGTGGGTGAAGGCGCTGACGTCGGCGCCGAAGGCCAGCCCGTGGCGGCGCAGGACTCCGACGATGCTGTCCTTGGGGAATAGGCGTGTGCCGTTGAACGCCATGTGCTCGACGAAATGCGCCAAGCCGCGCTCGTTGTCCTCCTCGTGGAGCGAGCCCGCGAGGACCACGAGGCGCAGGACCGTGCGGCCGCGGGGCTCGGCGTTGGGTCGCACGACGTAGCGCAGGCCGTTGGGCAATGTACCGGCGCGGATCGCAGGATCGACCGCGAGATCGCTGTCGCCCTGGGGCCAGGGTGGCGTGGCGGACCACGCCACGCCGAGCAGGCAGCAGAAGAGGAGGAGGAAGCGGCGCGCCCGGGGCACGCCGCCACGTTACTTTTGCGCCGGCAGAACCGTCACGCGGAAAACACGGCCGTCCGCCAGATATTCACGGGCGAGGGCGCTGATCTCGTCAGGCTTAATGGACTCGAGATCGGCGAGACGGGTGCGGGACCAGTCGAGGACTTCGGGCTTTTCCTGCGCGCGGCTCAGGACCGAGCCCAGCCAGTAGCCGTTGTCGCGCAGGGAATCCCGCGTGCCGGTGAGGATCGGCTTGAGGGCGCGCTCGAGTTCGTCGGCGGTCACACCCTGCTGCTGCAGGTCGTTGCCGATGGCGACCACGGCCTCGCGGATGGTCTCGGCGGCGGTCGGCTCCACGGTCACGGTGGCAAACATCAGGCCGTAGCCGGGGAAGACCTCGCTCGTGTTGCTGCCGGCGCCGGGGCTGTAGGCGCCGCCAAGCTCGTTGCGGATCTTCAGGCGAAGGCGGTCCGAGAGGATGCTGCCGAGGACGTTGAGACGGCGGGCGACGCGGACGTCCCGGCCGTCGGTGGTCGGCCAGTAGAGGACGACCTGCCCCTTGGGGATCTCGGTGACGATCGTGAAGGTGCGGTTGAAGGGCTCGGCCGGAATGCGCACGTTGCGCAGCTCGTCGAGGGCCGGGCGCTCCTGGCGTGGGGGGAGGGTGCCTAAGGTCTGGGCCACCGCGGCGACCACGGCGTCGACGTCGAAGTCGCCGACCACGGCGAGCTCCAGCGCACCCGCGGTGAGCTCGGGGGTCAGCCATTGGCGGACATCCTCCAGGGTGAGCGCCATCAGTGCATCCTGCGGCGGCATGCCGAAACGGTGGTCGCCACTGGCGAGGAGCGACTGCACCTCGGTGCTGAGCGGGCCCGACGGGGTGTGGGCAAAGCTGCGGTAGAGCTGGTCGATGCCCTGGCGGGCGAATCGCAGCGCCTCGGGGCGGTAGCCGGGATCCATCAGCTGTGCGGTCATGAGCTGGAGCTGCAGCAGCAGGTCCTCGCGATTGGTCTGGCCGGAGAGCGAGAACGCATCGATGCCGACACCGAAGCCCACGCCGACGGTGCGGCCCGCCAGCAGGCGCCGGAGTTCGTCGGAGCTGTGCTTGCCCAGACCGCCGCCGGTGAAGGTGTTGCTTGCCAGCCAGGCGAGGCCGGGCTGCGTCTTGGGCTCGATCAGCTTGCCACTGCCGATGCGGGCGCTGAGGCGGATGCGGCCGGCCTCGAAGGCGGTGGGCTTGAGGTTGAGGCGCACGCCGTTGGCGAAGCGGACGAGGGTGATGTCGAGGTCGGCAATGTGCTCGCGTTGCACGACCTGGCCGGCTGGGCCGAAATCGGTGTAGGCGAACTTGGCGTCGGCGATCGCCGCCGGGGCGGACACGGGCTTGGCGGCCGCGGCCTCATAGGCGGTGGCGATGGCGGCTTCGGCGTCGCCCTCGATCCGGGTGTTGCCGCTGACGATGACGCTGCGGCCGGGGGCGTTCCAGATTTCGCGCAGGGCGGCGAGGCAGTCGGCCGGTGTCACCTTGTCCAACGCCGGGCCCAGCAGCGCAAGATTGTCGGTCGGGTGCGTGAACACCGTCCGGTTGACGACGCTGGAAATGAGGCCCGTGGCGAGGCCGCCGGACGGGCGCGTGGCGGCGGTGCGGACGGATTGTTCGAGTGAATTGCGGAAGTTCGCGGTCATCTCGCGGAGCTCGGCCTCCTGGAACCCGTGCTCCAGGGCGCGGCGGAGTTCCTGCTCGGCGACGGCGAGGGCGGCGCTCCACTGGCCGGGCTTGGCGGTGAGCTCGATTTCGGCGTTGCGGAAGAGGTTGTAACCATCGGAAACCCCGGCGCGGCCGCTGCTGAAGGGCGCGCTCTCCTCGCGGGCGAGCGTGCTGAGGCGGCGGTTGATGATGGCGTTGGCGAGGTTGCGCGGCAGCGAGCGGAGGCGCTCGGCGGCCGTGTCGGCCGGACGCTCGTACGGCACCACGGCGTTGATGCTGACGGTGGTGGCCGGCGCCTCGGCGTCATGCCGGTACATCGTACGCGTGCCGGTGAACGGCACGATGCGACCGCGATCGGGCAGGGGGCGGGCGGGGGCGGGGGCGGGGTCCCGCCCCGTCTGCCCCCGGTTGGGGGGGGGGGGGGGGGGGGGGCGGGGGCGGTGACGGAGGCGAGGGCCTCCTTGATCATGGGCTCGACCTTTTCCGCGGTGACATCACCGACGACCAGCACGGTCATGAGCTCGGGCCGGTACCAGGTGTCGTAGAAATCGACGAACTCCTCCCGCGGCGCGGTCTTCACGACTTCCATCAGGCCGATGGGCAGACGCTTGGGCAGGAGGGTGTCGGGGTAGAGGAAGCCGAGCTGGGCCACGAGTTCGCGGAAGCCGACCGTGTCGCGGGTGCGCTCCTCCGCCTCGATGACGCCGCGCTCGGGCTCGATCTGGTCGGGCAGCAGCAGCAGGCCGCCGGCGTAGTCGGCGAAGACGCGGAAGCCCTCGGCGAGGGTAGCGTCCTGCCCGTTCGGCAGTTCGAGCATATAGACGGTCTGGTCAAAACCGGTGTAGGCGTTGGTATCATTGCCGAAGCCCATGCCCATGCGCTGGAAGAACTCGATGATCGTGCCGGGCGGGAAATTCGGGCTGCCCTTGAAGGCCATGTGCTCGAGGAAGTGGGCGAGGCCGCGCTGGCTCTCCTTTTCCATGAAGGCGCCGGCCTCGATGATGAGGCGGACCGACACGCGATTGCGCGGCTCGGCGTTGGGGAGGATGATGTAGCGCATGCCGTTCGGCAGCTTGCCGAACGTCAGGGCGGGGTCCGGCCGGAGGTCGCTGGACTCGTGGGCGAACGCGGGGGCGGGGGTGGCCCGGAGCAGCGAGGCGGCCAGCAGGGTCAGGGCGCAGACGGCGAGGCGGAGAAAACGTGGCGTCATGGTTCAGAAAGTGCGCCACCGGTGGGCGCCACAAAAGGAAAAAGGCTCGGCTTTGTCGGTTTTGGGCCTTTTGGACTAGGGGGCAAATCGCATGCTCTGGCTCTACCGATTGCTCTTCCTGCCCGCGCTGGTGCTCGGGGCGCCGTATTATCTCTGGCGCATGCGCCGGCGCGGCGGCTACCGGGGGAGCTTTGGCCAGCGCATGGGGCGCGTGGTCGACCTGCCGCCCAAGACCCCGGGGCGACCGCGGATCTGGCTGCAGGCCGTCAGCGTCGGCGAAATGCTCGCCATCGGACCGATGATCGAGGCCTGGCACCGCGAACGGTCAGTGGAGATCTACCTGACGACGACCACCAGCACCGGCTACCGGCTCGCTGCCGAACGCTACGCGGGAATCGTCGCGGGCCTGGGATATTTCCCGCTGGATTGGTGGCCGTTCAGTCGGCGGGCCTGGCGGCAGGTGCAGCCGGATCTCGTGATTTTGACCGAGGGCGAACGCTGGCCGGAGCACATCCATCAGGCGCGCTCGCGCGGGGTGCCGGTCGTGTGCGTCAATGCGCGGCTCTCCGATCGCAGCTACCACCGCATGCAGCGCGTGCGGTGGGCCGTGGCGCCGCTGCTGGCCGGGGTGACGCGGGTGCTGGCCTGCTCGGCGCACGACGCGGAACGGTTCCGCGAGCTCGGGATCCCGGCGGACCGCATCGAGGCCACGGGCAACATCAAGCTCGACCTCGCGATCCCGCGGCTCGACGACGCCGGGAAGGCGCGCCTGCGGCGCGAGCTGGGCCTGCCGCCGACGGGCTTGGTGCTGATGGGCGCGTCCACGTGGGCGGGCGAGGAGACGGCGCTGGTCGACGCGTTCCGCGCGGCGCGGGAGCAGGGAGTGGAATGCGCGCTCCTGCTGGTGCCGCGGCATGCGGAGCGACGCGGGGAGGTTGAGGGACTTCTGCAGTCGTCGGGAGTTTCGTTTCACCTGCGCTCGCGCGGGGCCGCAGCGGGAACCGTGGAAGTGGCGGTCGGCGACACGACGGGCGAGCTGCGGCAATTCCTGCAATTGGCCGACGTGGTCTTCATCGGCAAGAGCCTGCCGCCGCACACCGAGGGACAGACCCCGGTGGAGGCGGCTGCGCTCGGGCGGGCGATGGTGTTGGGTACCGGGATGGGGAATTTCCGCGCGATCGCGAGCGAATTGGTCGAACAGGGCGCCGTGGTGCAGGTCGCGGATGCCGCGGCGTTGACCGCTGCGGTCGTGGCGCTTTTGCGCGACCCGGCGCGGCGCACGGCGTTGGGCGAGGCGGCCCAGGCGTGGCACCGTGCGAATGTCGGTGCCGTCGAGCGCACGCTGGCCGAGGTGCGGCGCGTGCTGGCGCCGTGACAAAGGTAACCTAGGCGAACACCGCGCCGCCCAGCAGGCGGTTGCCGTCGTAGAGCGCGAGGATCTGGCCGGCGGCGAGGGCCCGTTGCGGCTTGTCGAACGCGACGTCGGCGGTGCCGTCAAGGCCGGGACGCAGCTCGATGGCGACGCGCGGGTCGCGGTAACGGACGCGGCATTCCAGGAGGCGCGACTGCGTGATCGGCTCGTTGATGAAGCTCAGGCTGTGCACGCGGCAGTGCGTGGTCCACAGGCCGGGGGCGGAGGGGCCGTCGAAGGCGACGAGGAGGGCGTGGTCGGTGGCGCGCTTGCCGACGACGACATAGGCCTCGTGATCGGTGTTGGACGGTATGCCGATGCCCTTCCGCTGGCCGATGGTGAAATAATGCAGGCCACGATGCGTGCCGAGGACGTGTCCGTCGGTGGCGCGCACGATCGGGCCCGGATGCTCCGGGACGTAGGCGCGGAGAAAGTCCGCCATCTTCACCTCGCCGATGAAGCAGATGCCCTGGCTGTCCTTCTTGTCGGCTGTCGGCAGCGCGGCGGCGCGTGCGAGACGCCGGAGTTCGGGCTTGGCGAGGTGTCCGATGGGAAACCGCGCGTCCCGCAGCTGCGCCTGCGAGAGCAGGGCGAGGAAATAGGACTGGTCCTTGTTGGCATCGGCCCCCTCGAGCAGGGCGAAGTCATCGGCGCCGCGCGCCACGCGCTGCGCGTAATGCCCGGTGGCCACGGCCGCGAAGCCCTCGGCGCGGGCATAGGCGCGGAACACGCCGAACTTCATCTCGCGGTTGCACATCACGTCGGGATTCGGCGTGAGGCCGCGCCGGTAGCCGTCGAGGAGATAATCCACCACGAGCCGGCGGTAATCGGCCATGAGGTTGACCACCCGGAACTCGATCCCGAGGCGCTCGGCCACGGCGCGGGCGTCGGTGATGTCCTGCTCCCACGGGCAGTGGCCGATGACCTTGTCCTCGTTGATCCAGTTCTTCATGTACGCGCCCACGATGTCGTGGCCCTGCTCCTTGAGCAGCAGGGCGGCGACGGAGCTGTCCACTCCGCCGGACATGGCGACGAGGATCTTTTCGCGGGCCGGCACGAGAGCAGCGGACGCGAGGGGAGGGAGGATTGTCAAACGCGGAGGAAAAGAGGGAAACCGGGAATCAATCCTGCTATAGGTTCCAGGTTTCCCGGCTTCCTCCTAAAAACTCTTCCGACGCCTTCGTGATGGTTTCGCGACCCTGTCATTTCCACCTGCGCGCTTGCTGTGCCGTGCGCCCGAACTCATTTTCCATCTCCCGATGAAGCAAGACCTGCCCGTCCGCGCCTGGCTTGAATCACCCGTCTCCGGGTGCATCGAGTATCCGGCGGACTGGCGGGACACCGAGGTGCCGGCGGTGCGGATCACGGGCGGGGGGCGGTCGCCGACGCTCGTGTCCTTCGAGCGCGCGCCGCGCCATGCGGCGGCGCGGCGGTACGGCTATTTCGTCAACGAGCACGGGCAGATGGTTTTCGCGCGTTCGCCCCTCGGCGTCGATGGTCAGGCGGTCTATCTGGCCGGGGA
>CAZGJB010000178.1:0-7493 GCA_964526145.1 uncultured Opitutaceae bacterium
CACAGCCGTTCACCGGTGATCAGCGCCCGCACGCCGACCGGGCCGATCAGCTCGGTCTACGTCCAGACCGTGGCCGGCAACCTCGCCAACGCCCAGCTGGCCCCCGCGATGATCGGCGCCGGCCTCCCCGCCGCCACCGTGGCCGCCGTGCTGCCCAACCTGATCGGCGCCGCGCTCCTCGGCGTGCCGGCGGCTTCGCTGCCCCCGACCTTGGCACCGTACGCTGCTTTCTACCCGGCGGCGACCTCGATCGCCTCGGGTGCGCGCACCCTCGGTTTCCTCAGCGCCGCGCAGACCGGCCGCTACTTCATCGAGTACCCGACCGACATCCAGATGGTCGGCGCCAGCTTCAACACCGACATCGGCTCCACGGGCATCTCGTGGCAGGGTGAGGTTTCGCTGAAGCAGGACGTGCCGCTGCAGGTGGACGACGTCGAGCTCCTCTTCGCCGCCCTCTCCTCGCTCAATCCCGCCTACGGTGCCAGCAACCAGATCGGCAACTACCTCGGCCAGTACGGCAAGGAAGTCTCCGGCTACCGGCGGCACGATGTCTGGACCGCCCAGACCACCCTGACCAAGGTCTTCGGCCCGCAACTTGGCGCCAGCCAGCTCACCGTGGTGGGCGAAATCGGCGGCGTCTGGGCCGATCTCCCCGACCAGAGCGTCCTCCGCTATGACGGCCCCGGCAGCTTCACGAGCGGCAGCGCCGCCTACATGCTGAGCAGCGGCAACGGCACCCTGCCCGCCACGTCCGAGGATGCGTTCGCCGACAGCGCCTCATATGGCTACCAGGTCCTGGCGCGCCTCGACTACAACAACGCCTTCGCCGGCATCAACGTTTCGCCCAGCATCGGCTTCGTCCATGACTTCAGCGGCACCACGCCGCTGCCGCTCGGCAACTTCGTCGAGGGCCGCAAGAGCGTCACGATCGGCGCCGAGTTCACCTTCCAGAACAGCTGGGTGTTCGAGCTGCGCTACGTGGACTTCACCGGCGCCGACAAGTACAACCTCCTGAGCGACCGCGATTACGTCGCCACGACCCTGAAATACTCGTTCTGAACCCCGCCCCTTACCCTCCATGAAAAAGCTTACCCTTATCCCCCTCCTTCTGGCCGGCCTCCTGGCCTCCCCCCTTGCGGCGGCCGTGAGCGAATCCGAGGCTGCCCGCCTCGGCCAGGACCTCACCCCGCTGGGCGCCGAAAAGGGCGCCAATGCCGACGGTTCCATCCCGGCCTGGACGGGCGGCATCACCACGCCGCCCGCCGGTTACACCGTCGGCGCCCATCACCCGGATCCGTTCGCCGGTGACCACTCCCTCTACACGGTCAGCGCGGAGAATGCCGCGCAGCATGAGGGCAAGCTCACCGCCGGTCACCTGGCCATGCTGAAGGCCTATCCGAGCTACAAGCTCAACGTCTATCCGACGCATCGCAGCGCCTCCTATCCCGAGCGCATCTACGCCGCGACGAAGCAGAATGCCGTCAGCGCCAAGCTGGTGAACGACGGCGCCGGCTTCGCCGACGCGATCCACGGCATCCCGTTCCCGATCCCGCAGAACGGCCTCGAGGTCATCTGGAACCACCTTGCCCGCTACCGCGGCATCGCCGCCGCCCGCTACATTGGCCAGGCCGCGCCGACCCGCGGTGGCAGCTACACGCTCGTCGAGTTCGAGGACGACTTCCTCTTCAACTATGCGCGCGAGGACATGACCTACGCCCAGCTCGACAACGTGCTGGTCTACTTCAAGCAGTCCGTCGTCGGCCCCGCCCGCCTCGCCGGCACGATTCTCCTCGCCCATGAGACGATGGACCAGGTCAAGGAGCCCCGCCGCGCCTGGGTGTACAACGCCGGCCAGCGCCGCGTCCGCCGCGCCCCGAACGTCGCCTACGACAATCCCGGCACCGCCGCCGACGGCATGCGCACCAGCGACCAGTTCGACATGTATAACGGCGCGCCCGACCGCTACGACTGGCAGCTCGTCGGCAAGAAGGAGCTCATCGTCCCGTACAACTCCTACAAGCTCCACGCCAAGGACGTTAAGTACGCCGACATCCTCAAGCCGCTGCACATCAACCAGGACCTCGCGCGCTACGAACTGCACCGCGTCTGGGTCGTCGAGGCCACCCTCAAGGCCGGCACCAAGCACATCTATCCGCGTCGCACGTTCTACGTCGATGAGGACAGCTGGCAGATCCTCGCCGTCGACCAGTACGACACACGCGGCCAGCTCTGGCGCGTCTCCGAGGCCCATTGCATCAATTATTACGATGCCCAGCTCTTCTGGAGCACGCTCGAGGTGCACACCGACCTCCAGGCCGGCCGCTACCTTGCCATCGGCCTCGATAACGAAGGCCGGATGTACGACTTCAACATCAAGCGGTCCTCCGCCGACTACAGTCCCGACGCCCTGCGTCGTGAAGGCGTGCGCTGATCCCGCGCTCACCGCCTTCCCCGCCTGACCACATGGCCACCGCCCGAAGCCGCCGGCTGCTGATTGCAGGCGGCTTCGCTGTTTTCTGGCACCTGCTGGTCGCCGCGCCGGTGGTGCCGAACATGCTGCTGCTCGACGGCGCCGTCGCGGGCGCCGAGATCCTCGCCGTCGGCGAACGCGGCACAATCCTCGGCACCAATGACCAAGGGCAAACCTGGGAAGCGCGTCCCGCCGCGGTGGAGGCCACCCTGACCGGAATCAGCTTCGCCCCCGATGGCCGCCGCGGCTGGGTCGTGGGCCACGATGCCCTGATCCTGGCCACCGAGGATGGCGGCCGCAGCTGGCGCAAGCAGTGGCAGGGCGAAAACCTGACCGACTCCTTCCTCGACGTCATCGCCCTCGACGAGCGCCATGTGATCGCCGTCGGCGCCTTCGGCCTCTTCGTCGAGACCACTGACGGCGGCAAGACTTGGCGGCAGCGGCAGCTGCTCGAAGACGACTATCATCTCAACCGCCTCTCGCGCGGTCCCTCCGGCACGCTCTACCTGGCCGGCGAGCACGGCACGCTCCTGCGTTCGCGTGATCAGGGTGCGACCTGGGACGGCATCCATTCGCCCTACGATGGCTCCTTCTACGGCATTCTGCCCCTGACCGACACGCGCCTCCTCGCCTACGGTCTGCGCGGCCGCCTTTACCTCTCCGAGGATGACGGCGACACCTGGGAACCGGTGGCCAATGAGCAGCGCAATCTCATGCTGACCGCCCTCGCGGTCGCGCCGCAGCGCGTGATCGCGGCCGGGCAGGCCCGCGCCTTTGTCGCCCTCGACCTCGCCAACCGCGCGCTGCAGCCCGCGTACCCCGGGATGCAGTCCGCCGTGGCCGAACTCCTGCCGCTCGCCGGCGGTTCGCTGCTTTGCCTCGGCGAAGCCGGCGCCACCGTCCTGCCGCCGGCCGCCCACCCATGATCGCCAAGTTTTCCGACTGGGTCTTTCGCAACCGGCTCCTGCTGGTCCTGGTCTTTGCCGCCTTCACGGCCGTCATGGCCTGGCAGGCCTCCAAGTTGAAGGTCGACGCGAGCTTCAACAAGGGCCTTCCGATCGACCATCCGTACATCCAGACGTTCACCAAGCACCAGAGCGAGTTCGGCGGCGCCAACCGCGTCCTGATCGCCCTGATGGCCAAGGAGGGTGACATCTTCACCCCGGAGTTCTTCGCCCAGCTGCGCACCACCACGGACGAGGCGACCTTCCTTACGGGCGTGGACCGGGCGCAGGTCCAGTCGCTCTTCACCCCCAATGTCCGCTACATCGAGGTCGTTGAGGACGGATTCTCGGGCGGCGACGTCATCCCGGCTGACTTTCGCCCCGGCCCCGTCAGTTTTACCCGCGTTCGCGAGAACATCATCAAGTCCGGCAAGCTTGGCCAGCTCGTCGCCAACGATTTCTCCGGCGCCATGGTCAGCGCCCAGTTGCACGAGGTCGACCCGCAGACGGGCGCGAAACTCGACTACATCCGCATCGCGGGCGAACTTGAGGCGATCCGTGAGCGCGTTGAGCGCGAGTCGGAGGGCCGCATCAGCGTCCACATCATCGGCTTCGCCAAGGTCATCGGCGACGTCAGCGACGGTGCCCGCAACGTGCTCGGCCTCTTCGCGATTTCGATCGTCGTCACCACGCTGCTGGTCTGGAATTACGCCGGCCGCTGGAAACTCGCGTTCGCGCCCGTCCTTTGCTCGCTCGTCGCCGTCGTTTGGCAGCTCGGGTCCGTGACCGCGCTCGGCTACGGCATCGATCCGTTCTCGATCCTCGTGCCGTTCCTCGTGTTCGCCATCGGCGTCAGCCATGGCGTCCAGCAGATCAACCGCTTCCGCAACGAGGTTTTCGACGGCCAGGACGGCTTCACGGCGGCGAAGCGGGCTTTCCGCACCCTGCTCCTGCCCGGTTCGGTGGCCCTGCTGACGGACACGATCGGGTTCCTGACCATGCTGGTCATCAAGATCCCCTCGATCCACCAGCTCGCCATCACCGCGAGCCTCGGCGTGGGCGTGATCATCATCACCAATTTCTTCCTGCTGCCGATCGTCCTCTCGTACCTGCGCCTGCCGCTCAACTACCGTGATTGGGTCATCCAGCGCCGGGCCATGGGCAACGCCATCTGGGAACGCCTGGCGCGCGAGATGAAGCCTAAGCCCTCGCAGCTGATCATCGCGCTCTCCATCATCGTCGGCGCCTGGGCCTTCTGGATCGCCGGGCGCGTGCACATCGGCGACACCGATGCCGGCGTGCCGGAACTGCGGGCCGACTCCCGCTACAACCGCGACACCCGGCTCATCACCAGCGAGTTCAGCATCGGCGTGGATATCCTCTCGGTCATCGTCGAGACCGTGCCCAATGGCTGCGTGGACCACGAGGCCGTCAGTCTCATGGACCAGTTCGCCGGCCACGTTCGCCGCGTACCGGGCGTGCAGTCCGTCATTTCGCTCCCGTCCGTCGCCAAGATCGTCAACGCCGGGTGGAACGAGGGTTCGCTCAAGTGGCGCATTCTGCCGCGCGATCAACAGGCGCTGGCGCAGACCGTTTCACCGATCGAGACGGCCACCGGGCTGCTCAACGCCGATGCGAGCGTGATGCCGATCCTGATCTTTCTCACCGACCATAAGGCCGAGACCCTCAGCGCCGTGACGGCCGCCGTGAAGGAGTTCTCGGCCCAGCATCCGTCGGAGAAGGCGAAATTCCTCCTCGCCAGCGGCAATGCCGGGGTGATGGCGGCCACCAACGAGGTCGTGAAGGCGACGCAGATGCCGATCGTGCTGTGGGTCTTCGGCGCGGTGATCGGGCTTTGCTGGATCACCTTCCGCTCCTTCCGGGCCGTTCTCTGCATCGTGCTGCCGCTCGCGATCGTGAGCTACCTCGCCTACGCGCTGATGGTGTTCACCAACATCGGTCTCAAGACCTCCACCTTGCCGGTGGTCGCGCTCGGCGTCGGCATCGGCGTGGATTATGGCATCTACCTCTTCGCCCGCCTGCAGTCGGCGCTCGAAGCAGGCGAGTACTTCGAGGACGCCATGTTCCTGGCCTTCAAGGACACGGGCGCCGCGATCGTCTTCACCGGCCTGACGCTCGCCATCGGCGTCAGCACCTGGCTTTTCTCCGCCCTCAAGTTCCAGGCCGACATGGGCCTGCTGCTCGCGTTCATGTTTCTCGTGAACATGCTCGGTGCGATCATCCTCCTGCCGGCCATCGCCCGCTGGCTCTGGCGGCACCACACCGGTCGCACGCAGGTGCCGTTCCCGCTGGCGAAGAAATAGGCCATGCCGGACCGGCGGTATCGCGACGGGATTCTTTTCGCGGTCGGCCTCGGGATCGCATTGCTGTTCGCCTACGGGCCGGCGCTGAACGGCGGGATGTTGTGGGATGATGATGCTCATGTGACCAAGCCTGAGCTGCGCACGGTCGACGGATTCGTCCGCATCTGGACCGAGCCCGGCGCCACGCAGCAGTACTATCCGCTTCTCCATAGCGTGTTCTGGCTCGAGCACCGCCTCTGGGGCGACGCCGTGCTCGGTTACCATCTGATCAATCTGTTCCAGCACGGCCTTGCGGCCCTCCTCGTGTTCCTCCTCGTCCGTCGGCTGCAATTGCCGGGCGCCGCGCTCGCCGCCGGCGTTTGGGCGCTGCACCCGGTCTCGGTCGAATCCGTGGCCTGGATCAGCGAGCAGAAGAACACCCTCTCCGCCGTGCTCTACCTCGGCGCCGCGTTGTACTACCTGAGGTTCGATGCTTCCCGGCGCCGTGGACCCTACCTTGCCGCGCTGGGGCTTTTCGTCCTCGCCCTGCTGACCAAGACCGTGACCGCCACGTTGCCCGCCGCGCTGCTGGTCGTGTTCTGGTGGCAGCGCGGGCGACTCGATCTCCGCCGCGACCTCGCGCCGCTTGTGCCGTGGTTCGTCTTGGGCGCTGGGTCCGGGCTTTTCACGGCGTGGATGGAGCACAGCTTCATCGGCGCGCAGGGAGCGGATTTCGTCCTCGGGCCCATGGAGCGCGTGCTGCTGGCGGGTCGCGCGGTCTGTTTCTACTTCGGCAAACTGGTCTGGCCGGCCGATCTGGTGTTCATTTACCCGCGCTGGACGATCGATGCGGCCGCGGCGTGGCAATATGCGTTTCCGTTGGCGGTCGGGCTGGTGGGCGGCGCGCTGCTGTGGTGGGCCAGGCGCCAGCGCGGCCCCCTCGCGGCGTACCTGCTCTACGGCGGCACGCTATTCCCGGCGCTCGGCTTCCTGAACGTCTATCCGTTCCTGTTTTCCTTCGTCGCCGATCACTTTCAGTACCTTGCCAGCCTTGCCGTCATCGTGCCCTTGGCCGGCCTCCTGACGCGGCTGGCCTTGCCGCTCCCCGCGCTGGGCCGCTTGGCCCTGGCCGGGGCGCTGCTGTTGATCCTCGCGGGCCTGTCGCGCACCCAAGCAAGGCAGTACGCGGATGCCGAGAAGCTTTACCGCACGATCCTCCGCTCAAATCCCGATTGCTGGCTGGCCTACAACAACCTCGGCAACCTCGCCAGCCGCCGCGCCGACGGCGCCGCCGAGGCCGCGACCCTGTACGCGGAGGTCGTGCGCCTGCGGCCGGGCCTCGCCGATGCGCACTACAACCTCGCCAATGCACTCGCCCGCCTGCCGGATCGCGCGGTCGATGCGGCGGAGCATTACGAGACGGCCTTGCGCCTGCAGCCCGACCTCGTCGAAGCCCGCAATCACTACGGCAACCTGCTTGCGCGGGAACCAACGCGATCCGAGGACGCCATCGCGCAGTTTCGCGCCGCCCTGCGGCTTCAGCCGGACTTCGCCGAGGCGCACAACAATCTCGGCAACCTGTTGGTCCGCCTGCCCGGTCGCCGGGCCGAGGCCATCGCCCACTACGAGACCGCCGTGCGGCTGAAGCCTGACTTCGCCGATGCACACTACAATCTCGCGGTCGCTGCCGCCCGCGACCCCGGCGGTCGCGGCCGGGCGCTGGCAGCCTTCGCAGCCGCGCTCCGTCTGCGGCCCGATTTTGCGGAAGCACATTTC
>CAZGJB010000179.1:0-7384 GCA_964526145.1 uncultured Opitutaceae bacterium
TCCCGTGCACGACCTCGTCGTGGGAGAACACGGTGACGAAGTTCTCCGCGTACTGGTACAGCATGCCGAAGGTCAGGTCATCCTGGTGCCACTTGCGGTAGATCGGCTCCTTCGCGAAGTACCGCAGCGTGTCGTGCATCCAGCCCATGTTCCACTTGAAGTCGAACCCGAGTCCGCCCTGGGCGGTCGGCTTGCTCACCGCCGGAAAGGAGGTGGACTCCTCCGCGATCATGACCACGCCGGGGTAATAATGGTGCACCAGGTCGTTCGTCCGCCGCAGGAACTCGATGGCCTCGAGGTTTTCCCGACCGCCGTGCTCGTTGGGGATCCACTCGCCCGTCTTGCGCGAGTAGTCGAGGTAGAGCATCGAGGCCACCGCATCCACCCGCAGGCCGTCGAGGTGATACCGGTCGAGCCAGGCCAGGGCGTTGGCCTGCAGGAAGCAGCGGACCTCGTTGCGGCCGTAATTGAAGATGAGCGTGCCCCAGTCCATGTGCGCGCCCTTGCGCGGGTCCGCATGCTCGTACAAGTGCGTCCCATCGAAGTTGGCCAACGCGAAACTGTCCCGCGGAAAATGCGCCGGCACCCAGTCGAGAATCACGCCGATCCCGCGCTGGTGCAGGTGATCGACGAACCACGCGAAATCCTCGGGGGTCCCGAAGCGGTGCGTCGGCGCGAAGAAACCCGTCACCTGGTAACCCCACGACCCGTCGAACGGGTGCTCCGCCAGCGGCATGACCTCGATGTGCGTGAAGCCAAGCTCCACGACGTAGTCCGCGAGCATCGGGGCCAGCTCACGGTAGCTGAGCGGACGGTTCGCATCCTCCAGTTTGCGCCGCCACGAACCGAGATGGACCTCGTAGATCGACATCGGCCGGTCGAGCTGACCGGCCTGCGTGCGGCGGCGCTCCATCCACTCTCCGTCCTGCCAGGCATGCCGGCGCGGGTTGCAGACGATGGAGGCGTTGTTCGGCGGCGCCTCAAAGTACGTGCCGTAGGGATCCGTCTTCACGTGCACGTGTCCTTGCCGGTCGCGGATGAGAAACTTGTACAGTTCACCCTCCCCCAGGCCCGGGACGAAAAGCTCCCAGACGCCGGAGCCGCCCATCGTGCGCATCGGATGATAGCGCCCGTCCCAGTGATTGCGGTTGCAGCCCAGCGAAACCTGCGCCGCGTTCGGCGCCCAGACGGCGAAGGCCACGCCGGGCACGCCGTCGATGGTGCGCAGGTGCGCCCCGAGCTTTTCGTAGATGCGGTGCTCGTTGCCCTCGTTGAAGAGGTACAGGTCCTGTGGGCCGAGCGTCGGCAGGAAGGCGTAAGGATCGTGGATCTGGCGAATCTCACCGGCCGGCGTGCGGATCCGGAACTGGTATTTGAAAACGGACGAACGCCGCGGCAGGAAAGCCTCGAAGAATCCCTCCGGCGCGAGCCGGGTCATCGCCCAGGCCTCGTTTCGGGCCGGGTCCACGACCGCGCAGTTCACCGCCTCGCGCACGAGGGCCCGGACCACGAGGCCCTTGACCTTCCCCCGGGTGCACGGGTGCATGCCGAGTACCGCATGGGGCGACGCGTGTCGCGCCTTCAGGAGGGTTTCCAACTCTTTGGCCGAGATGATCACGCAGGCCCAAGGTGCCGTCTCCGCCTCTCCGGGTCTAGGCTTTTCCCAGCCGGCTTGAAAGAGGGAATCCAGGAAACCAGGAGAACCCGAAGGTCGATTCCCGGCTTCCAGGCTTCCTCCTTCCATCCCCTCCGTTGGGGGCTTGCTAGCCTCCGTCCCGCCGCCTTTGCTGCCGCCAACGTGCTTCTCCGTCTGTTGCCAATTTTCATCCTCCTCACCCTGTCGCTCGCCCGCGCCCAGACTGCGGCCCCGACCGGCTCCGACCTGTCCGGGCGAACCGTGGCCTACGACGAGACGACCAAGGAGGTCGTCCTCACCGGCGACGCGCGCTTCGTGGACGGCAACCTCCTGATCGAGGCCGACGAGATCCGCTATCATGCCGGCACCGGCGTCGCTGTCGCCTCCGGCAACGTGCGCTATACCCGCGGCACCGAGCGCATGCTCGCCGACCGGATAACCTACCGCCGGACCGACCGCAGTTTCGATCTCACCGAGCCGCGCTTGGGCCGCTATCCCTACTATGTATCGGGCTCCGCCGCGAGCGGGACCCCGGCCAGCGTCACCGTGCAGGATGCCATCATCACAGCGCGCGAGCCGGGCGGATTCCAACCCACGGTGACCGCGGAGGCGCTCACCTACGCGTCCGACCAGACCATCTCGGCCCAACGCGCCCGGGTGGGCGTCGGCCACTTGCAGCCGGTTTCGCTTCCCCACTTCTCACACAGCCTGAACCTGCCCTACATCTCCTACGTTTCGCTGAGCGCCGGCTACCGCTCGTCGCTCGGCGTCTTCACCGAGGGCGGGCTGCATGTCCCCATGGGCGAGGACACCAAACTGGGCGGCACCCTTGGCATCTATACCGCCCGCGGCGTCATGGCCGGACCCAGCGGTCACTATGAGCTCATGCGCGACGGCCGCGCAATCAACGGCGACTTCAAGTCGGGCTTCATCAACGACCACGGCGAGAAGCTCACCGATGTCCTCGGCCGTCCCGTGCCGGAGAATCGCGGCTACGTCCAGTGGTGGCACGCGCAGGAGGTCACCGACCACCTCGATCTCACCGCCCAGGTGCATTACTGGAGCGACTCCGAGGTGCTCCGCGATTTCCGGCCGAACGAATTCTTCCCGTTGCAGGAGCCCGACAGCTTCGTCGAGTCCACCTACACCGGCCACAACTACTTCGTCTCCGCCTTCGCCCGGGTGCAGCCCAACACCTACCACCGCGTGCAGGAGCGCCTGCCGGAGCTGCATTTCACGGTGCCGGCCATCGCCCTCGGCCACGGTTTCTACCAGCGCCTCGAGGCGGGCTTCGCGTCGCTGCGCGAGGATCCGCCCGGCGGCGGGCCGACGCTGCTCAGCGATCGCCTCGACGCCTACTACGCCGTCACGCGTTCGTTCACCCCGCGCGAGTGGCTGGGCATCACGCCCGTCGCCGGCGGCCGCGTCACGCATTACCGCCGCGCCACCGGCGGCCGCGACACCTACACGCGCACCCTCGGCGAGCTCGGGCTCGATGCCGAGCTGCGGAGCAGCGGTGTGTTCGAGTACAAGAACGAGACCTGGCAGATCGACGGCATCCGCCATCTCCTGACCCCGCGGCTTTCCTACCGGTACGTCGACGACGCCGACCGCGGACGCGCCCACATCCCGGCGATCGACCGCCGCACGTTCATGACCTATCTGCCGCCGCTCGGCCTCGGCGACACCCGCAATCTCGACGATCTCGGCCCGGTGAACACGCTCCGCCTGGGTCTGGACAACACGTTCCAGACGCGCGATTCCGGTTACGGGTCGCGGGATCTCCTCGTGTTCAACGCCGCGGCCGACCTTCGCTTCGACCGTCAACCCGGCGAACGCCGCACCTCGGCCGTGCACACGTTCCTCGCCTTCACGCCGGCGCGGTGGCTCGAGTTCGATCTCTACCAGAGTTTCACCCCGCAGGACTTCACCCTCCAGGAGCTCAACACCGGGGTCACGATCCGCGACGGCGACGCCTGGGCGGTGCAATTTGCCAGCCACTTCCTCCGCCGCGAGATCGAGGAGTTCATCCTCGGCGGCCAGGTCCGCTGGAACGAGGTTTACGAGTTCGTCGGCCGTCTGCACTACGATTTCCGCACGCGCCGCTTCAACGAGCAGGCCTTCGGCGTGCGGCAGAACCTCCAGAACACCTGGGTCGTCGAGTACCTCGTGACGCTGTACGACGGCCCGCGGCGCGAGAGCGATTTCGGCTTCCGCTTCCAGGTCGAGGCGATCGGTTTCTAGGGCGCATGAGCATAGCCGGCAATCAGCAGCAAACCTACCTGCGGCTGGCGTCGACCCTGCGGCCCCACTGGCGCCGCGATCCGGCATTCGCGACCCGCGTGCAGCAACTCCTCGCGCGCGAGCGGGCGTTCGGCTCACGTGACCGCCGCCTGTACCGCGAGCTGCTTTACACGACAGTCCGGTTTGCCCCGTGGATCGAACCCCTGCTCAGCCGTGATCCCGCTCGCGCCGCCGCGGTCGCCGCCTGGCTCGCCGCCGAGCTTCCGGCCACGCGCGATTACCGGCAGGCCGTCGCCGGCCACCTGCCACCCTGCCCGCCGGAGGTGGCCGCCAAGGCTGCTATCCTCGAAACTGCGGTCGAGGCCCTGCTGCCTTCCTGGCTCGCCGCCGAGTGTCCCGCCGCGCTCGCCGCGCCCGAGATCGACGCCCTCCATCGACGCGCCCCGCTGTGGCTGCGGCTGCAGACGGACGCTCCGGCGGAGGTGGCCGCCGATTTCTCCGCCCATGGCTGGAATGCCCGCCCGAGCCCGTTGCGGCCCGAGGCCTGGGAGGTGTTGTCCGACGCCGACGTGACCCGATGCGATTCCCACCAGCGCGGGCTCTTCGAGATCCAGGATCTCGGCTCGCAGCTCATCCTCGCCAGCGCCGCCATCGCGCCCGGCAGCCACTGGTTCGACGCGTGCGCCGGGGCCGGCGGCAAGACTCTGCAACTCGCCCGTCTCCTCGGTCCCTCCGGTCGCGTCGAGGCCCACGACATCCGCCCCGCCGCCCTCGAAGAGCTTTCCGTCCGCGCCAAGCGGGCCGGCCTGCGCACCATCGCGATCCGCCGCACCCCGCCCCCCGCCGACGCCCGCTACGACGGCGTGCTGGTGGATGCCCCCTGCAGCGGATCCGGCACCTGGCGCCGGGCGCCGCATTTCAAGTGGATCACGACGCCGGATCACCTGGCCCAGCAGGCGACCCGACAGCTCGCGCTTCTCACACAGGCGGCCGGATGGGTTCGCTCCGGCGGTTGCCTGATCTACGCGACCTGCTCCCTCGCTCACCGCGAGAACGGGGCCGTCGTTACCGCCTTTCTTGCCGCCCACCCGGAGTTTTCCTTCGAACCTCCGGCCCAGGCGTTCGGTTACGCCGTCGCCGGCCCGGGCCTGGCGATCCTGCCGGCGCGGCACGACACCGACGGATACTACGTCGCCACCCTGCGGCGGGCCTGATTTTTCCGTTGCCGCACCCGACCTGCCCGCAACCATCGCCGGACCGTGGTTCCCGATTCCGATTACCGCATCAAGCTGCAGGTCTTTGAAGGCCCGCTCGACCTCCTGCTCTTCCTCATCCGGAAGAACGAGCTCGATATCTACGACATCCCGATCGAATCGGTCACGCGCCAGTACATCGATGCGCTGCACACCATGCAGCAGCTCGACCTCGAGGTCGCCGGCGAGTTCTTCGTCATGGCCGCCACCCTCATGGAGATCAAGAGCCGGCTCCTGCTCCCCAAGGGTCAGCATGCGGTGGACCCCAATGCCGACGAGGACGAGATGGACCCGCGCTGGGAGCTCGTCCACCAGCTCCTCGAGTACAAGAAATTCAAGGAGGCCTCCGCCCAGATCAACGAGATGGTGAGGCTGCGGCAGGACCTCATGGAGCGGTACGTCTCCAACCTCTCCGCCTTCGGCGAGGAGCGCCCGCTGCACCCGACGGACCGCATCCAGCTCTGGAACGCCTTCAACCTCGTCCTGCGCCGGCTCGCCGAGAAGCTCGTCGTCGGCGAGATCAAGGACGAACAGGTCACCGTCGCCGACCAGATGGAATACCTGCTGAAGCGCATCGAGACCGAGCGCACGTTCGTCTTTTCCGACCTCTTCCCGGGCAAGGTCACCCTGCGCCTGCTCGTCGCGACCTTCCTCGCCGTGCTCGAACTGACGCGCCTCAAGAAGCTGAGCCTGCAACAGGACGAGGCCTTCGCCGACATCCGCTGCAGCGCGGTCGACGAAATCCCACTTGAAACCGCGACGGTCCCACCCACGGTTGCCACGTGACAAAGAAGCGTAAACCCACTCCCAAGGCCGCCCTGCTCGGCGTCGGACTCGACAACCAGGACGGACACAAGCGCATCACCACCGGCGACCAGTTCGCCATCGTGGGCGGGTCGGAGGAGACCCACGGTCGCATGACCGAGACCGTCATCAAGACCTTCGAGACGCTCAAGCACCGCGGCAAGGCCCTGCACGAAGTGGAGCCCAAGGAACTCGCCGATATCATCCACCGGGCCAAACCGGAATAATCCTCCCCGCGCTTGCCTCCGACCTCCCGCTGAGTCTCATTTCCTTCAACCATCCCATCCATGTCCGACAAAATCACCCATCTCTCCAACGACACTTTCAAGGCCGCCGTCACCGCCGCGGGCGTTCCCGTCCTGGTCGACTTCTGGGCTCCCTGGTGCGGACCCTGCAAGGCCATCGCCCCGATCCTCGACGAGCTGGCCACCGAGCTCGATGGCAAGCTGAAGATCTGCAAGGTGAACGTCGATGAGGCCGATGCCGTCTCCGCCGAGTACGGCATCCGCGCCATCCCGACGATGCTCCTCTTCAAAGGCGGCAGCGTCGTCGAGCAGATCGTGGGCATGATGCCCAAGGCCGCGCTCAAGACCAAGATCGCCGCGCACCTCTGAGCGATCGTCCCGTCCCTCCTTTCGAGGCTGCACCCAACCGGTGCAGCCTTTTTTATTCGCCCCACGTCCCAGCCATGACCAAGCCCGCCGCGACGAGCAGCGCGAAAACCGCAAGCAAACGCCCGGTCGCACCCAGCAGCGCGATCAACGCGGCCGGCGTGCGGCCCGTGGCCAGCGCGCGCGCGTGCCGCCACGCCACCGGCAGCAGCAGGCATGGCAACAGCAGCCAGGCGCTTTCGAGGCGCCAGGCGACGATCGGCAGGACGCCGAACGCCAGCGCCAGCGAACCCGCGAACTGCCGCCGGGCAAAAGTCCGCCCGAGGATCACCACCAGCGTGCGCTTGCCGGCGGCCGCATCGGTCTCGACGTCGCGATAGTTGTTCACGACCAGGATATTCGCCGCGAGCAATCCCACCGGCACCGCCAACAGCAGGACATCGGCGTCGAAGCTGCCCGCCTGGACGAAATACGTCGCCCCGACCGCCACCAAACCGAAGAAGACGAAGACGAACACGTCGCCGAGCCCATGGTAGGCCAGCGGATAGGGCCCACCCGTGTAGGCTATACCGCACACGATGCTCGCCACGCCGATCCCGAGGAGCCACGGCCCGCCCCACCACAACAGCGTCAGGCCCAATGCAAATGCCGCGGCGAATACCCCGATCATGGCACGGCGCATCGCGGCCGGCGTCACCAGGCCGGCCGCCACGGCGCGCCGCGGCCCGACCCGCGCGCTCGTGTCGGCGCCCTTGCGGTGATCATAGTAGTCGTTCGCGAAATTCGTCCCGATCTGGACCAGCAGCGCAAAGCCGAGACAGACCGCCGCCGCCACC
>CAZGJB010000180.1:0-7380 GCA_964526145.1 uncultured Opitutaceae bacterium
GCGCGCCTCATCGAAGGCCACGAGATGCGCGTACGCATCCATGACCGGTTCCATCGGTACGGGTCCGCCATCGGCCCGCGTGACGCGAAACTTCAAATCGATCGGCTGACCGGCCAACAGCACCTCCTGCATCGGCGCGAGTTCGAAGCGGTAACCCTCCCGCTCAGCCGCGAACGACACGTCATGCTGCATGACCATCGTCAATCCGGCCGGGGTCTGCGCCCCGCCAACGGACAGGTCCACCGAGGCATAAAGCCCCCGGCCGGTCGCCGCCGGCGTGAAGTCCGCAAAGATGCGATAGACACCCTCGCGCTTGGGTGTGAATGAAAACACCCATTGCCCGGGTTGCTTGCCTGGCTCCGGGTGGACGTGCTGGTAGTCGTCCAGCCAGGGATCGATGATGAGCAGGTGCAGCCGGCGCGTGTGCGTCACCAGCAGGTCCTCGGGGGCGATCCGCTTGCCCGCGGTCGTCTGGAGGGTGACGGTGAAGGTCCGCTCCTGCCCGGGCGTGACCGGGTCGGGGCCGGCCTCCAGCGCGAGCGCCACCGGCGAGCGCACGGCGACCACCGGGATGAATTGCGGGTTCAACGGATCGCAGAACTCGATGGAGTTGCTCTCCTTCACCCGGAAATCCATGTGGCTGAGATTCGTCCCCGTCGGCAGGTAACGGAACCCGACATAGAGGGCGGCGGCCCCCACGGTGATGAGGACAATCGAGCGCCACGGCGTGGCCGCAGGTCTGGGAGCCGGTTCGCCCATGGTTCAGCGCTTCATCTTCGCCACGAAATCCTTCGGTTCCCAGACGCTGCCGTCGGCGCGGTGGACGATGCGGCCGTTCGCGTCGATGAGGACGGTGGCGAGCGTGTGGTTGATGAGGTTGCCCTCGAAGGCGGTGATGACGCCGAACTGGGCGAGCAGGTCCTTGATGGCGCTTTCCGGGCCGGTGAGGAACGAGAAGTTGGTCGTGTCGATGCCCCGCACGTCCGCGTACTCCTTCAACACGCCGGGCGTGTCGTAGGCGGGATCGAGGGTGATGGAGACGAATTCGATATTGGGCACGCCGGCCTCCTTCGCCAGCTGCTGGGACGCCATCATCTTCATTGTCGAGGCCGGGCACATGGTGGCGACCGGGCAGCGGGTGAAGATGAAGTTGAGCATCACCTGCTTGCCGCGGAAACGGGTGCTCTGCACGACGGTGCCATTCTGGTCGTAGAGAACGAATTCCGGCGCCTGCTCGCCGACCTCGCGATAGACGCCGCGGCCGCGGATCATGGTGTCCTGGCGCAGGGCCTTGGTGCCGGCCTCGACCGCCGCGGCCGCGGTGCGGTCGTCGGGCCAGATCTTCTCGAGGCGGAAGTCACCCGTGTCGCTCGGGATCATCTCGGCCCGGATGCGCATGCCGGGTTGGATGACAGCCAGGTCGCCCGCCGACACGAGAAACTCCATGGTCATCTCGGGCATGTAGCCCGGGATCTCGTCGTGGTGGACGATCAGGATCTTGCGGGCGGGATCGGAGGAAAGCACCTCGCCGGTGATCGGATACCGCTTTTCGGCCGGAGCCGCGGGTTCGACCGGCGCCGCCTGATCGGACCGGCTGCATCCGGCCAGGGTCAGCGCGGCGAGAGCGGCGGCCAGGAGGAGGGCGGACGGTTGCATGGTCCTACGGATTCGCCACCGGATAAAATTGTCAAAGGGTTTGCGGAGTTCAGCCGGACCGCTTCTATCTGGCAGTTTTCCCGCTCATGACCCAACCGGAACAAGCCCCCACCCGCACCGCGCACCAGCCGGCGCTCACCTGGTTTGCCGTGATCGGGAGCGCATGGGTCTTCGTGCTCGTGACGCTGGGTGCGTTCACGACGAGCATCGGTGCGGGCATGGCCTTTCCGGACTGGCCGTTGTCCAACGGCTCGGTCAACCCGCACGGCTGGCTCGAGGACATCGCGATGTTCGCCGAGCATTCGCACCGGCTCTCGGGCTCGGTGATGGGCCTGATCACGCTCACCCTTGCCCTGTGGCTGTGGCGGCGCGAACCGCGACCCTGGCTGCGCCGGCTCGGCTGGGCGGCCCTGACGATCGTGATCATCCAGGGGCTAATCGGTGGAAAGCGCGTGCTGCTCGACTCCTTGGCGGTCCCCGGTTTCGACATGACGCTCGGGCAGATGCTGCGCATTCCGCACGGGATCCTGGCTCATCTGTACGTTTGTGTCCTTTTCGCCATCGCGATGGCGCTCACCCGGCACTGGCGCGAGACCGCCATTCCGGTCCGGTCCAGCCTGCGTTGGGCGGGGATTGTCTGCACCCTCCTGCTGGTTGCGCAGCTGGCGATCGCCGCGACCATGCGGCACAACTTCGCCGGGCTCGCGATCCCGTCTTTCCCCTACTCGACCGGCGACGGCCACTGGCTCCCCGCGGTCTGGAATTTCCACGTCGGCATCCATTTCGCGCACCGGGCCATGGCCCTCGTGCTGACGGTTGCGCTGGGCTGGTTCGCCTGGCGGTTGTGGCGCGACCCGGGAGCGACGCTGCTGATGCGCTGCGGTGCCTCGGTGGTCGTCAGCCTCCTCGCCCTGCAGATCCTGCTCGGCGCCCACATCATCTGGCAACTGCGCGAGCCTCACGTCACCACGGCCCACGTGGTCGGAGGGGCGCTGCTGCTGGCGACGACCTTCACCCTGACCTGGCTGGCCCACCGCGATCTGATCGAGGCCCGGCAGCCGTCCGCATGAACGCACCCGCGCCCAAGGCCGCCTTCGGCGACTACCTCGAGCTCACCAAGCCGCGGTTGAGTGCACTCTCGGTCATCACCGCCCTCGTCGGTTACGCCACGGGACGCCCGCCGTTCCTCGTCGGCGAACTCGTCGCGGTGGTCGTCGGCACCAGCCTGGCCGCCGCCGGAGTGGCAGCGCTGAACCAATGGATGGAGCACGACACCGACGCCCAGATGCGCCGCACGGCCGACCGCCCCATTCCGACTGGCAAGGTGCCCACGGGCTCGGCGTTTGTCCTCGGCTGGCTGATGTGCGCCGCGGCTCTCGGGCTCATCTTCGTGAAGGTCAACGGGCTGGCCGCATTTTTCACCCTTGCGACCATCATTTCCTACCTCGGCTGGTACACGCCGGCGAAGCGTTGGTCGCGCTGGAGCACTGAGATCGGTGCCTTGGCGGGCGCATTTCCGCCGCTGATCGGCTGGGCGGCGGCTGAAGGCCGGATCTCGGCACTCGGTTGGATCCTGTTCGGGGTGCTCTTCTTCTGGCAGATGCCGCACTTCATGGCCATCGCGTGGACGTACCGGAAGGACTATGCGACGGTGCATTTCCCGATGCTCTCGGTCCGCGACGAATCCGGGGCGAAAGTCGCCGCGTGGTCCTTTGCGAACACACTGGCACTTTTCGTCGTGAGCCTGCTGCCGACCTTCCTCGGGCTGGCCTCCATGTGGTATTTGGCAGCGGCGGCGCTGTCGGGCGCGTGGTTCGTCTATCGGGCTGCCGTCTTCCTGCGCCCGGCCGGTCGCGACCAGGCGGCCCGCAAGCTGTTCTTCGCCTCGATCATCTACCTGCCCATCGCCTTGGGCGCGCTCGTTGCCGATCGGGTGATCTTCTTCTGAACCCATGAGCATCAATGACATTCCCGCCCTCAACGCCTCGCTGAACGCGCTGGCCACGCTGCTGCTGACCGTCGGCTTCATCTTGATCAAGGCTGGCCGGCGCGACGCCCACCGCCGGGTCATGATGGGGGCCTGCGCCGTCTCGGCCGTGTTTCTGGTGGGCTATGTGGGGCACAAGATTCTGGTGCAGGGCGTGCACACCCCGTTTGGCGGCGAGGGCCCCATCCGGACGGTGTACTACGTCATGCTCCTGACGCACATCGTCCTGGCGATCGCGATCGCCTACCTCGTGCCGCGCACCTTCCTGCTGGCGATCAAGGGCGAGTACGAGCGCCACAAGGCCTGGGCGCGGTGGACGTTCCCGATCTGGTACTACGTGTCGGTCACCGGGGTGCTGGTGTATTTCTTCCTGTACCAGTGGTGGCCCGCGGCGCGCTGAACGCGCGCCGAACGTCGAACATCCAACATCGAACTCCCAACTTACAAAGAAAAAGCCGTGGCAGCACAGGCTGCACACGGCTTGAAGGAATTGGAGGTTGGAAGTTGAGCGTTAGATGTTGGATGTTCCGTCCGCGTCAGCGGACGGTGATCACGCCCTTCATCCCCACCTGATAGTGCGCCGGGAAGGAGCACAGGAACGGGTATTCGCCCGGTTCGGTGAACTTGACGACGATGCTGTCGGTTTGCTTGGGCCCGAGCATCTTGGTGTGGGCGATCACTTGGCCGGCAAGGGCTTCCGGGATGTATTCCGGCGGGACGGCCGCGGCGGCGGTGGCAAAGGCGGCGGTGTCGGTGCCGGGCTTCAGCACCACGATGTTGTGGGCCATGGCCTGCTTGGGCATGGAGCCGATGTTGATCAGGCTGAGGCGAACCTCCTCGCCCACGGCGAGGGAGATGCTGTTCAGGTTGTACTTCATCGAGTCATTGGCGGTGATCTCGATGGTCCTGGGACCGGCGGCGGCCGGGGCCGCGGCGGTGGCGGGTTCTTCCTTTTTGGAACAACCGGTGAGGACAAACGCCAGGAGGGCGGTCAGGAGGAGGTGTGGGATGTGCTTCATAACCGGGCAAAAGATGGGAACGGTTTTGGGCATTGCAAACCCGACTGCATCATTACGTCGGCATGCAACGCCACTAATGATTGTCAGTGCCTTGGACAATTTCTGCACAATCCCCTAGCAAAATGCGCAAAAAGGGCGTCCAAAACGCAAAATCTGCGCGGAATATGACTTGAAATGCGCAGACGATCTTAAACGCTTTGGTCGGTTGGCCACCCCGCCAACCTTTATCTTTTAATCGTCCGAACACACACATGCGTTTGTCCCTTCCCACACCTGGCCTCGGCCGTTGGGTGAGAGCTGCCCTTGCTTTGGGTGCACTCGCCTTGCTTCCGGGCTGTGATTTCAACTTCTGGCGCATGGATGGTCACCAAACCACCATGGTCACCGCCGGCCCCGTGGCCAAAGCCCAGCTCGACGTGTTCTACGTCACCTGCTGGGTGACGCTCGTGATCTTCGTACTGGTGGGCGCCGTGTTGGCGTACGCCACGATCAAGTTCAAGGCGCGGACCGACGCCGACGAACACGCCGAGCCGCCGGAGCAGAGCCACGGCAACCCGCTCATCGAGCTGGGCCTGATCGGCGCCTCCATCTTCGCCCTCGTCATCATCGCCGTCCCGACGCTGAAGGGCATCTGGTACACCTACGAGCCGCCCGTCGAGCAGAAGGAAAACATCTACGAGGTCACCGCCACCGGCTACCAGTGGTGGTTCAAGTTCGAGTACCCGAAGGAGCAGATCGACGGCGTCGGACCGCTCGTCACCGGCAACGAACTCGTGATCCCCGCCGGCCGCCCCGTGGTCATCCAGCTGCGCACCGTGGACGTCATCCACTCGTTCTGGGTCCCGAAGCTCGCCGGCAAGGTCGACATGATCCCGAACCGCGGCAACCACCTCTGGTTGCAGGCGGACGAACCCGGTTACTTCTGGGGCCAGTGCGCCGAGTACTGCGGTGATTCGCACGCCGTCATGCGTTTCCGCGTGATCGCCCTTTCCGAGAAGGACTTTGCCGACTGGGTCGCCGGCCAGAAGCAGGCCGCCCGCACCGTCGCCGCCACCGCGCAGGCCGGGGCCAACGAGGCCAAGGTCCAGTTCGCCTCCTTCAAGCGCAACGCGTACGGCTTCACCCCCAAGTGGGACGCTGACGCGACGGTTTCGCCGCTCGACAACTGGAAGCAGCAGCAATTCCCGGCCAAGGACGAGAATCCCGCCCTCATCGCTCAGGGTCGCAAGCTCTTCACCGAGAAAACCTGCGCCGGCTGCCACACAATTCGCGGTCACGAGGGCCTCGGCATCACCGGCCCCGACCTGACCCACATCGGCGCCCGCACCACGATCGCCGGCGGCCTGCTGGAAAACAATCACGACCAGATGGCGCGTTGGATCGCCCATCCCAATGAGGTCAAGCCCGGCAACAAGATGTACACCACCGGCTACCTGCCGAACAACGTGCAGCTCACCGACGCCGACGTCAGCGCCCTCGTGGCCTACCTGGAGAGCCTCAAATAATCTATCATCATGGACGCAACGGTTAAGTCCCACTTCACCCCCCACGAGGCCCCCGCGCCGACCAAGGCGGCCGTCTTCTGGCGCCCCACTGCCAAGTCGGGCCTGATGAGCTGGCTCACCACGGTGGACCACAAGAAGATCGGCTTCCTCTACGGCATCTTCGCCCTCTTCTTCTTCCTCGTGGGCGGCGTCGAGGCGCTCCTCATCCGCCTGCAGCTCGCGGTGCCGAACAACGACATCCTCACCGCCGAGCAGTACAACACGATGTTCACGATGCACGGCACGACGATGATCTTCCTCGCCGTCATGCCGCTGTCGGCCGCGTTCTTCAATTACATCATGCCGCTGCAGATCGGCGCACGCGACGTGGCCTTCCCGCGGTTGAACGCCTTCTCGCTGTGGACCTTCGTCGCCGGCGCGATCATCATCAACCTCGGCTGGTTCATGCAGGACGGCCCGCCGGACGGCAGCTGGGTCGGCTACGCCCCGCTGACCTCCAAGACCTACAATGCCGACCACTCGATCGACATGTGGGTCATGGGCCTCCAGCTCCTCGGCGTCGCCTCCATCGCCGCGTCGCTGAACTTCATCGTCACGATCATCAACCTGCGCGCCCCGGGCATGACCATGATGCGCGTGCCGGTCTTCACCTGGATGACGCTCGTCACGGCCTTTCTCATCGTCCTCTCCTTCCCCGCGATCACCATCGCCCTGGTCGAGCTGATGATGGACCGCCTGTTCGGCACCAGCTTCTTCGAGGTCTCGAACGGCGGCATGCCGGTCCTCTGGCAGCACCTCTTCTGGGTCTTCGGGCATCCTGAGGTGTACATCCTCATCCTGCCCGCCATGGGCATCATCTCGGAGATCCTTCCGACCTTCTCGCGCAAGCCGCTCTTCGGTTACCCGATCGTCGTCTTCTCCGGCGCCTGCATCGGCTTCCTCGGCTTCGCGGTGTGGAGCCACCACATGTTCACCACCGGCATGGGCACCGTCGCCACGGCGGCCTTCTCCCTTGCCACCATGGCCATCGCGGTGCCCACCGGCGTGAAGATCTTCAATTGGATCGGCACCCTCTGGGGCGGCCACCTCAAGATGAGCACGCCCATGATGTTCGCCCTCGGCTTCGTCTGGATGTTCATGATGGGCGGATTCTCCGGCGTCATGCACGCCGCCGCCCCGGCCGACGCGCAGCAGCAGGACAGCTACTTCGTCA
>CAZGJB010000181.1:0-7377 GCA_964526145.1 uncultured Opitutaceae bacterium
GCTTGCCCCAGGCCTCGATGTCCACGAACGTCGTCTCGTCGCGCAGGGCGCCGGACTCGTCCTTGAACTGGCGGTTGACGGCGAGGCCGAACTGGCAGATCGCCGTGCCCTTGGGCGTGACGCGGAGCTCCGGGTCACGGGTGAGGTTGCCGATCAGGTAGACTTTGTTGAAGTTGGCCATGGGGAACGGGGCACGCGGCGGGGCTCGTTCAGACGGCCTCGACGAAAGTGCGGTAAACGCTGCTGTTCAGGCGGAGGCGCTCCTTCAGGTGCGCCGGGACTTCGGCCGCGGCGGTGAAGGCGATGTGCACGTAGGTGGCGCCGGTCAGCTTGGGGTCGGTGACGCGGGCAAAGTCGCGCTTGCCGATGTTTTCCACACCGGTGACCTCGCCCTGCAGGGTCGTGATGTCCTGCTTGAGGCCCTCGATGATCTGCTCGACGGAGTCTTCCTTGCCCCGGTTGTCGAGGATGAAGGTCGCGCGGTAGTTACGTTTGTTCTGGTTCATTTTTGGCTCTGCGGTTGAGGAGGTTCATGGCCTGGTCGGACCCGTCGGTGAGGAGCAGGCTGAGGCCGTTGAGATAATGAGGAAGGGTCTGCTGGATGAGGGAGAGTTGATCGGGAGCGAATTTGGCGAGGACGAAGTCCTTGAGGTCCATTTGCGGCGGCTGCCGCGGTCCGATGCCAAGGCGGTAGCGGGCGAACCCGGTGCCGAGGTGCTCGAGCAGGCTGGCGACGCCGTTGTGGCCGCCGGCGCTGCCGGTGGTCGTGACCTTGACCAGGCCGAGGTCGATGTTGGTGTCGTCATAAACCGCAGCCACCGCGGCCGGCTCCAGTTTGTAGTAGCGGGCCAGGGCGCCGACGGCGCGACCGCTCTCATTCATGAACGTGAGCGGCTTGACGAAGTAACACGACGCGCGTCCGGGTCGGTCCCAACGGGCAACCTGGGCCTCGAACTGCGCCTGCTTCTTCCAGACCAGCCCATGCTGGCGGACAAACGCATCGATCACGACCCAGCCGAGATTGTGGCGGGTGTTTTCGTATTCGCGGCCCGGATTGCCGAGACCGGCAACGAGCGAGATGGACATGACTCAAAGAACAAACACGGGGACGGCTGCGGTCAAGCGACCGGCCCCGCGGAAACTTACTTCTTGGCGGCCGGGGCGGGCGCGGCGGCCTTCTTGTCGCCGGCCGCAGGCGCGGCGGCTTTCTTGTCGCCAGCCGCGGGAGCGGCGGCACCAGCGGCCGGAGCCGCGGCGCCAGCGGCACCGGGGGCGGCAGCGGCGGCACCGTCGGCAGGAGCGGCGGCGGCACCCTCGGCCGGAACGGCCGCGGCCACGACTTCCTGCACGATTTCGGCCACAGGCTCGACGCACGAGACGACGGGCTGGCCCTTGGTATCGAGGAAATCGACGCCCGCGATGGCCTTCAGCTCGCCGATCTTGATGGTCTCGCCGACCTTCAGCTCGGTGACATCCACCTCGACGACGGCCGGAAGATCCTTCGGGAAGCAGCGGATGCGGATAAGGTGGGAGGCGATTTCAAGCACGCCGCTCTGGTTCTTGACACCAAAGGACTCGCCGACGACCTGCACCGGAACGCGGATTTCCATCTTCTCGTCCGCTTTGACCTCCTGAAGGTCGATGTGCAGGTATTTGTCGGTGATCGGATCGCGCTGGATCTCCTGGAGGAAGGAGAGGGCCTTGTCGGCCTTGTCCTTGCGCTGGAGCTCGATGAGCACGGCGCGGCCGGCGATGCCCTTGAGAAGGCGGACGAATTCCGGCGTATCGACGGCGAGCTTTTCGGGGCTCGTGTGCTTCCCGTAAAGGATGGCGGGAATGCTGTTGGCCTTGCGCAGGCGGCGGGAGGCGCTGCGGCCCGTCTGGGCACGCGTGGTGACGTTAAGTGCGAACTGTTGTTTCATGGATTTCGTTCCCCCTGAGACCCCGGAATTGAGGGCAGGCGTAGTGGAAAAGAGGGTCAGGTGATAGGAGGCGGGGCGGCGAAAGCAACCAAAACTTTCCGACCGCGGCGCTTTTCCGCGATTTGGGTAAAACGAGCATTGACAACCTTCTGGAGCGCCCTGTTTTTCGTCCCCTCTTTCGCATTGCGCAAGCCATGCAAGCCACGTTGCCCGGTAGCTCAGTGGCAGAGCAGGTGACTGTTAATCACTTGGTCGTAGGTTCAATCCCTACCCGGGCAGCCAATTTTCACCCTTCCAACCCGGCCATGATCCCCGCGCCGCCCTGCCCTCGCACCGTGGCCGCCCCCCATTGGATTCGAGTAACGGCGACCCGCGCCCTTTGCGCATGCCCTTGGAACTGAAGGACACACCCGCCCCGGCCCTCGTCCTGCCGGACCTGCGCGGCAAGGCTTTTGTCGTCACCGGCGCCTCGGCCGGCATCGGCAAGGCCACGATCGAGGCCCTCCTCGCCAACGGCGCCACCTGCTTCGGCCTCTCGCGCGAGGCCCCTGCGCTCAACCACCCGGCTTTCCGCCACATCCCCTGCAATCTTGGCGACGCCGCCGCCATCGCCGACGCCTTCACGCAGATCCGTGCGCAAACCCGGCACCTCGACGGCGTGGTCAACGTCGCCGGCACCGACCCCAAGGTCCCCCTCGCCGAGGGCGACGCCGCCCGCTGGGACGCCATCGTCGACCTCAACCTGCGCGGCTACTACCTGGTCATCCGCGAAAGCGTGCCCCTCCTCCGCGCCGGCCGCAGCCCCGCCATCGTCAACGTCTCCTCCATCAACTACCGCCTCGGCCTGCCCGGCCGCTCGATCTACGCCGCGACCAAAGCCGGCATCCTCGGCCTCACCACCGGCCTCGCCCGCGAGCTCGGCCGCGATGGCATCCGCATCAACACGATCTCCCCCGGCTGGATCTTCACCGAGCGCCAGGTCGCCGAGTACTTCGCCGGCGCCGACGCCACCAAGCACCTTGCCCACCTCGGCACCGTGCAATCCCTGCCGCTGCGCCTGCAGGCCGGCGACGTCGCCAACCACGTGCTCTTTTATCTGAGCGACGTCAGTCGCGGCTCCACCGGCCACAATTGCGTAGTGGACGGCGGCTGGCTCCTTGAATAGCCCGTAGGTCCCGCATTCACCATGGCCACCCCGCCCACCGCCCGCCTGCTTGTGTCCACCCGCAACCAGCTCGGCGAGAACCCGCTTTGGGACGCCGGACGCCAGACGCTGTTCTGGACGGACATCACCGCGGGCGAGCTCCATGCCTGGCGGGAGGGCATGACCAAGGAGCGCCCCATCTACACGGGCCCGATGGTCGGCGGCTTCACCCTCGAGGCCGACGGCATGCTGCTGCTCTTCCGCGTCAACGACCTCGCCCGCTTCAACCCCGCCAACGGCGAATGTCAGCCGGTGCGCAAATTCACCGACCCGGGCATGCAGCGCTTCAACGACGTCATGGCCGACCCCGCCGGCCGCGTTTACGCGGGCACGATCGGCAAAGACAAGGACAGCGGCGGTCTCTTCCGCTTCGACCCCGACGGCAGCGCCAAGCTCCTCTTCCGCGGCACCGGCTGCTCCAACGGCATGGGACTCTCGCCCGACGGCAAGACGTTCTACTGGACCTGCTCCACGACCAACAAGATCTTCGCCTTCGACTACGACGCCGCCTCGGGCGAACTCGCCAACCGCCGACTCTTCTACACCGCCGCCGCCGAGGACGAGGGCACCTGCGATGGACTCTGCGTCGACGCCGAGGGCCACCTGTGGTCCGCCCGCTGGGACGGCCATCGCCTGCGCCGCCACGCTCCCGACGGCAGGGTCGTCGCCGAGATCTCGGTCCCGGCCTCGCGGGTCACCTCCTGCTGCTTCGGCGGCGATAATCTCCAGACGCTCTACATCACCTCCGCCCGCGGCGAGACCGATCCGGGATATTGTGAGGCGGGCAGCGTGTTTGCCCTCGAGGTGAAGCCGCCGGGCCTGCCCCGGCACGTCTCGCGCCTGGCCTGCAAGTGAACCGGCAGCCGGCGGCCCTTCGCCGCGGCGCCTAGAACAGCGGCGTTCCCGTGGCCTGCGGCGGCTTGGGCAGACCCAACAGCGCGCTCAAGGTCGGCGCCAGATCGTCCACGCCCACGCGTTCCGTGCGCACGGCCGCCGGAATCCCGGCCCCATACCAAACCATGGGAACGTGCGTGTCGTAGGGATGCGGCGTGCCGTGGTTGGTGCCGTTCTTGGCGCGGTCGACCCAGTTGGGATTCAGGATGTAGGCGACATCCGGGCTGCGATCGCGCCGGTAGGACCGGCGCAGCATCTCGCCCACCGCGTCCACCGGCCCGGCGGCCTCGAGCTCCGCGCGGGTGTAGGCCGCCAACACCTCCGGCCGGGTGACCAACGCCGCGCGCGCCACCGCCCAGGCCGCCGGCGCCGCGAGCTGCTTGGCCGCGAGCGTTTCCGGCCGCAGGTGGAAGCCCGTGCCGTCACGGGTAACCCAATACAAGGGCGCCTGCGGCGGACCGAAGGCCGCATCGAGCGCCTGCTCGACCGCCCGCGTGACCGCCAGCGAATCGAGGCGGCCGCCCACCCCGGGCCGGGACGCCGAGACCAACTCCGGCAGCGGCGCCACGCCATGGTCGGCCGTCACCACCACCACGTACCGCCCGGCACCCACTTCGGCATCGAGGAATGCCAGCAGGCCCGCGATCATCCGGTCGAGACGCAGGATCGAGTCCATGACCTCCTGGCTGTCCGGCCCGAACGAGTGCCCGGTGTGGTCGATCTGCGAAAACCCGATGCACAGGAGGTCAGTGACTTCGTCGCGGCCGAGGCCCTCCGCCGTCACGGCCACCCTGGCGAAGTCGGCCAGGATCTCGCTGTAAAAAGGCGTGATGGGAAAGGCGCCGAGAAAGGCGTTCCCGTACTCCGGCCGGCCGCCATCCACCCGCCGCGGAAACGTGCGGCCGAGGCCCTGCGAGGGATCCTCCCCGGCCACGTCGTCGGGACCGGCCAGGCGCTCGTAGATCGCGGGATCGAGGAGGCGATCCCAAGTGCGGCCGTAATACGCCTGCACCCGGCCGGCGCGATTGAAGTCCTCCACCCACGCCGGCAACTGCTCCCGGTAATACCGCGAGGTCACAAAATTCCCCCGCTCATACCAGTAGGCGCCATCCGCCCGATGGCCGCCGAGCAGGATCGCCGAGCGATCCTTGTTCGCGACCGAGATGACCTTCGCCTTCCCGCCCGACTGCGCCTTGAGCAAGTCGCCGACCGTCTCGGCCTCGAAATTGCGCGGCGACCGGCCCTCCTTGGCCTCGAGCACGCCACCCGGCGAGTGGAGTGCGCGCGGCGGGGCCCCGACGAGCGGCGCCTGGCGATCCTCGACGCCCACGACTGATTGCCAGGTGTCGCGGCTGACCCACTCGTTGCCCACGATGCCGTGGACCGACGGATGCGCCCCGCTCAGGATCACGGCGTGACCCGGCGCGGTCTTCGTGTATGCGTGCCGGTAGTGGCACTCGCGGAAATCGGTCCCCTGCTCCCGCAGGCGGCGAAATCCGTCGGGTGGAAACGCCTCCCGGTAACGGTCGAGGTAATCGTACCGGAACTGGTCGATGGCGATCACGACCGCCAGCCGCGGCGGCGCCTTCGGCTCAGCTCCCACCATCACGGCCGCGCCGACGAGCAGCAGGCACGCCCATCTCGGGAAAGGCAACTTGCACATGGTGACACACTGCGCGGTCCGCCGGAGGCGAAAAGCGAAATCGCCGCCGCCGCGGTGACAATTCCGTCACGCCGCCACGGCAAGATCCGCGATGCAACCGGCAATACCTGCACTGGCAATCCGCCGGGAGGGGGAGTATCATGTGCCTGCCATGAAAACGATCCTTACCCCCATCGACTTCTCGGCCATCAGCAAGGCCGTCGTCAAGTCCGCCGCGGAACTGGCCCGCTCGCTCAATGCCCGTCTCATCCTGATGCATGTCGTCCAGCCCCCCGTCATCACCAGTGAATACGGCGCTGTCATGGCCAACATCCAGGAAATCGTCGCGCTCAGCGAAAAGACCGCCACCCGCCATCTCGAGTTGATGGCCCACAAGCTCCAGGCCGCCGGCCTCGAGTCCACGTCGCTCCTCCTCACCGGTTCCGCCACGCTGCACATCGTGGACCAAGCCCGGAAGGTCGGCGCCGATTACATTGTCCTCGGCTCCCACGGCCATTCCGCCCTCTACGATCTCCTCGCCGGCAGCACCGCGAGCGGCGTGCTCAAGAAATCACCCTGCCCCGTCGTCGTCGTGCCACCGGTCGCGGGCAAGAAGAAGCGGCGGTAGCGCGAGCCGGCGGAAACGCCCGCCGCCCGACGTTCAACCCTTAACGCTCAATGCCACTTGGGCGTTGAACGTTAAACGTTGAATGTTGAGCGTTCTGCCCATGCCCGACCTCCCCGCCCGCCACGCCCGTGTGGCCGCCGCACTCCCGCTCGATGACGCGCTCCTCGTCGTCGGCGCCGGCGAGCCCGTTCCGCTCCCGGAAAACACCGACCAGACGTATCCGTATCGCGCCCACAGCGACTACTTCTACCTGACCGGGCTCGAATGCCCGCACGGTGTCGTCGCCTACGATCCGCGCGACCGCGCCTGGCACTCGTTTGTCCCGACCGTCACCGAGGCCGAACGCGTCTGGGAAGGGCGCGAGCAACCGCCGGGCGAGCCGCTCGAGCAGTTCGCACCCTGGCTGGCCGCGCGACGCGGTCGGCGCATCGCGCAACTCGGCGCGGCCGTGCCCGGCGTCGACGCCGACGCGGAATATTCCGCCCACATCCGCACGCACTTCGTCCATGCGCGCCGTCCCAAGGACGCCGCGGAACTCGCGATCCTGCGCCGCTCCGCGACCGCCACGGCGGCCGGATACGCCGCCCTGCGCGCCGCCCTGCGACCGGGCGTCACCGAGCGCGCCCTGCAGGTCGAGCTCGAGACCGGCTTCTTCCGCGCCGGCGCGCAGCGCACCGGCTACGGCTCGATCGTCGCGGTCGGCGCCAATGCCGCCGTGCTCCACTTCGCCCCGGGCGGCCGCGTCGCGCAGGCCGGTGACTTCGTGCTCGTCGACGCCGGCGGCGAAATCGACCGCTACGTCACCGACGTCACCCGCACCTACGCGGTCGGCACGCCCTCGCCGTTTCAGCGCGACCTCTACCAAGTCGTCCTCGCCGCGCAGCGAAAAGCCTGCGCCCGCTGCCGGCCCGGCGCCGAGTGGCGCGACGTGCATCTCGCCTGCGCGGTCGACCTGACGGCCGGGCTCGTGGCGATGGGCGTGATGCGCGGCGATCCGGCGTCGCTGGTCGAGCAGGAGGCGCACACCTTGTTCTTCCCCCATGGCCTCGGCCACATGGTCGGCCTTGGCGTGCGCGACGGGAGCGGC
>CAZGJB010000182.1:0-7363 GCA_964526145.1 uncultured Opitutaceae bacterium
GGTCACCTGCGACCTGCCGAAGGAACGCCTGGAAATCGTCACGCGCGATCCCGGTGCCCTCATCATCGAGGAGTACACGGAACTGCGCACCTACGGCTGCAAGGACGAGCCGGCGGTGATCCGGTTCCCCGGGCACACCCATCCGGAGAGCGAATTCACGCACAAGCTTCTGTTCGAGAAACTGGGCACGCCGGCCGTGGACGCATTTCGGCGGATGCGCTGGGAGCTGCGCAATCGGGCGGAGGCGGGCGAACTCGATCCCCAGGACGCCGAGCTGCGGAAGTTCATGGAAAAGAGCTTCCCGCACGTAAATTACCTGGTGGACAAGGGCTGGCGTGCCGCGATCGAGCACCTGGCCGATTGCATCCTTGGGCGCACGGCCTTCGACGGCGCCGGTCCGGCCGATGCGCTGGCGGCCAGCCAGCTCGCGACGGCGGCGATCCGCAGTCGCGAGTCGGGCGAAGTCGTCAGGCTGCGATAAACCCGCCGACGATCAGGAGGGCGATCAGGATCCCCATCAGGCTCTCGCCGGCGATGAGGCCGGAGGCCACGGGGACCACGGTCTTCTCGGCGAGTTTCGGGAACAGGCGGCGCATCACCTCGGCAATGGCGGCGCCCAAAAACATGGCGATGCAGTTGCTGCCGGGGATGACCATGGCGATGCCCAATCCGGAGGGCGAGGGGAGGAGCGGACGCAGCCGGCGCGGGGCGAATTTCTCGAGGAGCGCGAGCGCCACGCCGAGGACCAGGCCGACGACGATTGCGGTGCGGGAGGATGGATGCAGGGCGCCGATGCCGTCCGAAAACGCCTTCGACACGCCGGCCCAGACGACGCACGACGGCGCCGGCCAGGTCTCGCCGCCGAGGACGCTCGGATCCGGCAGAATCAGATTGAAGGCCGGGACGACCACGATGGCGCCGGCGACGACGCCGAACAGCTGCGCGTATACCTGGTGCCGCGGCTTCGCGCCGAGGAGCCAGCCGGTCTTGAGCGTGGTGAGCAGGTCGGCGGCGTGCAGGCCGATGCCGCCGGTGACGTTGGCCGACATGATGTTGCCCGGCAGGTTGCCCGGGGTGATCACGCCGTAGATCATCTGGGTGACGGGACCAAGGGCCTTGGTGGGGGTGACGTCGGTCTCGCCGGTGACGCGCGCGGCGACGAAGCCCATGACGACTGCGAGCGGGATGGCCACGAAGCCGGCCCAGAGCGGAATGTGGAAAAGCCAGACCATCAGGAAGACCACGCCCGGCGCGAGGACGACAAAGCCCACGGGGAACCACCATTCGGGCGCCTCGATGGCGGCCAGCCCGGTGTCGGCGGTTTTCCCCGGGCGGAAGATGCGAGTGAGGCCGGTGAAGGAGCGGGCGATGCTCTTGTAGTCGATGGCGAAGGAGGTCAGGCCCGCCGCGACGAGGAGCGCCGCGCCCGGCCAGAGGGTCCAGGCGACGATGGCCTTGTAGCTCACGGCGGTGACGATGCCCTTTTCCACGAGCGAGGGCGCGAGCACACCGTAGGTCAGCAAGCCGCCGAGCAGAAGCGACCAGCCGGTGCGGAAGCTCATGAGGGCGCCGCCGCCAAGGAGGACAACCTCGGCCTTGATGGCGATGGTCCACTCGGCCAGCTGCCGGCCGGCGAGAGTGACCGGCAGGCCGATGGTGTGCGGGATCCAATGCCAGGCGTCGCGAATCCAGGTGACGAACGCGGCGAACACGGCCGAGCCGGCGAGCCAGGCCGACTTGCTGGCACCGTCACCGGAGGCCGCGCCGTGAATGGACTTGATTGTCTCGGCCGTGGCCGTGCCCGTGGGGAAGGCGAGGCCCTCGTGGTTGATGAGCTGGCGCTTGATCGGGATGGCGGCGAAAACGCCGAGGGCCGCGATCAACGCGAACCAGGCGATCATCGAGAACGCATCGGGCCGCATGGTCGTCACCATCAGCAGTGCGCCGAACGCCGCCATGTTGCCGCCGCCGGTCATGAAACCCGCGCCGGAAGCGACCGTGGTCAGGGCGTTGTTCTCGAGGGCCCCGAGCGGCTTCTTCACGAGGCGGGTCACCTGCAGGAAGCGGAAGGCGCTGAAGGCGAGGATGCAGGCGGTCAGCGTGACGCCCATGCTCCAGCCGGTTTTGAAAAAGACGTAGAGATTCGAGAGACTCATCGCCCCGCCGATGAGCATGCCGATGATGACCGCGCGCACGGTGAGATTCGGCGCATCCGGCTGGTAGGTGTGCGCGAGCCATTCGGCTTCGCGGCTGGAGAGATGGGGATCGTTGACGGGGGCGGAGGGAGTGGGGTCAGGGTTGGCCAACATGGGTCCTTTTAGCCGCCGAACGATGACGGGCGTCCGTCCGCCGGCAAGCCCCCTTATCCGCGAGGGTGCTACCGTGCGTAGATGGCCTTGCTTCCAGGAAACAGCACCAGCGCCGCCGAGCACGGGATCATCACGAGGCCGCACAAGGTGTAGAAGAGGTGGTAACCGCCGAGATGCGCCGGGCCCCAGGTGAAGTCGATCTGCTGCAACCAGCCCAGCAGCGGCACCGCGAGCACGCCGCCCACCGCAAAGGCGCTGAGGCTGATGAGATTGTAGACCGCGAAGTACGCCGGCCGGGATCCCTGCACCGGCACCGTGCCGTAAAGCGCGGCCGGCGCAGCCACGCCGTAGATGCCGTCGGCGATCGCGACAAAGGCCCAGCCGACGATGATCGGCCAAGCCCGACCAGGTTCGGCGAAGGGGAACATCAGGAAGAACGCGATGTAGACGGGCGTGCCGAGGACGATCAGGCGCCGTGGTCCATACCGGTCGCAGAGCCGGCCAAGCGCAGGCGTGAGGAGCAGTTTCACCAAGAGGTAGCCGACGCCCATGGTGGCGATGAGCCATGGCCGCATCTGGACAACCCGCAGGTTGAACACCTGATAGTAGGCGCACGCGAAATAGAACGGCAGCATATAGATGAGCGTGCCGATGGTGAGCCTCACGAAAGCGCCCGTGCGGAAGACCGCCCGCAGGTCGCCGAGCTGAAAGGCGGCCGGCTCCTGCGTGATCGGCTCGGTCGCCCGCGCCAGCATCAGGGCGGCCGCGACGCCGAAAAGCCCGCCCGCGATGAGCAGCGCGGCGAGCCCCGGGCCGTTTTCAGTGCCGAGGAATTCGACGCTGCCGCCGACCACCAGCGTCGAGGCAATGATCGCGAAACTCGAAAGCCGGATGCGCTGGCCGATGAAACGGCCGCGGAGGCCGCTCGGGATCGTCGTCGCCAGCCAATCATCGGAGAACGGTCGCGTGAGATGGAGGCAGGCGGCGGCCAGAAACACGGCCAGCCCCAGCGAGAAGGGTCGCAGTGTCGCCGGCAGGAGCGGCGTGAGGAGCACCGCGGCGATGACCAGCAGGGGCTCGACGAGCGCCACCGTCAGGATGAAGCGGCGCCGGCGGCGGACGTAACTCGCCACCGGCAGGCCGAGGACCTGCACGATGCAGGCAAAGCTGATGACCGCGCTGAAGAACCCCATGGCATCGGGCGGCACGCCGATGACCAGGGCAAACGCGGTGAAGACGAGTGTCGTGCCACCGCAGATCGTCTCGAACACGCCGCGCAGGCTGATGTTCCAGTTGAACCACGCGAGGGATTCGCGCGTGGACCGCCGGGAGAGGCTCAGGGGCTTCACGTCGGGCAGCTTGCCGGGACGTCCGACAGTGGCAAGAGCCCGGCGCCGCGGATTAGCGCTGACTCCGCCGCGGCGGCGTTCCATGGTCGGTGCCACTTCGCCCCATCATGCAAAACCCCATCCTGATCACCCGCAGCACCCCGCTGCCGCTTGAGACTGTCTGCCAGCGCCTGCCGGAGATTTCCGCCGCCCACAAGTTCGGCGTCCAGGCCGTGCACAACCTGCGCGAGAAGATGGTGAGCAAGGGCGTGCCCTTCGACCGCGAATGCCGCGTGATCGAGGTGTGCAATCCCAAGCACGCCCAGGTCGTGCTCAACCAGCAGATAGCAATCTCCACCGCGCTGCCGTGCCGCATCGCCGTCTATGAGGAAGGTGGCCGCACGATCCTCGCGACCATGAAGCCAACCGCCCTCCTGACCATGTTCGATGCCCCCGGCGCCGCCCAGACGGCACAGGAGGTCGAGGACACGATGGTTCGGATCATGGACGAGTGCTGTCGCGCCTGAGCGATAGCTTTTCCACCGGACGACTAGAAGGTCAACGGAGCAGGGGCCATTGTCGGCTTGAGCCCAACGCACCGGGCCGGTATTGTGCCTGTGCGTCGGACGCATCACGCGTTCCGGCGGGTTATCCCATGAACATGCCCCGCCTTGCCCTCGGCTTCCTCTGCCTCGGTCTGGTGTCGGTGGCCTACACGGCCCCATCGTCGGCGTCGCCCGCGACGTCGTCTGTCCCTGTAATCTACGTCACGATCGATGCCCTCGAGCCGCTGGAATTCCGCCACTATCGGAGAGCCCTGGGTGACGGCAGTGAGTTGATCCTGACCACGCTCAAGCAGAGTGCCGCCGAGCAGGCGCGGCTGGCGCATTGCGCGGGCGAGGTCGTCGTGCTCGACGAAAAGGCGGCGCCACCGGCGAAGTCGCCCGTGCTCCGGTTGACGTGGACGGCCGACGCCGTCGCCGCGGAACTGCTGCCGGCGGACGGGGGCAAGGCCATCAACCTCGGCATCGTGAGCGGCCTGCCGCTGACCCAGCACCCGGATTACGACCGCATGCACGCCGAGGTCAGCCGGCAGGGATTGAAGGACCACAGGCGCGACGCGCTCCTGCGGGCGCAGACGCAGATGAACCTTTACCTCGCACTGCAGCGCGCGACGCGCGTCCTCCAGGCGAAGTAAAACGGCGTCGCTACTCAGGCTAGGCGAAGGCAACCCGAACGACGGCGTGGCCCGAAAAGTCCGCGACGCGGACGCATTCGCCGGCGGGATCATAGGTGCCGCCCGTGGCGCCGCGCGCCGTGCGGCCGTCCGGATGCGGGATGCGGATGCTCAAGGTGCGCGGACGACGCGGCGAGGTGCACGTCACGGTTGCCGTGACCTCGCGCCCGTCGGCGGCAACCTCGAGCCGGAGATCCAGTGGACCAAAGGTGCTCGCACCCCGCGTGACGCCCACCTTGGCGCCGGGTTGAAGCCACGCACGCGGCACACCGGCAAACAGGCGCAGGGTGTCGCCGTCCTCGAAGTAAAGGGCCCAGCGGGTTTCCATGAGGAACCAGGCCTCCTCGTGGGTCTTGTGGGCGCTCACGGGGAAGAGGTGCTCGTTGAACGTGTAGGTCTCGCGGTCGGCCAGCGCCGCGAGTGCGCCGTACCAGGCCTGGAGAAACGCCTTGGTCTCGCCGCGACGGAGGTGCACCCAGGGGTGGCGGCTGTAGTAGGGTTGGCTGAAGGCGACGTTCCCGCGCGTCATCAGCTCCGCGTGGACCTCGAGCAGCTCGACGGCAATGGGTTCGTCGGGCGCGACGATCTCCTGGAAGACGAGATAGAGCGGGCCGAGGAGCGAATCGCGCGCCGTCATCGTGCCGTGCGTGTACCAGCGGCCCCCGTCGGCGTGCAGCATGACCGGGCCGCGGTAACCGGTCCACGGTGCGGCGGCCCGCGTCCAGCGTCCGTCGCCCAGCGGCACGACGGGGGCCTCCTCGAGCGCCTGGTCCAGGCTGGTGCGGATGTCGGCCTTGAGCGCGGCGGCGAGATCCGCGCAGACCGCGGCCTCCTCGGGCGCGAGGTCGCGCAGCAGCTCCGCGGTGCGGGCGAGCCCGAGGTAGGCATAGCCATTGAGCATGAAGGAGCGGTACGGGTCTTCGGGGTCGGCCGTCTTGCCGTCGAGGAGGCCATATCCGCGTCCGCGGAGTTCGGGTTGAAGGTTGCGTTCGCGCCAGGCGGCCAGGAAACGCCAGGCCTTCCTGACCTGCGGGTGCACCCGGCGCAGCCAGGCTTCGTCCTGCGTGTAGCGGAAGTGCTCGCCAAGGGTCCAGAGCACGGCACCGGTCTCCAGCATGTAACCGTTGAAGTTCTGGATGAACCCGTCGTCGTGCTGCTTCGCGAGGAAGAAATCGAGGGCGCGCGCGGCGGTGTCGTGCCAGCCCATCGTGTCCATGAACTGGATGATGGGCGCGCTCTCGGATCCGATGGCGGTGTAGATGCCGATCGCGGGCAGGAGCGGCTGATCGGGCTCGCGCCCATAGGCGACGAGGTCGAGGTGCAGCAGGCCGGCGCGCACGCGCTCCTGGAGGTGCGGCTCGGGGAGTTCCCACACCGCGGCTGCGGCGAGCCGGGCCCGCCAGAACGCGCGGGTCTCATCAAGGCGCGCGGCGAAGGTCTGGCGGGACAGGGCGAGGGCGCGGTCCGGTGCCAAGGGGCGATGGGGCACGCAAAACTCGAGGACCGCGCTGGCACCCGGCGCCAGCAGCACGGCGGCCTCCTCGGCCGGCAGCGGCGCGCCGTCGAGGCGACTCAATGCATACACGCGACCGGAGGCGTAGGCGCCGAACCCGGTGACCGGATCGAAATGCCAGTCGGGGAGGCGCGGCGAGATCGGCGTCGCCAAGGTGGGGGTGACCGTGCGGAAAAGCGCATAGGTCGGCGCGGTGCCGCGGTTGGTGGCGACGATGCGGCCGTGCAGCACGACCTCCTCCGGCGGGTTCAGCTCGGCGTCGTGACGGGCCTTTTCCACGGTCGCCTGGGCCGGGGTGAACATGTGGCCGTGACCGTGGGCGTCGGCGACGAGGTAGTCGGTGCCGCGGAGCGCGGCCGCGGTGTAAGGCGAGACCTCCGGGGCGGCGAATAGGGTGACGTCGTAGCGGATAACGCCGTCGTCGAGGCAGGCGTGCAGGATCGGCAGCGCGCCCTCGTCGAGCCGGCGCGTAAGCGGATGGTCTGCGCCGACGCCCCGGCCAAACTGGAAGGCATAGGTCGCCGGTTGCGTGGTGATCTCGGGCAGCGGGCACTCGTAGCCGGCAAAGCGCGGTTGAAAGGACTCGACGTTTTCATCCACGCGGAAGACGCGCATGTCGCGGCTCAGCCCAAGCCAGGTCTGGGCCTTGAGGTTGCGCACGCCGGCGGCAACCTCGGCGAAGCTCGCCTCCGGCGCCGCCGCGATGCGTTGCAGCTCCGTCGTGCCGCCGCGCGCCCGGATGGCGGCGACGATCTGCGGGTACGTGCGGGAATCGCTCGCCGCTGTGACGACCACGCCATCGCGGGGCAGCCAGATCGGGAAATCCGCGCTGACGTCGGTGAGACGGAACGTGAAGGCACGAGGGGCGGCCGTGATCGTGACCAAGGTGGGCAATTCCGCCGGCGCAGCGATGGGCACCACCACGATTTCGAGCCGACCCGGCTGGCCGGCGGGGAGTTTAAACGACCCGCCGTCG
>CAZGJB010000183.1:0-7347 GCA_964526145.1 uncultured Opitutaceae bacterium
CACCATGAAGGCCAGCGGAAACGCCGCCGCCCGGCCCCACCGACGCCCACCGGCCAGCGTGAGGACGCCGCCGGTGAAGAGCAGGAAGCCGAGGATGGAGATCCGGGTTTGCTGGACCGCGTAGCCGAGGAGATGCACCGCCAGGCCTACGAGCAGCGCCGTCAGCGCGCGGCCCAGCGCGGGCGGGTTGGGCGCCGCGGGCTCGCGGCGCACGTTTTGCCAGAACAGCCAAAGGCTGAGGCCGAGGATCAGCCAGCCGTGCTCGGTCTCCGACGAGGGATTGGCCCACTGGAAGCCCCACCAGTAAAAAAGCGAATCCGTGGGAATGTAGCCCCGCGTGGCATTGCCGAAAAACTGGAAAACCGCGAACCCTGCTGCCGCGGCCAGCGCCGCCGGCCAATACTGGGCGAAGGCTCGTTGGTATCTTGTCATCGGGCGCATTCAGAACTTAACTCCGCGCGCTTGGCAAAACCAACCCGCGACCCCCGCCCCCGCCTGCTGGCCCTCGAACTGTGGGGCCTCGGCGATCTTGCGCTGGCGGTGCCTTTCCTGCGCCAGGCCGCCGAACACACCGACGTCACGCTCCTTGCCCGCCCCCACGCCGCGCCCCTGCTCGCCCGGTTTGCGCCAGCCGTGCAGCTCATTCCACTCGAGGCACCCTGGACCGCGTTTCAGGGCAAGTATCGGTTGCGCCGTTGGCCGTGGCGGCAAATGCATGCGACAGTGGCAAGCTTGCGTCGTGACCGCTTCGACCTCGCGATCTCGGCTCGCCCGGATCCCCGAGACCACGCGCTTCTGCGCCTGTCCGGCGCCACGAGGCGTCTCGGCTTTGCGCGCCTGGGATCCGGTCTCCTCCTGAGCACCTGCGTTCCGCCGCCGCCAAACCCGCACCGGGCGGCCCATTGGCGAGCCTTGGCCGCGGCGCTGGGTTGGCCGGCGCTCGCGACGCCTGCGCCGGCGCCGCGCCCGGGCCGACACCTGGTGATCCACCCGGGCGCCGGCCAGCCGGTGCGCGCCTGGCCGCCGGAACGATTTGCCGCCCTCTCTGACCACCTCGCGGCCCGCGGGTGGCGGGTGACGATGCTGACACCGCCGTACAGCGACCTTTCCAAACTGCTCGCCATGCTGGCGACGGCGGATCGCTTCATCGGCAACGACTCCGGACCGGGGCACCTCGCGGCCCTGCTGGGCGTGCCGACATTCACGATCTTCGGCTCCCAACTACCCGAGCGCTTCGCCCCGCAGCATCCGCAGGCCGCCTGGATCGAGGGCGCTCCTTGTCGCTTCAAGCCGTGTGCCGACGCCTGCCGTTTTTCCGTGCCGCACTGCATCCGCGACGTGACCGTCGCCCAGGTTGTCGCTGCAGTCGACGCCTGGCTCAGCTGACGGACCGATAGACCGCGGCGGTCTCGCGTGCGCATCTTTCCCAGGTGAATGCGGCCGCGCGCTCCCGGCCGACGGCGCGCAGATGCTCCCGCCAGTTCGTATCGGTCAGCAGGAGCGCGAGCGCCGACCCGAAGGCCGGCACCGTCAGGTCCGCCACCGCGACCGCCCCGGCACCGAACTCCTGCACGCTCGGCAGCGGCCCGCACAATACCGGGCAGCCGCGACCCATCGCCTCGAGGACGGGCAGGCCAAAGCCCTCGTATCGGCTGGGAAACAGCAGCGCCTGCGCCCGGTCGTAAAGCGCCCAGAGTTCCGGATCGCTCACCTGTCCGAGAAAATGCCAATCCGCCGGCGGCGGTCCCTCATGCGGCACGCCCGCCCACCGGCTGCCGGCGATCACCAGCGGGGGCAATGGCGTCGGTGCCGCTGCGTAGAGCGACCGGAGAAGCGCGAGGTTCTTGCCCGGCTCGAGGGCGCCGACGAAGAGCAGGAACTCATGGGGCACGCCGGCCGGCACCGGACCCGGCCGCGCCGCCAGATCGAGGAGACCGCCCTCGGGCACGACTTCGATCTGGGTCGCAGGGAGCCCGAGCAGCGCCATCGCCTCATCAGCGGTGAACCGACTGACCGCGATGACCTTGGCGGCATCCGCCAGACGCCGCAGGCGCCGCCGACCCGCCATTCGCTGCCAGGTTCGGAATCGCTCCGGGTGACGCAGCACCGCGAGATCGTGCAGGGTTACAATATGGCGCGGTCCGCGGACAAAGGGAATGATCGGCAGCGCCGTGTGGTGCAACACATCGGACCGGCGGGCGGCGCTGGCCGCCGGGAAGTTGGCCCAGCCCCACTCGCGGGCCAGGGTCTTCAGGGCTCGGGCCGGCTGGGCGTAGCCAAAATTCTCCACGGGCCAACCGAGCTCGGCCCACTCCGCGTCACCGGCCGTCTGGCGCAGGCCGTGGAGGAGTCCGCGCACATACCGGGCCACCCCTCCCTGGGAGGTGTACAGCGCCGTGGTCTCGATCAGGATCTTCATGCCGGCGGCGTGCGCTCCCAGGCTCGGCGGAATTGGTCAAAGCCGGGCACACCCTGGGGTTTGGCCCGCACCGCGCCCCGCCAGAATGCCCGGGCGACATCGGCGAGCACACTTGGCCACCAGCCCCAGCAGCGCAGGAAACGGTACAGGTTGCCCGGCAGGTGGCGCCGCACCCGGCGCCCGTGCGGCAGCCGCAGGAAGATGAAAAAGGTATTCTGCAACGCGCCGCACTCGCGGTAGTAGAACCGACGATCCAAGACCAGGGTCGGCGGCAGGTGCCGCGCCCGTGCGGTCGGGACGAAAAAGGCAGCATCCTGCATCGTCACCCGCAGTGTGAATTCGATGTCGACCCCCTGATACCACAGGTCCCGCAGCGGCAGACCGTGGCGCTCGATGGCGGCCCGCGTCAGCATGAGCACCGGCCACGGCGCCCACGTGAAACGGACGGATTCAGGGCCGCAGGCGGCCAGGTAGTCCTCGGGGCGCAGGCCGGGGCGCTTGATCACGTGAAACTGGCGCCGGTCCTGCAGGCCGGGAAACCACGCCACCTCGCCCGAGGCATTGGTGATCAGCGGGACGGCCAGCGCTCCGCCGGTCGCCTCGAGTGCTTCGCGCAGGCGTCCGGGTGTCTCCGCTTCCACGACCGCGTCGTCATCGAGGATCAGGCATTGCCGCACCCGCCCGTCGCGCATCGCCTCCGCGAGCGCCCATGCCATCCCGCCGGCGCAACCCAGGTTTGACTCCGGCGTTAGCACGGTCGCCCCGGACCAGCCGGTTTCCCGCAACATCGCCGCGATGTCTTTCGTGCCGTTGTTGACGATCACGAGACGGCAATCCGCCAGCGCCGGACACGGGCGGAGGCTGACAAGCAGGCGGCGCAACAGCTCCTCCCGTCCGAGGCTGGCGATGGTGACCGCGATCATCGGTCCGATTTGTGACTCCGCGGGTCCCGGTCGCAATCACGCAGTTGGGTTGCCAGCGTGCGGCCGGCCCCCTCAGATTGCCGCCGGATGCACTTCGGGCCCGGTCTTCGGCACTTCTCCCGTTATTGGCTGCCCATCGGGCTGAGCCAATGCGTGGCCTTGGCCTGCGGACTCGCCGGGGTGCATCTCGCGACGCGTTGGGTAGCGCCCGAGGACCTGGGAGTGTACGGGCTTTTCCTCTCGCTCGTCCCGTTGGCGGGGATGCTGACGCATGCCGGCCTGACCAAGCATTTCTCCCGGCATTGGCTGACCGCTCCGGACCGGCCGGCCTACCTGCGGCAATGGTTCGCGGCCTCGGTCCGGCCGGCCGTTTGGCTCGTCCTCGCCGCTGCCGTCCTCGGATTCATCCAGGTGCTGCAGCCTGCGGCGTGGTTCGGGGCCACCACCCTCGTCGTGGCGGGCCTCGCCGGCGCCGCGGCCCATGCATTCCAGCTTGGCGTGCAGAGCGCGGGCCGACACTGGATTGATTTCGGCCTCACCAGCGCTCATTCCACCACGCGCACCTTCCTGCCGCTCATCGGCTTGGCCGTGACGGGCTGGGGCCTGGACGCACTGATCGGCGGGCACTTGCTGCACGCGCTTGTCATGGGGGTACTCGGGCTGGCGGTCGTGTGCGGCCTAGGTCGGCGCCTCGGCGGGACGGAACACGGCGGCGGGGCTCCGGCGACTCCGCTGCCGGTGTACACGCGGCTTTTTTTGATCAACGGGGCGATGGCCCTCGTCAACCAGGGCATCGTGCGGTGGACCGCGAGCGTGACGTTCGATGATGTGGTGCTTGGTTATGTGACCATGGCCGGCAACCTTGCGGCCGTGGGGCCCAGCATGCTGGCCGGCGCGCTCTGGCAGTATCATTATCCGCGCCTGCTCGAGACCCGCCGCACCACGGGGGCGAACGCGATGCGCCGCCGGGCGGACCGGATGCTGGGATTGTATCTGGCCGGCAGCGTCGTGGGTGGCCTGGCCCTGGCCGCACTGCTCCCGTATCTGCCCGGGATTTTGATTGCGGCGCGCTACGTTGACGCCGTCGCCTATGTCATGCCCCTGTTCGCGTTCACGGTCGGCCTGTGCGGGCTCACACTGCTGCAAGGCGAGGCCCTGGTCCTCGACGAGCCGGCGACGGCGGTCCGCGCCACGCTGGCTGGCACAGTCGTGCTGACCGGCGGCACCGTTGCGACGGCCGCGCTCGCGCCTGCGGCCCTGTGGACCTGGCTCTCCTTTTCGCCCCTGGTCGCGCTGGTGGCGGCCCGCCTGCTGCTTCGGCGCCGGTCTGGCAGTGCGCCGGCCGCCCCGCTCCCGGCATGAACGATCGTATCCGCAACGCCCTGATCGCCGCGGCGGCCGCGCTCGGCGCGGTGTTGGTCGGCCATGCCGTCGCACAGGAGGCATATTTCTGGCCTTCGCTCCTGCTGTTCACCGCCTTGGCCGCGACGCTCGTGCGGCTGTTCGGGCTGCCGCTCGACACGATCGCGATCGGCCTGATCACGTTCGGTTACCTGGCGGGCAATCGCGGCTTCGCGCAATTCATGCTCATTCCTGGCTTTCCGCTGCTGCCGGCCGAGGCGGTCCTGTTCGCAGCGGGTGGATGGGCCTTCATCGCCTGCGCACGGGAACGGCGGCTGCCCTGGACCACGGACCTGCTGCATGTCTGCGTGCTGGCGTGGCTGATCCTCGGGACGGCACGGATCGCCTTTGACGTTCAACTCTACGGATTCGAGGCGGCGCGCGATTTCGCCACGGTGTACTATGCCGGCTTTTTCTTTCTGACCCGGCGGATCGCCGGCCAGTCGCCGACGGCGCGCGCCTATCTGGTCGGCTGTGTGGCCGCCGGCTGCGCGGTGCTGCCGCCGCTGGCCGTCCTGTACAGCATCTTCCCGGATTTCTTCCACGGCACCCTGCGCGTGAACAACATCCCCGTGCTGCTGTACAAGGGCGACCTCGCCCTCATGTTCTCGGCGGTCAGCGCGGTGCTGCTTTTTCACTGTGCGAGCGGCCGGTACCGCATCTGGGCCTGGCCCTACGCCGTCGTCCTGTTCCTCGTCGTCATCGCGCGCGACAGCCGCGCCTCGATCGTGGGCAGCCTGCTGGTCCTGGGACTGCTGGCCGCCGGTCGGCGCTGGCTGTATCCGCTGGTGCAGGCCGGGGCCGTACTCTTGGCGCTGGTCGTCGTCTGGTTCCTGGCAACCGTGGTCCGCAACGAATGGGCCGAGCAGCGGCTCGACACCGTCGGCGCCCACCTGGCGTCGGTGATCGACCCGGTCCGCGCGGTCAATCGGGTCGCCGACGAGGGCGCCTACAAATGGGACAACAACCGCTTCCGCCTGATCTGGTGGCGCACGGTCGCGCAGACGACCTGGGAGACCAGCCCGCTGCTCGGCCAGGGCTTCGGTCGCGACCTCGCGCACGAGTTTACCCGCGAATACTTTCCGGAGGCGGTGATCGATTTCACGGCGCGCAGTCCGCACAACATCGCGCTGACGGCCTTCGGGCGCATGGGGCTGGCGGGCGTGACGGTCTGGTTGTTGCTGGTCGGAGCGATTGTCGCCCGGACGTGGCAGACGATCCGGCGGGCGCCGGAGCCGCGGGAATGGGGCCTCTGGGGGGGCGTGCTGGTCATTCTGGTCACGGCGCATTTCCAAGTGGTGCTTGAGGGACCGATGGGAGCGGTACCGTTCTGGGTGCTGCTGGGCCTGGCGACCACCCCAGCGCACTCGGTCGACGAATCCGCGACGGCGACCTTGCCCCAGGACCGCGAAACCGCTTCTGCTTGAGCCACCCGTGAAACTCGCTTCGCCCCTCGACAACCTCAGCGTCTTCAAGACGACGACGCGCAGTCGATGGGACCTGCTGACCCCGTTTGCGCTGGTGGGTCTGGGCCTTTTCGGGATCTTCTTCATTTACAGCGCCCAGCTCTCGGTGCGCGGCGACAACTGGATCACCCAGCTCGTGTGGCTCACCGGCGGCGCCGTGATTTACGTGGCCGTCTCCCTGATCGACTACCGGTTCTGGCTCAGTGTCGCCCACTGGTTTTACGTCGCCGCCCTGATCCCGCTCCTCCTGGTCCTGCTGCCCGGCATCGGCAGCGAGCGGTATGGGGCCACGCGGTGGCTGGATTTCGGGTTCTTCGCGTTCCAACCCTCTGAGACCGCGAAGGTTGCCGTGCTGCTCATCACCGCCAGCCTGCTCATCCGGTCGGAAATCGGCACGGTCCGGCAGTCGCTCGGGGTGCTGGGCAAATTGGCCCTTGCGGTGGGTCTGCCGATGGTGCTTATCCTGCTTCAGCCGGACTTGAAGTCGGCGATCGTGCTGCCCCCGATGGTGTTTTCGATGCTCTACGTGTCCAAGCTCTCCGCCCGCTTTTTCGCCGGGGCGCTGGGCGCGTTCCTCCTCATCGTAACCATCGTGGCGTGGGATACTTGGCGTTATGCCAACTTCATGGAGTCGAACAGCTACTCCTACATTTCCGATCGCGGAAAATACGAGCCCTACTCGATCGTCCCGTTGCACGATTACCAACGCAACCGCATCATTTCCTTCGTCGCGCCCGACAAGATCGACCCCATGGGCATCGGCTGGAACCAGCGCCAGTCGCTGATCTCGGTCGGCAGCGGCGGCCTGTTCGGCAAGGGCTGGACGGAGGGGACGCAGGCCCAGCTCGGCTACCTGCCGCGCTCGGTCGCGCACAACGATTTCGTGTTCTCGGTCATCGCCGAGGAAAAAGGATTTCTGGGAAGCCTTACGGTCCTGGGCCTGTTTGGGATAGTGTTGTTCAACGGCATCCGCATTGCCGGTCTCGCGAGGGACCGCCTCGGCACGGTGATCGCCATCGGCGTCACCATGCTGTTCGCCGTGCATGTGTTCGTGAACATCGCCATGACCATCGGGCTCGTGCCCATCACGGGCATACCACTTCCCTTCATCAGCTACGGAGGCTCCTTCGTGCTCAGT
>CAZGJB010000184.1:0-7329 GCA_964526145.1 uncultured Opitutaceae bacterium
ACGGCAACGGCGGTGGCACGGTCAGAGTCGTCGGCCCGGACGGTGTGCGGGAGACGCGGACCTTTACCACGGATCGCTTGCTGACGATGGCGGTGACGGCGCCGGATCTTGGCGAGATCGAGGCCCAGACGTTGACCTACGATGCCCACCGGCGATTGGCGGCAGTGACCGACGCGCAGGGTAACACCACCACGTTTAGCCGCCTTGCAGACGGCCAGGTTGAAACCGTCGTCTCGCCCGATCCAGATCTGGATCGCACGGGCGATGGGTATGATCCGCAGGAGACCGCGTTTTTCTACGACGCAGCCGGTCGCCTGAAGATGGTGCGGCATCCGGACGGAGGAGAGGTGCAGACTACCTATTGGCCGACCGGTGCCGTGCGCCGGACTTGGGGTGCGCGGACCTATCCGGTCGAGTACGCCTACGATGCGCAGGGGCGCCTGCAATCGCTGGTAACGTGGCAGGATTTCGCTTCCGACGCCGGTCGGGCTGAGACCACTTGGGAGTACGATCCGCAGCGCGGTTGGCTGGTGGGCAAGACCTACGCCGATGGCACGGGTCCCACCTATGCCTATCAGCCTTCGGGTCGGCTGCGGACGCGGACTTGGGCGAGGACGCCGGCGGTCACGACGACCTATCGCTACAACAATGCGGGTGACCTGGCGGGTACCGAATACTCCGACGCAACACCAGCGGTGACCGTTGATCATGATCGGCAGGGACGACCGCGCGAAGTGACCGACGGGGCCGGTCAACGACGATTTGAGTATGATGCATTCGGCCAGATCCGGAGCGAATTGCCGACGGCGGGTCCGCTGCAGGGATGGATGGTCGAACGTGGTTTCGATGACTTGGCGCGCCTCGAGCGATTGACGTTACGGGATGCCGGATCGGCAGCGTCGGCGCCGGTTCACGAGTCCCGCATGAGTTTCGATGCGGCTTCGCGCCTCGAGCGAGTGACTGCGGGTGTGAGTATGGCCACGTATGGCTATCGCGCCGGCTTGCGACCGCCGACGGTGCTGGCGTTTGCGCATGCCGGTGAGACGCGGCTGAACGTCCGGCGGGAGCATGATCGAATGAATCGGCTCGTCTCCATCAGCCATGCTTGGGCGGGTGCCGGTGAGGGTGCGCTCCCCAGCCACACCTATACCCATGGTGCCACGGGCGAGCGCATCGCGGTGCACCGGGAGGATGGAGCGGCGTGGAGCTACGCCTATGACGACCTAGGCCAGGTGGTGTCCGCAGTTCGCAGCCTGGCTTCCGGTGCTGGGCAGTTGGGAGCGGATTACGCTTTCTCGTACGACGACATCGGAAACCGGCGAACGGCGACGAAGCGCGCACCGGCGCCGTGGGCGGACTTGGAGGAGACCTATGCACCGAATCTGCTCAATCAGTACGACCAGCGCACCGGGCCGGGTCGGGTCGAAATCAACGGCGCGGCCCAGCCTGCAGCGACGGTCACGGTGATGCATCCCGCGGGGCAGGGTGAGGTCTATCCGGTCCAGCGTCAGGGCGACCTTTTTTATGCGCAGGTACCGGTCGCGCCGGGGACGGATACGCAATTCGCGCAGTTTCGCGTGGCCGGCGTTGTCCCCAATGCCGGCCCGGCGGGCGAGGACGCGGTCACCGAGGAGGTCCGCAGCGTGATCGTGCCCGGTGCCGCGGAGACCTTCGTCCACGATGCTGATGGCAACCTGGTCGCCGATGCGCGTTGGACCTATGAGTGGGATGCCGAGAACCGGCTCATCGTCATGCAGACCGCCGCAGCGGCGGTGGCGAGCGGCGCGCCGGAGCAGCGGTTGGAGTTCGCCTACGACGCCCAGTCACGTCGGGTTGCGAAGCGAACCTTTCGACGCGGGGTGGGTCAGTGGGAGCCTGTGGCCCATCGGCTGTTTGTTTACGACGGTTGGAACCTCCTCGCGGAGCTGGACGCATTGTCCGACCGCAAGCCGGTTCGGCTGTACACTTGGGGTTTGGACCTGTCCGGTACGTTGCAGGGCGCCGGCGGTGTCGGCGGCCTCCTCTTCACCCGTGAGGTGACAGGCGACTCTGGCGACCAAGCCGTCTGCTTCGACGGTAACGGCAACGTCAGTGCCCTCTGCGACCTTGCCGCGTCGCGCGTCACCGCCACCTACGACTACGGCCCCTTCGGCGACCTCGTGACCGCCGACGGCCCCGCCGCCAACGCGAACCCCTTCCGCTTCTCGACCAAGTACACCGACCTGGAGACAAGCCTGCTCTACTACGGCTACCGCTTCTACAACCCGACCACCGGCCGCTGGCTCAATCGCGACCCCTTGGGGGAGGCAGGTGGGGAAAACGTTTACCGCTTTTGTTCCAACTCACCTATATACCAATTTGACGTATTGGGGCTGTACCAGGCTGATGGACATTTTTATGCCACATATGTTGTGGCTAGGCTCAACGGCTACAGTGACCGTGAGTCATATGAGCTTGCATACTACTCGCAGTACCCTGACCAGCATAAGAAGTTCGATGCAGTGATGGCCGGTTTTGATATTGCGCGACAGTTTCTTGAGAGATCGATCGCTGCCGAAAATGGCGTTTACGTTAAGGATGAGAGTGCTGAGAATTGGGAGATTCAGCGTTACATCCACGGGTTGTTAGGAGACGACATCGCGGTGGTGCAGCGCTACCGAAACTGCTTGGACAGGTTGATCAACCGAGGCGGAGTGAGCACGTGGGAAAAAGGGATTCTGACTCACGCTCTTGCGGACACCTACGCTCACCTTGAGGGAAGCGGATCGAATCAGAGAGCGTATAGCCCACCTTTCGGGCATGCGTTAGACATGCACGGTCCAGATATTCCCTCCGAGAATCCTGAAAGGTTTGGTGAGTATATTCGGAAACTGAACACAGTGTTAGGTGGGAAAGGAGATGTGCGCCATATCGATGCGGTGATACGACGCCTTGCCAGGAAAATCCCAGATAGTTCGGAGCGAATGGCGGCCGCACGGCAGTTGGCGCAACATTACGGATACCGAGAAGTATACGACCCGGCCGTTCCTTGGGCGCTCGACCCGCGAATTCCGGCGATTGGGAGCGAACAGATAAGGGAGCTCATCGGAAAACTTAAAGCGGAGTGCTGCAAATGAGCCAAAGCCTCGCGTTTCTGATTTCGTTGGCGGTGCTGCTACTCATGCCGTTTATCGGTGTCGCTGCGCTACTTACATACGGACAGCTGGATGGCTGGCATTTACTTTTGATCTTCCCGGTGGAGATGCTCGCTGCGCAGTTCGTTAGGATCGGTCATGTTTTATTTATCACAATTGGAAGCCTTAGGACCGCAGCAACGATATACTTTATCCTGGTGTCAAAGCGCTGGTGGTTGGCAGCGCTGATGGCCTTTGGGATTCACGTGCTGATAGCGGTCATTGCTCATGGATGCATCTATGACGGCGGGCATTAGGTGCACGGCATCATTGCGCTAGTCGGCGGGCTTTTTCCGCTTCGCGCAGGGCGCCGATTTGCAGATTTTGCACTAAATGCGAGAGGTTGTTATCGAATGAACCACGCACCTTAGTTGGAACCAATGCCCACATCGGACATCCACTGCAATGATTCTGCCTATCGCATCAACATTCGGTAACCTAGCGCTTGTGCTTTGGCTATTTGTTATCGGTATGTGCGGAGCTGCTCTGGTCTGTGGGTGCATATGCTATTTCAAGGGCAGATGTCGAAGTTTGGTGGTTATTTGCATCGTTTGCGCGGCTGCGCTTGGGCATCAAGCGTACGAAGCAGCAAAGTCCTTTGGTCCTGATAATGCTTTTGTGCGCACCTGTATTATCGGTTCTGTTGGGGCAGCGTTTGCGGCTTCAGTCTGTTATTTCGGGAGGCTCAATTGAATCGAGCGTCTTCATTGCCGCTGCCAATCTTGCCCCATGGATCGGGCCATTGGCCCTCAATTGTGCGATCGACCCAATTTCCGGGGTTGCCCCCCGGGCTGTTATTCGGCGCGCCGTCGGCGCTTTGACTTGGTGGACGTAATCCGGATCCAGGACGCCAGTTTTGTGCGGTCAGCGATGCGCGTCCGGCCCTGGGGGTTCTGCCTTGGGGGACGAGGTGGGTTCGCCTTCGGTGGCAGTTTTCGTCGGTGCGAAGACGACGTCCTTCGTCGCCTCATCCATCTCTTTCTTAGCTTTCTCAAGGGCGGCTCGATCGTCCGACGTATCGCGGATCTCCGGGGTGCCTTTGGAAAAATCGATGGTCTTGCCCTCTTGGATCGCGACTTCCGGCAGCGGCTTGGTCGCGGTTGCAGGCGAGGGCGTCGCGGGTGAGGCCGCCGGCGGTGGCGCTGATCGATACCGCAGGTAAAGATTCCCGCCGATAATTCCGGCCAGCACCCCAAGCACAAAATACATCAGCCGACGCTTCATTATGCCGTCCCCTCCGTTCCGTCGCTTTCGTGTCTATTCGTGTCCATTCGTGGTTAAAAATCGCTCAGCCCAACGCGAGGGCGATGACCCCGGCGGCCATCGCAGCCGCGGCCCACAGCCTGCGCCGGCCGTCGGCCTCCTTCAACACTTTCGCGCCGATGAACGCGCCGATGACGATGCTCACCTCCCGCGCCGGGGCCACATAACTGACCGGCGTGAACGTCAGCGCCGTGAGCACCAGCACATAGGCGAGGGGTGAAAGAAGCGCGACGCCGAATGCATAACGACGCTGCTCGCGCCAAGCGGCCCGGACTTCCGGCCACCGCCGGCTGGCAAAGGGCGTGAGCAGGATCAGCTGGGTAAACGCCGTGCCGGCATCGTACAGGATCGGCGCCACCGCGAGTCCGGCGACCCCGTGGCGGTCCCACAGGGTGTAGGCCGCGATCAGGACGCCCGAGCCGACGCCGTACCCCATGGCCTGCCGCAGGTGCGCCCTGTCCTCGTGCAGCAGCCGCGTCCCGCCTGCCACGAAGAACACCGCGGCGATGATGACGAAGGCCCCGCCGAGCGCGAGCGGCGTGGGCCGCTCACCCAGCACCACGACCGCGGCGAGCGTCGACAACAGCGGACCCGTCCCGCGGGCGAGCGGATAGATCAGCGAAAGATCACCCACGCGGTAGCTCCGCTGCAGGAACAAGGAATACGCCGTCTTCAGCACCCCGCTGCCCATGATCCAGAGGACCGCACCCCACGGAAGATCCGGCGAACGCCACAGCCAGTACCCGCCGGCCACCGGGATGTAGAGCGTGCAGATGATCAGCCCGACAAGGTAAACGAACGGCAGCCCGCCGCCGGCACGCTTCGCGCAGTAGTTCCACGTCGCGTGCAGCACCGCGGCTGCGAGGACGAGGAGGAGCGCAAAGGTCGTCATGCCGCACTGGAATGCGCCGCGCGGCGGCACGGCGCAACGTTCAACGTTCAGCGTTGAGCGCTCCGCTTCGTCTGATCCATCGTCTTCCCCGCGTGTCCCGCTCCCCCTACATCGCCGAACTCCGCCCGACGCTGGCGCTGGCCTTTCCCATCATCGTGGGACAGGTGAGCCAGATGCTGATGGGCATCACCGACACGGTGATGATCGGCCGCGTGGGCAAGGTGCCGCTCGCGGCCTCGGCCTTTGCGCACGGGCTGTTCACGCTCGTGTTCATCGTGGGCATCGGCGTCCTGATGTCGGTGTCGGTCCTGGTCGCCCGCGCCCACGGCGCCGGGCAGTCCCGCGAATGCGCCGCCTATCTGCGGCACGGCATGGTGCTGGCACTGGCCCTCGGCCTCGCCGGGGCCGTGGTGATGACGGTGATGGCGCCATTCCTGCACCTGTTCGGCCAGCCGCCCGAGGTCGTGGCGGCGGTGCGGCCGTATTTCGAGATCATCGGCTGGTCGTTGCTCCCAGTGCTGGTGTTTCAGGTGCTCCGCCAATTCAGCGAGGCAGTGGGGCATCCCTGGGCCCCGATGGGCATCCTCCTCAGCGGCGTGCTGCTCAATGTCTTCCTCAACTGGATCCTGATCTACGGCAACCTCGGCGCCCCGGCGCTGGGGCTCGAGGGGGCTGGCTGGGCAACCCTGGCGGCGCGTCTCATCGCGGCGGTCGTCCTCTGGTGGTGGCTCGCGCGGCGGCGGGAATTGCAGGCGGAGTGGCCTGCCTTCGCCGAGCCTACGGCAGGCAGGCCCTTGTGGGTGACGAGGGGGCGGGCTTGGTTCTCGGATCTGCGGTGGGTGCGGGTGCGGGAGATGCTGGGAATTGGGGTGCCGGCGGCGATTCAGCTGCTGTTCGAGGCGGGGGCGTTTGTGGCGGCGGCGCTGATGATGGGGTGGCTCGGGACGGTGCCGCTGGCGGCGCACCAGATCGCCCTGGCCTGCGCGGGCTTCACGTTCATGTTCCCGCTCGGGCTCTCGATCGCGGTATCCGTGCGCATCGGGCGCACGGTGGGCGAGGGCCGCCGCAGCGCGCTGCGGCCGATCGGCTTTGGCGCCCTGGGCGCTGGGGCCGTGACGATGCTGGGCTTTGCCGGCATCTTTGCGCTCACGGGACCGTGGCTGGCGGCGGGCTTCACGACCGAGGCGGACGTCGTCGCGCTCGCGGCGAAGCTCCTCGTTGTCGCCGCAATCTTCCAGATCTTCGACGGCGGACAGGTGATCGGCGCCGGCGCGCTGCGCGGCCTCGCGGATGTGCGCGTGCCGACGGCGATCACGTTCGTGGCCTATTGGGTCATCGCGCTGCCTTCAGCCTACATCTTCGGCGTGCGCGGTAGCTTTGGCGCCATCGGCATCTGGGCAGCGCTGGCGGCCGGCCTGGCGGCAGCGGCGTTGCTCCTCGGCTGGCGGTTCTACCACAAGACCGGGCCGGCGTGCGCGACGCCGGAGCGCTCAACGTCGGGCGCATAGGTGCGGAGTGCGAGCGTCTACTTCGGCAGCAGCGCGACGAGGTCGTCGTGCGGTCGGGCGATCACGTGGGCGGCGACCAGTTTGCCGAGACTGCCGACGGCCTTCGCGCCGGCCTCGACGGCGGCGGTGACGGCGGCGACGTCACCCTTGACGATCACGGTCACGTAGGCGGCGCCGATCTTCTCCTTGCCGACAAGGGTGACGTTGGCGGCCTTCAGCATGGCGTCCGTGGCCTCGAGGACGGCCGTGAGACCCTGGGTTTCGAGGATGCCGAGGGCGGGTTGTTTCGTGCTCATGGTGGAATCGGGGGTTGAGGGGTGGTCGGTCGGCAGGAGCTGGTCGCGTCCGCCGTAGAGAGGATTCTGGGCGTTGGGGAAATGCACCAACCGCTCGAGCCCGGCGGCGGGGCGGGGAAGGGTGGAGACGGTGATTACCGCCCCAAGCTGCTCCGCCCGGTCCTCGGCGCCGGCCAGGGCCGCGGCCACGGCGGCGA
>CAZGJB010000185.1:0-1928 GCA_964526145.1 uncultured Opitutaceae bacterium
CGCACCGGATCGAGATCGTGCCGCATCGACCGATCGGTGATGACCCGCGCACGCCGGGTCTGGAAGTCGTGCCCGGGGCGTTCGATTTCAGCTCGGCCGTCGCCTGCGAGCTGCCGGCGGGCGGGGCGACTTTTCACCATGGGCGGTCGCTGCACTACACGCCGCCGAACAATTCCGACGACTATCGGCGCGCCTATATCGCGATGGGCTCGGCGTTCGAGCGGCCGCTGGCGGTGCCGCGGAGCTTCCCGTGGCAGGAGCGGCAGAAAGCGGCGAAGGCGTCGGGCAAGTAACGGGACTGCGGGCGCGGCTTCACCGCTTCGCGGCCGGGAGCACCGTGCCGACCAGGATCAGGGCGGCACCGATCAGCTCGTGCGTCGCGAAGCGCTCGCCGAAAAACACCACGCCGCCCACGGCGATGCCCAGGGGCACGAGGATCTGCAGGAGCGAACCCTCACCCACGGGCAGGTCGCGGAAGGCCCGGGTCATCGTGATCTGCCCGAGGCCGGCGCTGAGGGCGGCGACGATCATCAACACCCAAGCCAGCGGCGGATGCGGCGCCCAGGCGACGACAGCGGGCCCGAGGCAGAGCAGCAGGCCGTACACGCACTGGGCGGCGAAGATGGTCGAGGTATGCTCGCCCTCGGCGTGGAGCTGGCGGATCGTGACCACGATGTAGGCCGAGCCGAAGGCGACGGCGATGGCGAGGAGATCGTAGGGGCTGACCTGGGCGCCGGCCGCGAAAACGTTGGTGAGCAGCCCGAGGCCGGCGAGGGCGAGGATGCCGCCCACGGCCAGCAGGAGGCGGAAGCGCTCGCGCAGCATGATCACCGCCAGCACGGCGCCAAGGACGACGTAGGTGTTGTTGATGAACGTGGCGCGCCCGGCGCCGAGGTGGACGACGGTCAGGTAATAGCCGTACACGCCGAGCGATCCGATGATGCCGCGCGATATGAGGCGCCGGTTCCGGTAGAGATGGAGCGGCTGGAACTCATCGGGGCCGACGCGGTAGATCGCGAAGATCAGCCCGAAACCCACGACGAAGCGCACGGAGGCGAGCAGCCAGACATCCACGGCCTGCACCGTACCGAGGGCACGGATCAGCAGGGCGTTGGCCGTGAAGCACAAGGCCGACACCAGCATCAGCGTGACGCCGCGGAGGTGTTGCGAGGGCGGAAGGGAGGCCGGGATGGACACAAGGCAAAATCGCGCAAGAGCGCCGACGACGTCAATGCGCGGGCCGGGATGCCGGTGGTCGTCGATTCGCGCCGCCGGAGTCGACAAGGTTCCACTCGTGGCGATGATGGGTGGCGATGCAGACCGAAGCAGATCCGGCGGTCCGGCGCGCGGCGCTTATTGTGGCGACGATGACGGCATTGCTGACGCCGTTCCTCGGTTCGGCGGTCAACGTGGCGCTGCCGGCGATGGCGACGGACCTGCACCTCGATCCGGTGGAGCTCAGCTGGGTCGCGACGGCTTTCCTCGTGGCGACCACGGTTTGCCTGGTGCCGTTCGGGCGGTTGGCTGACCAGGTCGGGCGCAAGCGGGTGTTCATGCTCGGCATGGCCGTGTTCCTCCTGGCGGCCGTCGGTTGCGCGCTGGCCGGCAGCGCCGCCTGGCTCATCGCCATGCGCGTTTTGCAGGGCATCGGGGCGGCCATGATTTTCAGCACCGGATTGGCGATCCTGACCTCGGTGTATCCGCCGGGCGAGCGGGGACGGGTGCTGGGGTTCAATGCCGCATCGGTTTATCTCGGGCTGTCGATCGGCCCGGTCGCCGGGGGCTACCTGACGCAGCATGCTGGCTGGCGGAGCGTGTTCCTCGTGTGCGTGCCGCTGGGCCTGGCAACGTTGGGCGTGGCCTGGCGGGGCTTGAAGGGTGAATGGAAAGGCGCTGCCGGAGGTTCGTTCGACGGCGTGGGCAGCGTG
>CAZGJB010000185.1:1938-7245 GCA_964526145.1 uncultured Opitutaceae bacterium
TCATGCTGGGCCTGTCGTCACTCCCGGCGGCCAAGGGCCTGGGTCTGGTCGCGGGTGGCCTGGTGGTATTCTGGGTGCTGGTGCTCTGGGAGCGGCGGGTCACCACGCCGGTGCTCGACGTCGCCCTGCTCGCGCGCAACCCGGTGTATGCCCGCTCGAACCTGGCGGCGTTGATCAACTACAGCGCGACTTTCGCGGTGACATTCCTGCTGAGCCTCTACCTGCAGTATGTGCGGGGACTTGACCCGGGTCAGGCCGGGCTCGTTCTCCTGACGCAGTCGGTGGTGATGATGCTCGTGAGCCCGCTGGCCGGCTGGTGGTCGGACCGCATCGAGCCACGCATTGTCGCGTCGGCGGGCATGGGCTTGACCCTGCTGGGATTGGTCGGGCTGAGATTGCTCGGGCCGGCGACCGCCCTTGGCTGGATCGTGGCCGCGCTGGTGGTCCTGGGCGCGGGATTTGGACTCTTTTCCTCGCCGAACACCAATGCCGTGATGAGCGCCGTGGAACGCAAGGACCAGGGGGTGGCGTCGGCCACCCTCGGCACCATGCGCCTGATGGGCCAGACCATGAGCATGGGCGTGGCGGCGGCGGTGCTGGCGGCGTATGTAGGGCGGGCGGCGATCACCCCGGCGATGCACGGACGCTTCATCGCAGCCATGCAGGTCGCCTTCGCCATCTCGGCGGGTCTGTGCGTGGTCGGACTATGGGCGTCGCTGGCCCGTGGGAATGTGCGGGCGCCGCGAGCGGTGGCGTAGCGCCATCAGAGCGCGTGGATCGCGCTCTTGCTCACGGCGAGGCCGGCTTCCTTGACGGCTTCACTCATCGTCGGGTGGGCGTGGATGGTGCGGCCGAGGTCCTCGGCGCTGCCGCCGTATTCCATGTGCGTGACAACCTCGCTGATGAGCTCACCGGCGCCACGGCCGAGAATCTGGGCGCCGAGGATCTTGTCGGTCTTGGCATCGGCGATGATCTTGACGTAGCCGTCGGTGGCGTCGGCCGCGATGGCCCGGCCATTGGCGGCGAAGTTGAAACGGCCGACGTTGACGGCGATGCCCTTGGCCTTCGCGGCGTCCTCGCCGAGCCCGACGCCCGCGACCTCGGGGTCGGTGTAGACGATGCCGGGGACGAGGTCCCAATTGATGTGCCCGGCCTTGCCGGCGATCCACTCGGCGACGGCGACGCCGTCCTCCTCTGCCTTGTGGGCCAGCATGGGGCCGGCGACGACGTCGCCAATGGCCCAGATGCCCGGGGCGGTGGTCTTGAGGTGGGCGTCGACCTTGATCCGCTTCTTCTCGTCGAGCTGCACGCCGGCACGTTCGAGGCCGAGACCGTCCGTGTACGGGCGGCGACCCACGGCGACGAGGACGGTGTCGGCGGGGAACTCGAGCTTCTTGCCCTCGCGCTCGGCGGTGAGGATGCCGTTGGCGTGACCGGTGACCTTGGCGTTGACCTCGATCTTGAGGCCCTGCTTTTGCAGGAGACGCGCGAAATTGCGGACGATGTCGTCGTCGTAGTTGGCGACGATCTTAGGCAGGAACTCGACCACGGTCACATCGGCGCCGAGGCGCGACCAGACCGAGCCGAGTTCGAGGCCGATGGCGCCGCCGCCCACGACGACGAGTTTCTTCGGCACGGCGCCGAAGCTGATGGCGTCATCGCTGGAGACGACGCTGGTGCCGTTGAACTTGAGGAAGGGCAGCTCGACCGGCGCGGAGCCGGTGGCGATCACGAGGTTCTTGGCCGTGAGCGTTTGCGGTTCACCCGCTGCCGGGGTGACGACGACGGTGTTGGCGGCGGTGAAGGCGGCGGTGCCCGTGACGACCGTGATCTTGCGCGCCTTGGCCAGCTGGGCGACGCCGGCCGTGAGCTTGGCGACGACGTCGTTCTTCTTCTTCAGCAGGGCGGGCAGGTCGAGTTCGACTGAGCCGAGCTTGATGCCGTGGGCGGCGGCGTGGCCCTTGGCGAAGGCAAACTGCTCGGAGGAGTGGAGGAGGGCCTTGCTGGGGATGCAGCCGACATTGAGGCAGGTGCCACCGAGGGTCGCGCGCTTGTCGATGAGCGCGACCTTGAGCCCGAGCTGCGCGGCGCGAAACGCGCACACATACCCGCCGGGGCCGGCGCCGATGACGATGAGATCGAAGGAAGACATGGGAAACTAGATCGCGATCAGGAGCCTGGTCGGATCCTCGATGACCTGCTTGACCTTCACGAGGAAGGTCACGGCCTCGCGGCCGTCGACGAGGCGGTGGTCGTAGCTGAGGGCGAGGTACATCATCGGGCGAATGACGACCTGGCCGTCGAGGGCGACGGGACGCTCGTTGATGGCGTGGAGGCCGAGGATGCCGGCCTGCGGGGCGTTGAGGATCGGGGTCGAGAGCATCGAGCCGAAGATGCCGCCGTTGGTGATGGTGAAGACGCCGCCCTCGAGGTCGGGCAGCGTGATCTTCCCGTCGCGGGCGCGCTTGGCGAGGTCGGCGAGCGCCAGCTCGATGCCCGCCATGCTCTGCTGGTCGCAGTCGCGGAGGACGGGGACCATGAGGCCGCGGTCGGTGGAGACCGCGACGCCGATGTCGTAGTAATTGTTCTGGATGATCTCGTCGCCGGCGAATTGCGCGTTGAGGGCCGGGACGTCGTGGAGGGCGGCGACGACGGCCTTGGTGAAGAAAGACATGAAGCCGAGCTTCACGCCGTGCTTCTTCACGAAGTCGTCCTGGTACTTTTTGCGCAGGGCGATGACGGCGGACATGTCGACCTCGTTGAAGGTCGTGAGCATGGCGGCCTCGTGTTGCGCCTGAACCAAGCGCTCGGCGATGCGCTTGCGGAGCGGGCTGAGCTTCTTGCGGGTCTGACGGCCCTCCTTCGCCGGGGCTTCGGAGGGCGCCTTCGCCGCCGGGGCGGCAAAGGCGGCGGATTGCTCAGTGGGTGCCGGCGCAGCGGCCTTGGCCTCTGGAGCCTTGGCGGCCACCGACAGCATGTCGCCCTTGGTGACGCGGCCGGCCTTGCCGGTGCCGGTCACGGTGGCGGGATCGACGCCGGTTTCGGCGGCGAGGCGGCGGACGGCGGGGGAGGCCTCGGTGGTCTTGGGGGCGGCGGGGGCGGCAGGGACGGATGGAGCGGCCGCGTTGGCCGCCGCTCCGGCCGCGTCGATCTTGGCGACGACGGCGCCGATCTTCACTTCGGTGCCGGCGGCAACGAGCAGGCTGACGCGGCCGGCGATCTCGGCGGTGCCCTCGGTCGTGATCTTGTCGGTCTCGAGCTCGAAGAGGGGCTGGTCTTTCTTCACGACGTCACCGTCCTGCACGTACCATTTGGCGAGGACGCCGGAGTTGATGGATTCGCCCATGGGCGGGATTTTGACTTCGAAGGGCATGGTGGTGGAAAGCTGCTTCAGTTCAGACATTAAACGCATCCTTGAGCAAGGCGGCGAGTTCCTGGCGGTGGCGGGCGAGTGAGCCGACGGCGGGGGAGGCGGAGGCGTCGCGGCCGGCGTAAGCCGCCTTGCGGCCGAAGATCTCCTCGAGTTGCGGCGCGATGTAGGTCCAGGCGCCCATGTTCTGCGACTCCTCCTGGCACCAGATCAGCTTTGCCGGGCCGTAGCGCTTGGCGATTTCGGTCAGGCGCTTGCGGTGGAGCGGGTAGAGCTGCTCCAAGCGGACGATGGCGGTGCCGGTGTGCTTGTGCTTCGCGCGGTAGTCGACGAGGTCGTAGTAAACCTTGCCCGAGCAGAGGACGAGGCGGTCCGGGGCCGCCTGGCCGGCGGGGAACGGCGCGCGGGTCGTGGCGCCGGCGGCGGCGAAGAGCGGGTCGTCGATGATCTCGTGGAAGCTGCCGGCCTGGAACTCCTCGAGGCGCGAGACGGCGGCCGGGTGGCGCAGGAGCGACTTGGGCGACATCACGATGAGCGGCTTCTTCACGTCGCGTTTCACCTGGCGGCGCAGGGCGTGGAAGAAGTTTGCCGGCGTCGTGATGTTGGCGACCTGCATGTTGTCCTCGGCGCAGAGGTTGAGGAAGCGCTCGAGGCGCGCGGAGGAATGCTCGGGGCCCTGGCCCTCGTAGCCGTGAGGGAGGAGGAGCGTGAGACCGCTGGTGCGCTGCCATTTCGATTCGCCGGCGGCGAGGAACTGATCGATCACGACTTGGGCGCCGTTGGCGAAATCGCCGAACTGGGCCTCCCAGATGCAGAGCATGTCGGGATAGTCGAGCGAGTAGCCGTAGTCGAACGCGAGCACGGCGGCCTCGGAGAGGAGCGAATTGTACACGCAGAAGCGCGCCTGGCTGTGGGCGAGGTGCTTGAGTGGCGCGTAGGTGGCGCCGGTTTCCATGTCATGGAGGACGGCGTGGCGATGGCTGAACGTGCCGCGTTCGCAGTCCTGGCCGCTGAGGCGGATCGGCACGCCCTCGACGACGAGGGTGCCGAAGGCGAGGGCCTCGGCGAAGCCCCAGTCGATCGGACCACCCTCGCGGTGCGCCTTGGCGCGGGCGTCGAGGAAGCGGCGGATCTTGGGGTTGGGCTTGAAACTGGGCGGCAGCGTGGTGAGGCCCTGCACGACGAGGTCGAGCGTGGCCGGCGAGACGCCGGTGGGAACGGGCTTGAAGTGGAAGTCGGGCTGGAAGATGGCGGTCGAGCCCTCGAACTTCCGCTGCTCCTCGGTGGCGGAGCGGCGCGCGGTCTTGGCCGACTCGGCCGCGCGGGCCTTCTCGAGGTTGCGCTCGAGGGCCGCGGAGTACTCGGCGCGGATGGCGTCGGACTCGGCGGTTGTGATGGTGCCGTCGGCGACGAGCTTGCGGCTGAACACCTCCGACACCGCCGGGTGCTGGGCGATCTTGCGGTAGAGGAGCGGCTGGGTGAAGGCGGGCTCGTCGGTCTCGTTGTGGCCGTGCTTGCGGTAGCAGACCATGTCGATGACGACGTCGCGCTGGAACTTCACGCGGAACTCGAGGGCGAGGCGGGTGATCTGGCAGACGGCCTCGGGGTCGTCGCCATTCACGTGGAAGATCGGGGCCTCGATCATCTTGGCGACGTCGGTGCAATAGAGCGTGGAGCGCGAGTCGCGGGGGAGCGTGGTGAAGCCGATCTGGTTGTTGACGACGATGTGGACGGTGCCGCCGGTCTTGTAGCCCGGCAGCTGCGAGAAATTGAGCGTCTCGGCGACGATCCCCTGGCCGGCGAAGGCGGCGTCGCCGTGGATCAGGAGGGGCAGCACGCGGTGGCGCTCCTCGGTGGCGCCGCGCATGCGCTGGCGGGCGCGGGCGTTGCCCTCGACCACGGGGTTGACGATCTCGAGGTGGGAGGGATTGGCCGCG
>CAZGJB010000186.1:0-379 GCA_964526145.1 uncultured Opitutaceae bacterium
TAGATCTTGTCGCCCACCAGCGGGTGTCCCAGCCAATGCGCATGCACCCGGATCTGGTGCTTCCGCCCCGACTCGGTGCGCACGCGCGCCAGCGTGAAACCTGCAGCCGTCGCCACCGGCGTGAAGTGGGTCACGGCCGCCTTGCCATCCGCGCAGACCGCCGACTTCACGAACACCGGACTCGCCACATCGTCGCCCAGCGGCTGGTCCACCGTCACCGGTGCCGCCAGTTCCCCGGTCAGGATCGCCAGGTAAGCCTTGCCGGCCCGCCGGTCCATCATCGCCGTCTGCAGCCGGCTCGCCATCTTCGCGTCCTTCGCCAGGACGACCACGCCGCTGGTCTCGCCCTGCTTCAGCGCGAAGGCCGCATCGGCGAACG
>CAZGJB010000186.1:389-7239 GCA_964526145.1 uncultured Opitutaceae bacterium
TCTCGCGGTCCAGGCGGAAAACCAAGTGCATCGTCGGCAGCCCCGTGAACTCGCGCGCCGCACCGACGAGGCTCGACCACGGGCCGGCCTTCGAGGGATGGCAAACGACGTCGCCGGGTTTGTTGATCACGAGCAGGCGGGCATCCTCATGGACGATCCACGCCTTCAGCTCCTCCGGGCGGATGATCCGCACGGTGTCCGTCCGCTGCGCCCGGGGCGGCCACGCACACGCGCGGCGGGGATTGAATTCGCCGCGTGTGACCGCGTCGCTCACGCCGACACTTTCTTGAGCCGGTAGCGGGCCAGCACCTTGGCGGTGAGCCACGCGGCCCAGGGCTTCGGCAGTTTCGTGACGAGCGCCGCGCCGAGCCAGTTCTTCCAGCCGGTCACGACCTGGGCCCGCCCCGCCGCCAGCGCCGCCAACGACTCGCGCACCACGGCCTCGCTCGTCATGCCCAGCGCGTCCGGCACGCTGCCTTCCTTCAGGCCGGCGCGGCGGAAGAAATCAGTCGAGGTCGGCCCCGGGCACACGGCCAGCACGTGCACACCCGTGCCGCGCAGTTCCTCGTTCAAAGCCAGGCTCCAGTGCAGGACAAAGGCCTTCGAGGCCCCGTACGCGGCCAGGTAGGCGGTCGGCTGGAACGCCGCCGTCGACGCCACATTGATCACCGCCCCGCCCCGGGCCTTGAGCTCCGGCAGCAACCGGCCGGTCAGCTCCACCAGGGCGCGGATGTTCACGTCCAGCATCTCAAGCTGATGATCGATACCCGGTTCCGGGAAATGCCCGTACGCGCCGAAGCCGCTGTTGTTTATGAGTAACAATCGCCCCGTCGGCGCCGCCAGCTTCAGCCATGCTAACACCCGCGGCACCGCCTGACCGAGGGAGACCGGGTCGGAAAGGTCGCAGGCGATGTGTTCCAGCTTAAGCGCATCTGATTTCAGGTCCGGTTCGCGCCGGGAGAGGTTGCAAAACCGGAGGTCCGGTCGCATCGTCTGCATCAGCTTGATGAACGATTTTCCAATTCCGGAAGATCCGCCCGTGACGATGACGGCAGTGAAGTTAGAGAGATCATCGCAGGGCTTGGCCATTTGGTCCTCCGGGCACGTTTTCTGTCAGTAACCCAAAAACCATAGGTCGTAATATGAACAGACAAAACCAACACGAAGTGATCGTATCCGGCATCCACCTCGATCTTACCCCCTCGCTGAAGACGTTTGTCCACGAGAAAGCCGACCGATTATTTCGCCACGAGGAACGCATCGTCCGCGTCCGCGTGGACCTGGAGTGCGACCGCAAGGAAGCGGTGACCGCCAAGTTCAAGGCCAAGGGCCACATCGTCATCCACGGCCCGGACCTGAACGCCACCGTCTCCGCCGACGAGTGCCACAAGGCCATCTCGCTGCTGATCGACAAGCTCGACCGCATGCTCGCGAAGCGCCACCACCTGCACAAGACCAAGCGCAATCACCCGCACGCGATCGAGTTCGCCGGCGTCGAGTTGCCCAAGGTCGACCTGCGCAAGGCAGTCTGACCTCTCCGCATCGTTCGCGCTCCCCCGAAAACCCGCCGCCCGGCGGGTTTTCTTGCGTCCAGACCCCGCCTCGGCAAAGCATCGCCGCGTGATCGGCGACGTCTCCTGGACCACCCCTGGCCAAAACTCGGCGGATTCCCTCCCCATCGGCAACGGCGATCTCGCCGCCAACGTCTGGACCGAACCCAACGGCGACATCCTCCTGTACCTGGCCAAAAACGACGCCTGGGACCATCTCGGGCGCCTCATCAAGATCGGCCGCCTGCGGCTCACGCTGAAGCCCGGCCTGCTCGGCGGCGCCGCCGGCTTCGAGCAGAAGCTCTCGCTCGAGGACGCATCCGTCATCGTCTCCAACTCCCGCACCGCCGTGCGGATCTGGATCGATGCCCACTGGCCGCGCCTCAACATCGAAGTCACCAGCACCGAGCCCTGTGAGGTCCGCGCCGCCCTCGACCCCTGGCGCACCGCCCCGCGTCCGCTCGCCAAGGTGGAAAAGGAGCGCGCCATGGGTCTCGCCGGCGGACCGGTTGATGAGACCGCGCAGCCCGATGTCGTTCTCCGCAAGGAGAAGGGTCGCGTCATCTGGTACCAGCGCAACGCCAGCTCCATCTGGGGCCTCACCCTCGACCAGCAGGGCCTCGGGGAGGCCAAGGCCGGCGCCACCGATCCCCTCCTCCACCGCACCTTCGGCGGCTGCCTCACCGGCAGCGGATTCAAGAAAAAGGGCGACGACACCCTCGTCACCGCCAAGAAAACCACAGCCGCCGCCCTCGCGGTGCACGTGCACGCCGCGCAAACCGCGTCGCTCGACGAATGGCTCGAGACGCTGCGTTCGATGGCCACCTCGCCTTCCGCCCCCGCCGCCGCCGATGCCTGGCGCGACCACCTGCAGTGGTGGCGTGATTTCTGGGATCGATCGCACATCGCCGTCGAGGCCCGCGGCCCCGACTGGGGCCACGCGGCCATGATCTCGCAGCAGTCAAACTGGCAGCGCTACCTCGTGGCCTGCTGCAGCCGCGGTCGTTTTCCGGTGAAGTTCAACGGCGGCCTGTTCACCGCCGACTGGGGTCTGAAGGATGAGGACTTCGACGCCGATTACCGCCGTTGGGGCGGCGGCTACTGGTGGCAGAACACGCGCCTGCCCTACTGGGCGGCCATCGCCGCCGGCGACTACGACCTGATGCGTCCGCTGTTCCGCATGTACCGCGAGCAGCTCCCGCTGGCCGAGCACCGCTCGCAGGCCTGGTTCGGACATGGCGGCGCCTTCTTCCCCGAGACCATGTATTTCTGGGGCACATTCCTGCCCTCCAACTATGGCTGGGACCGCGCCGGCAAGGAGCCGCGGCAAGTGGACAACAAATACATCGGCCGCCTCTACGTCGGCGGACTCGAGCTCGTGGCCATGATGCTTGCGACCTACGAGCACACGGGCGACACCGCGCTGCTGCAGGAGGATCTGCTGCCGATCGCGCGCTCGGTCCTGAAGTTCTACGCGCTGCACTATCCCAACGACGGCCAGGGTCGCCTGCGCATCGCCCCCGCCCAGAGCCTCGAGACCTGGTGGGAGGCGGAGAACCCGATGCCCGACGTCGCGGGGTTGCATGACCTGCTGCCGCGCCTGCTCGCTCTGCCCGCCGAATTCCTGGGTGCCAGCGACCTCGGCGCCTGGCGTTCGCTCACCGCGCGTCTGCCGAAACTGCCGCTGCAGGTCACCGACGGCCAGGCGCGGATGATCCCGGCCGCCAAGCACGAGGCGGTGCCGAGCAATTCCGAGAATCCCGAGCTGTACGGCGTCTTCCCCTTCCGCCTCTACGGCCTCGGCCGCCCCAACCTCGCCACGGGCCGCGCGACCTACATGCACCGCATGTTCCCCGACACCGGTGGCTGGCGACAGGACGGACTCCACGCCGCGCTGCTGGGCCTGACCGAGGCCGCCGCGTTCTACGTCGGCAAGAACTGGAACGACGGCAACACGACCGCCGCGCGCTTCAAGGGTTTCTGGGGCCCGAACTACGACTGGGTGCCCGACTTCGACCACGGCAGCGTCACCCAGCTCGCCCTGCAGCACATGCTCGTGCAGTCGGTCGGCGACAAAATCCTCCTCTTCCCCGCCTGGCCCTCATCGCGCTGGAATGTGAAGTTCAAGCTGAACCTCCCCCACCAGACCGTCGTCGAGGCCGAGTTGAAGGATGAGAAGCTCGTCAGCCTCAAGGTCACCCCAGCGTCCCGCGCCAAGGACGTGATCAACCTCCTAGGCCAGGACCGATCGTCGGTGGTCGTGTGAGCCCGCGCGCCCTTCGCAGCTAGCGCAGCTGCCCCTGGAGAAACGCCGTATACCGGTCGATCGCTTCCTCCGGCACCGCCAGACGCCACGTCGGGCCTGTCTGCCTGAACGACAGCACCACCACCTTCCGCCTCCCGACGGTATCGACCAGCTGCACGGACAAACGCGTATCACCCGCGCTCTCGAATTGTTGCAGGACCTCCGCCGATCCCAACGGGACATCCCTGATCATCAGAAACGCCACCAACTCCTCCGCCGTCGCAAAGCGCCCGTGAAACTCGGCCGGCAGCATCCCGAGCAGCGCCGATGCCTTGCTCCGGTACGCCGGATCGATGTCCAGAGTCTCGGCCAATCGCGCCGTATCCCCTCCTGCTGCCGACCAGAGCGCGGATTCCAAGCTCGCCGCCGGCGAATCCTGGCCGGCATCGCGCCAGTTCTCGACCCCGATCGCGCCCTGCACGAGCGAAAGCTGACGCGCCTCCCGGCGACCTGCTTTCCGCGACCCGGCACTCGCACCCACCCGCTGCTTGAGCGCTTCAAACTCGTTCCGCAGCGCCGCCAGGACGGCTTCGTCGTTCCCGCTTGCCGGCTGGCTCGCACCGACGGCCCGCACCGGAAGCGAGCCCACATCGTGCGCCGGCTCCGACTGCCGCACCACGCTCCGCTGCTCCTCCACGCGCTGCTGCAGGACGCGCCGTTGCCAGATCAGGCCGGCCGCCACGCCGACGCCAACGAGGAGAACGATCAGCCAGGAGCGACGCATCGTCATTCCCTCCCTAGAACCAAGTCGCCGGGGCGTTGGCTTTCCCTGCCACTTGGAAGCGAATCATCTGCTGCAGATCACCGCTGACAACCTTCGCCCCGTTTTTCTCACCGGGTTCGAATTGCCACGTTCGCACTGCGTCGAGCGCCGGGGCCTCGAACTCCGGCCGCGACGATGAAACCACGCGCACGGACTCCACTTCGCCGTCTGCGTTCACATCGAAGCCAACGATCACCTGACCTTCGATTCCAACTTGCCGCATGGTCGCCGGGTACTTCGGTTGCGCGTGTACCCGCACCTTGGGCAGCTTGTCCAATTGATCCACCGAAACCCTGGGCACCGCGCGTCGCTCCGCGCTGGCCGTCGGCGCATTTGCCAACTCGGTCTGCAAGCGTGCGACATCGGCCTCCAGACGCGCCAACCCGTCCTCAGATGTCGGGGCCTTTGCGCTTTCCTCGCGCCTCGGGCTGGGCGTTGCGACCTGCACCGTCGTTTTGCTAGCAGCCGCAATCTCCGCGATCGCGGCGTCTGCTTCCTTTTGTTGCCAGGCATAGCCGCCAACTCCGGCCGCAACCAGCCCGGCGACCACTCCGATCTGCAATTTGCTCATGCTCATAAAAACGAGACTCCCGACTCCGGTCCCCAGGGCTGCAGCGCTGCCAAGCGCCCCGGCGGCAACCGATCCCGCCATCCCAACCGGTGCTGCGGTCATGGCGTGATTGCCCAGGGCCAAGGCCAAAGCCCCGGCCGAGGAAGTGATGCCTCGGCGCGCCAATGCCGCCCGCAGCTTGTCCAGTGCGCGGTCCGTCCGCATGCGTGCAGCGTTGGCCGTCATGGTCAGGCGGGCGCCCACCTCGCCATAGTCGCGGCCCTCGATCAGCCGCAGGATGATAGCCTCGCGGTCGCGCTCCTCCATCTCGCCCAGTGCATCGTCGAGGACCGGGCGGACCTTTTCCCATTCTGCCGCCGCGGCGCCATCTCCGTCATCCGTGATTTGCATATGCTGGGCCTCCTGTTCGCGGTCGCGCCGCCGCACCTCGCTCCGCACCAGTTTCGCCGCCGCATACCGGGTGCTGGTGTGCAGCCAACCCGCCAGAGCCCGGTGGCCGACCAGGGCCGCGGCCTTTCGCGCCACATCCGTGAAGACCAGCTGCGTCACATCCTGGGCCAGATGCGTGTCCCCATTCACCTGCCGCAAAGCCGTGGAGTACACGAAATCCACATGGCGCCGGACCAGCTCCGCAAAATCCGCCTCCGTCCGCTTGGCTGCGTAATTTCTCAGCAGGGTCTGGTCGTCTGCATTCATCGCCGATACACCCTAGCACCCGCCCGGCGGAAAATCGCACAAATAAGCGCCTGGGCCACGCCGCTGGAAAAGCCTTGAGCTATTCCCGGATACCATTCAGTTGAATGGTATTCACTCGAATAGCCCTCGATGACCGAACGACAGGAAGAGACCCTGGATTTTATCCGGGAATACCAACGCGCCCAAGCCGTGCCGCCCTCCACCCGGGAGATCGCACGGCATTTCGGGGTCAACCAGGCCACCGTGACCGGCCACCTGCACGCCCTCGGCCGCAAGGGGCACCTCGACAAGCTCGCCGACGGCAAGTGGGGCTTCAAGGGCGCCACGACCCAGTCCCACCTCTTCGCCACCCCCGTTTACGGCACCATCCCCGCCGGCCTCCCGGCCATGCAGGAGCAGCAACCCGACGACACCCTGCAGATCGACCCCGCCCTCTTCGGTCTGCGCAAGGTCAAGGCGGGACATTTCTGGCTCCTCCGCGTCTCCGGCGACTCCATGAACGGGGCCAATATCCTCGACGGCGACCTCGTCGCCCTCATCCGGCGCGAGCCGAAACCCGGCGAGATCATCGCCGCGCTCGTCGACGAAACGACGACCACCTTGAAGCGCCTCGTCCGCGAACGCGGGCGAACGCTCCTGCGGGCCGCGAACCCGCGTTACCCCGACCTCGCCCCCTCGCAGCTCGAATGCCAGGGCGTCGTGGTCGGGGTGATCCGGCAATCCGTGGCCTGAGCTGCATGCGCCCCCCGTGCCTCATCCCACCATCGCCGCCCTGCGGTCCCTTGTGGACTCACGCTTCCCCGCGTCGGCGCGGAGGACGGGCGACGGCGTGCCCACCGGCGTCCCGGCGATCGACGACGCCCTCGGCGGCGGCCTGCCGCCCGGTCGGCTGACCGAGCTGGTTTCCAAGGCGGCCGGCACCGGCGGACAATCCGTCCTCGCCCGCATCCTCCACACGACCCGTC
>CAZGJB010000187.1:0-7238 GCA_964526145.1 uncultured Opitutaceae bacterium
TGCCGACCGATCCCAAACACTTCGAAGGATTTCGGAGAAAGTGACGAGGAGCGCGGGTCGCCGACCCGCGCGCGCCGCCGCTGAATTTTCGCGAACTTTCTCGCGGTTCGCGTGGACACGTGCCGCGCCGCCGGGTTAAGTGACCATTCCCTATGAACCTGACTGCATGCAAACGAATGATCGTCGGCGGGCTGCTGGCCCTTGGGCTCGCCTCCGCCGCGATGGCGGCGAATCCCGCCCTCGCCGGACGCTGGCGTTTTGAGCCCGCGCTGAGCACCGCCCTCGACGGCTGGCACAAGATGGACCTCGTGATCGCCCTTGAAGGCACGACCGTCGCCGTGACCCACGACATGCTGTGGATCCGCAGCAAGGTCGTCGCCACCAACACCTACGACACCGCCCGGCCGGTCGAGGCAAAGGATTATTTCCGCGTCGAGCAGCGCCACATGGCCGTCTATCCGGCGAAGGGCGGCGTCACCACCGCGACGGCGTCGTGGATCGACGGCGACCGCGTGCTGCGCACCGAGGCCCGCACGCCCGTCGAGGTCTCGCAGGGCAACGTCACCATGCGCATCACGAGCGAGTACCGCGTCAGCGAGACCGGCGACACGCTCACCGTCCTCGAGCTCCACTCCTCGCGAAACCGCCCGCTCGTCTACGTCTTCAAGAAGGTGCCGGCCGAGGCGGCCAAGAACTGATCCCCATGAAAAAGCTACTCTCTTTCCTGACCCTCGCCCTGGCCACGGCCAGCGTCGTCCCAGCTGGTGAACCGGCCGTCGCAGCCACCCCGGCAGCGAAGCCGGCCTGGTCCATGAACTTCGACCTCGACTGGACTGTCGCCGGCGGCCTGCCCGAGAAGGCTCTGCTCGTCAGCCTGCAAGGCCTCGCCAACCGCGCGTCGCCCCAGCTCTACATCGTGCATCCCCCGCAGTTCCAGTGGGAGATCACGGGTCCGCTCTTCGAGTTCTACCAGCGCAAGCACGGCGTGAAGTTCACCGAACTCCCCACTGCCGACGCGGCCCTCGCGCAGTTCAAATCGGCTGCGAAGGGCTACGTCGTCTGGGACAAGACGGTCGGCGCCTCGCTCAACGTGGCGTTCACCATCGCCGGCCTCGAGGACGCCGTGGTCGTGTCCGAGGATCTGATCCCGCTCGTCGAGAAGCATGGCCTCAAGTCCATCGACGACCTGCGCGGCCGCTACAACGGCCAGACCGACGACGTCATCTACCAGGACGCCTACGACAAATACTGGGCGCGCTGCACCAAGGACCGCATCATGCTCATGGGCGGCCACGTCGGCGCGGTCCGCATGCCGGCCATGGCCGACTGGGGCGTGCGCGAGAAGATGTTCTTCCACGACCTCTCCGCCAACCCAAAGCACACCAAGGAACTCGCGCTGAACCGCCGCCTCCTCTCCGAGATCGAACCGGGCGGCTACGTCTTCGGCTGGCATTCGTACGGCAAGGACACCGAGGAGCAGTACACCACGCTCCTCTCGACCTACGGTCTCCGCATGGAGGGCCTGCACAATCTCCCGAACCTGAGCTTCAACTGCCAGTTCACCTTCACCCCGGGCTTCAAGTTCACCAACAACCACCACGTGGCGAAGGACGCGAAGCTGACGGCGGAGCCGAAGGTTTACCTGGCGTTCGTGCAGTCCGACTCGATCGGCATCGGTGTCTGGACCAAGCCCGGCCGCGGCAAGCTGCCGTTCGCCTGGCAGGTCACGATGAACTGGACCGAATTCTCGCCGGCGGCGCTCGAGTATTTCCACGAGTCGGCCACGCCCAACGACTACTTCATCGGCGGCCTCTCCGGCCCGGGCTACATGTATCCCAACCACATCCCGCCGGAGCGCTTTCCGCTGCTCATGGAGCGCGCCAACAAGCTGATGGCGATGCTCGACGAGCATGTGATGGAAATCATGGACAACTCGGCCGCCGACGGAAACGTCGGCAACGCCGACCTCACGAAGGAGACCGTTGATCGCTATTACGCGGCGTTCCCGAACGTCATCGGCTTCATCAACGGCTACGGCCCGGCCCGCACGCGCGACCTGCGCGACACGCGGCCGATGATCTCGTACGACTATTACATCGACCCGCGCCGTCCGCGGGCCGAGGTGGCGGCCGACCTGAACGAGCTCATCGCGCTCAACGCCAAGCGGCCCTACTTCCTGCTGATCCACGTGCGCGAGTCGAACGACGTGAACAGCCTCGTCGAGGTCACCAAGCAGCTCGAGGGCCCGATCGAGATCGTGCCGGTGGACGTCTTCCTGAAGCTCGCCGCGAGCAACAAGACCTACACCACCCGCTACCAGGATCCCGAGGAGCCGAAGCACTTCTCAGGTTACCCGAAGGAGTAGGCTTCAAGCAGGGCGGGTTTCCTCCTTCGCCAAGGCGACGGAGGACAGGTCTTGCCCGCCCTACTTGGCATTGCCCCCGGGGCGGGTGGTCCCATGCTGCCCGCATTGAAACCCAAGGAAATCACGATCTGCGGCCTGCCGGCGGTGCGGGCCCGCTTTCAGCGCGATGCCGCGTCGATCCAGCGGTTGTACTTTGACTATGCGACAGGCCGGAAGCTCGGCCTGATCTGCAAGGCCCTGGCGGCGCTGCGGAAGGTCTACCGCTGCGTCGAGCCGGCGGAGCTGGAGAAGATCGCCGGCTCCATCCACCACGGCGGCGTGATCGCGGTGGTGACCGCGCCGGTGCTGCGCGCACCGGCGGCCGGTGACCTGCGCGGCTGGGCTGAACGCCGCGAGCCGGTTCTGGTGCTCGATCGCATCGGCAACGCGCACAATCTCGGGGCCATTGCGCGGACGGCGGCGTTTTTCGGCGTCAAGCACCTCGTCGTGCCCGACGATCCTGCCGCTGCCCGGCCCAACGATGCGGCCTACCGCGTGGCCGAGGGCGGCCTGGAGGCGGTGACGACCTGGCTGGTGCCGCGATTGCCCGCAGTCATCAAGGAACTGTCAGCGGCCGGCTACGAGGTGGTGGGCGCGGCGACGCGCGGCGGCCGGCCCGAGACCGGACGCACGGCGGCCAAGCCGGTCGCCCTGGTGCTCGGCAACGAGGAGCACGGCCTCGCCCCCGAAGTGGCCCAGGCCTGCACCCGCCTTGTCACCATCCCCGGTTCCCGCCAGGTCGAGTCGCTCAATGTATCGGTCGCCGGCGCCGTTCTCCTCTGGGAATTGATCGGCCGTCGCCGTTGAACCGGGTCAGTGGTGACGGTGCAAACTGCCGTTCGCCGGGGCTTGCGAGTACGGGCGCACCGACGGCTGGCGTTCGCGGGCGTGGTTCTGCAGGATCTCGTACACTTGGTTGGGATCGTCCGCCGTGCTGAACGCCCGTTCGCCGGGGCCGTAATCGCGGGTCACGGTGCATAGATAAAGGAGATTGCCCGGGCCGGGCGGGGCCTCGCGCGCCTCCGCGTTGCCGGGCGACAGCGGCGGCCGCAGCAGCCAGGCCGGCACGGCGATCGCGCAATTCTCGAACAGGTTGTCCCGGGTGCCCGCACCGTGGAACCGGAGATCGATCTCAAAACGCGATTCGGCCACGACGTTGTAGCGGCACGGCGCACCCGCGGCGCCGCCGTGGATGACGAAGGTGTTGATGTCCCGCACGCGCAGGCCCGAGAGCCGGACGCCGGTGCTGCGGGCGAGGTTGAGCAGGCCGGAGCCCGGACCGCGGTTGTGCGCGCCTTCGATCACGACTTCATCGACGGTGATCCGCTCGCAATCGCTCAGGACCAGCGGATGCGAGCCGGAGTTGAGGATCAGGCTGCGCGCCATCCAGCAGTCGCGCGCCGACGTGAACGCCACGGAGACGACATGCAGGTCGCGGCGACCGGCCGGATCGTCCCCATAGGCGGCCTTGGTGCGCCGGGGGTCAGCCGGCGCCGGCAGCGTTGGATCGAAGATCACCGTCACCTCCTCCAACCCGGCCCGCTCGACGGCTGTCAGCTCGATCCCGCTCGTCCAGGCGGCGGGTTGATCGATCGCGGCGCCGGCCGGCCGGGATGCGCGCAGCAGCAATACCAGGCGGGTGCGGACCCGGTCGGTCCCGCGAATGATGACGCCCGAGCGCAGGTGCAGCGTGCGGTGCAGCGGATAGTCTCCCTCCTGGAGAAGGATGACGCCGCCGGTGGACGCGGCGGCGTCGACGGCGGCCTGCACGTCATCGCCGGGCCGCAGGGTGGCGACGATGGGAGCGGAGGCTGCATTGTCAGCGGCGGCTCCGGCGCGGGCCCACGCGGACACCGCGGGAAAGGCCGAGGCGGATGCGGCCTCGGGCCCTTGACCCGCCCAGGTCGGGAGCGGGGCGAGAACCAGGAGGACGGCGGCGAGGCGATGGCGGATCATAAGGCAATCAAAGCAGGCGCTTCATCACGACCTCACCGTCGATGATCTGTCCGGTGGGTTGAAAGCCGGCCTGACGGTAGAAGGACTCCGGGCCGCCAGGCGCGGGCACGTAGGACAGGAGCACCTCGGTGGCCCCGGGTTGCCGGCGGATATGGTCGATGGCCATCTCCAAGGCGGCGTGACCGTAGCCCCGTCCCTGATGCCGGGCATCGATCATGAAGCGCCAGATGCAGTACTCCGGAGTCTTTTCATCGAGGCTGAGCATGACGAATCCCACCGGCTCCTCACCGGCATAGATGGCGCGAAACCAGGCCTTCGGATCGAAATGGGCCTGCGCGATGGAAACGGCGTTGCTGGCGACGAAGGCCTGCTGTTCGGGACGAACCTGCAAATCGCAGATCGTGCGCACCGTCTCGGCCGTGACTTCGCGCAGGGTGACGGCAGCGGTTGGGGATTGCATGACATGTGAACCGATGGCGCCAGCCGGGCCGGTGGCAACAATGCAATTGCCTGCGGCCGGGCCGTGGTTCTTTTTCGAGGCACCCCATTCCCCACCCATGAGAAACTGCGTCCTCATCAGTGCCTTGTTCCTCGCGATTGCCGCCATTGGACCGCAGCTGGCGGCCAAGGCCGATCCGGACCATGGTGGCGAGGAGATGACGGAACTGGGCGAGCACATGGATCGCCTGAGCGGAGCCTTCCGCAAGCTTCGCCGGCAGGCCGGTGAACCGGCGCACAACGCCGCTTCGCTCGAGCTGGTGAGCGAGATGCGCGAAGCGGCCCGGGCGGCCGAGAAACTCATCCCGGCCAAGGCGGCCGACCTGCCCGCGGCGGAGCGCGAGAAATTCACCGCCGCCTATCGCAAACAGATGGGCCGGCTGCTCGCGCAGCTGACGGACATCGCCGCGGCGTTCGAGGCCGGCGACAATGCTGCGGCGCAGAAACGGATCGGGGAGCTGGCCGACTTTCAGAAGGCCAGCCACCGGGAATACCGCAAAACCAAGCCGTAGCCGGCTCAGGTCGGGCCGCGGTTCGAGTCCTCGGGCGACGGTGCCGTTTGGTGCACCATGACGCCGGCCTGGGCGAGCTCGTGCTGGATGGCGGGCAGGAAGCGGGCGCCCATTTCCTCGAGCTGGAACGTGAACTCCACGGCGCGGGGATCCTCCGCCAGGAAGGCGAGGATGTCGGCCAGCTCGACGATCTCCTCATCGGTGAAGTGTTCCTCGATCACGGCCTGGCTCCCGGTGTGAGCCAGCAGTTGCGGCCAGGCCCGGTCGCCGGCCGGGTCGGCGAGCTGGAGCGCCACCTCGCCACGCAGGCGGGCACGGGCGATGCGCTGCGCCCACGCGTCAAGGCGTTGCCAGGCGAAGGCCAGATTGGCCAGTCGGGCCTGCTGCAGCAGGGCGGTGCGATGGTGAAGAAGCTGATGGAAGTTCATGGTGGTGGGAGTTAGGGCCCCTTGGCCGGCTGGCCTCGGGGTTGGTTGACGTTGCGGGGGAACGAACTCCACGGCCGGATCGTGCCTGACCTCTCGCTGGGTCCCAAACGCCGTAGCCGACGCTCGGACCCAATGCTGCGTTTTCCTGACGTTGCCTGACCTCGCTAACCGGACGAGTCGCTAACGCGGAATCTGACGCTGTCGTTTGCTGCCTGACTCAAATCACGATCTCAACCGTGCATCTGAACTGACATCCGACGCCGGTAACGTCGCCGCTTTTGGCGCTTTGGCAAGGGACAATTTCAGCCCAGCAAATCCGCCGACACCTGCCAGCGCACCAGCCAGCGGGACTCGATCCGCTCCAGGGCGAGGATGCTGCATTTCTTGCAGACGAACACCGGCGGATGGGTCCGGCCGGTGACGAGAAGGGAGGCGAGAGCGCTGAGGTGCGGCTCGTGGCCGACGAGGGCGAGGGACTGCCGGCGCCGGCTGAGGCGCGCCGCGATCAGCGCGGGGTCATCCCACGGGGCCAGGCCTTTCACCGTGCGGCGGGGCGTCCGGGAGCGCAGCCGCGCGGCCAGCAATGCGGCGGTGTCGGCGGCACGCACCAGGTGGCTGTGCCAGTATTCCGCCGGGGCGAACGCGTCCGTCCCGCGCAGCCAGCGGGCGAGGGTGCGGATTTGTTTGCGGCCGCGCGGACTCAGCGGGCGGATCTCGTCGAAGGCCGCTTCGAGGGCGTGGGCGTGCCGGATCAGGTACAGTTCCATCGGCTGCGGCAGCAGGATGACCCGAAGAGCGGTCGCGGGCAAGCCTGCCGGGGGGCCGGGCCGGGGCAACTGCAGCATCGACCGCGGCGCCGGCTTTGCCATCGTGGCGCAGACGCATGCACCGGCTGGCGAACAGGCAAGCGACCTCTGGCTGGCAACCCCGCATCTGGGTTGCCGTGGCCGTCCTGTTGCTCGCGCCGGCGGCATTGGCGGAGGAAACGCCGGCGCGCATTCCGGCGGGAGCCAAGGTGGCGACGCTGCCCGTGGGGCGGACGGTTTACCACGACGTGGTCATCAAGACCGTCAATGCCCGCACCGTGATGTTCACCCATCGCGGCGGCATGGCTTCGATCAAGCTGCGCGACCTCGCCCCGGAGTGGCAGGCACGCTTCGGCTACGATCCGGCGGCCGAGCAGGCGAGCGACGAGGCCCTGCAGCGGGCCACGGCGGAGCGGCAGGCGCAGATCGCCGCCGCGGCGGCCAAGGCCAAGGCGGCGCCGCCGGCCTCGCGGTCGCGCTTTGAGCAGGTGCTGCAGCAGTTCGGCCAGGCGGCGGAGTTGCGGGCCGAGGTGGACCTGCGGCCGCGGTTTCGCGAGTTGGAGCTTCACGCCAAGGACCAGGGCCGCCGGCCCAGTTGCGCCGTGTTCGCGGTGGTGGGCGCCATCGAGTTTCT
>CAZGJB010000188.1:0-7230 GCA_964526145.1 uncultured Opitutaceae bacterium
TCGATTTCGGCATGGTTTCCGGAGAGCAGGACTTCCGGAACGGACATGCCCCGGTATTCGGCGGGACGCGTGTATTGAGGAAAGTCGAGCAACTTGCTGGTGAAGCTTTCGTGCGTCAATGACTTTTCCTCCCCCAGCACACCGGGGATAAAACGGGCCAGGGCATCGATGAGGACGGCGGCCGCGAGGGTGCCGTTGGTGAGCACGTAATCGCCGATACTCACCTCCTGATCGATGACGCGATCGCGGATGCGCTGGTCGATGCCCTCGTAGTGCCCGCTGAGCAAAATGAGGTGCTGCTGGCGGGACAGTTCCTCGGCCAGGGCCGGGGACAAGGGCACGCCATCCGGCGTCAGGTAAATGCGTCGGCAGCCGGGGGTTTGGAGCTGTTCGATGGCCGCGAAGACGGGCTCCGGCTTCATCACCATCCCTGCCCCACCGCCAAACGGCCGGTCGTCGGCGGTGCGGTGCTTGTCGGTGGTCCAGGCGCGCAGGTCGTGGACCTTCACCGCCAGCCGGCCGGACTCGATGCCCTTGCCCAGGATGCTTTCGTTGAGAAAGCCGTCCAGCATGCCGGGAAAGAGCGTCAGGACATCGATATGCATCGGAATTTTCTAAACGCGGAGATCGCGGAGGGCACGGAGATTACCAAAAACAAAACCCCGGAACCAAGTCCGAGGTTTGTGGCAGCGGGCTTCGCGCCCTCAGCGGTCTCCGCGTTGGAAACCGGATCAGGCCGTCGTCGCGGCGGCGGCGCGGCGGGCGCGCTTGATCATGGCGTGCAGCGTGTCGGTGGGCTTGGCGCCCTTGCTGAGCCAGTAGTCCACGCGGGCGAGGTCGACATTGAAGCCGCGGGCCTTGGCGCGGGGATCGTAGGTGCCGATCGATTCGACCGGATCGCCATCACGACGCGAACGGGCTTCGGCGACGACCACGCGGTAATGCGGCTGATGGGTGGTGCCTACGCGAGTGAGACGGATTTTGAGTGCCATGTGCGGTTGATTTCTATGCGTTGCTTGATTGGAAAAGCCGTGGAGCAGACCGCCCGACAAATAGCTTGTCAAGCCCTGAGTCCCCCTGCTCCTTCAACCCCTTCATGAAAGCCGGTATCGTCGGTCTCCCGAACGTGGGCAAGTCCACGCTTTTCAACGCCCTCACCCGCTCCCGCAAGGCGGAAGCGGCCAATTATCCGTTCTGCACGATCGATCCGAACGTCGGCGTCGTCACCGTGCCCGACGACCGCGCCTACGTCCTCCAGAAGATCGCCAAGACCAACGTGGTCATCCCCGCGGTCATCGAGTTCGTCGACATCGCCGGCCTCGTCGCCGGCGCCTCCAAGGGCGAGGGCCTCGGCAACCAGTTTCTGGCCAACATCCGCGAGGTGGACGCCATCGTGCAGGTGGTCCGCTGCTTCGAGGATCCCGATGTGGTCCACACCATGGGCAGCGTCGACCCGGTGCGCGATATCGAGGTCATCACGACCGAGCTCGTCCTCGCCGACCTCGAGGCCGTGGCGAAACGCATCGAGAAGACCCAGAAAAAGGCCAAGTCCGGCGACAAGGAAGCAATCGCGGAAATGGCTCTCCTGGAGAAGCTTTCGCCGCACCTCAACGCCGGCAAGACCGCCAACACCCTCACGGCCACGCCCGAGGAACAGGCCCTGATGAAGCTCTTCCAGCTCCTCACCGCCAAGCCCGTCCTCTTCGCCTGCAATGTGGCCGAGAGCGACCTCGCGAAGGCTGAGGAGGTCCCGTTCGTCCAGCAGGTCGCGAAATACGTCCAGACCCACCACGACGCCGCCTACGTGCCAATCAGCGCCCGCATCGAGGCCGAGTTGATCGACCTGTCGCCCGAGGAGGCGAAGGAGTTCCTCAAGGACCTCGGGGTCTCTGACTCCGGCGTCTCGAATCTCATCAAGGCCAGCTACGAGCTGCTCGGCCTGCAGACCTATTTCACCGCCGGTGAGAAGGAAGTCCGCGCTTGGACGATACACAAGGGCTGGAAGGCCCCGCAGGCTGCCGGCGTGATTCATACGGACTTCGAGAAGGGCTTCATCAAGGCCGAGATTGTCTCCTATGCCGACCTCACCCGCCTCGGCAGCGTGGCCGCCGCGCGCGAGGCCGGGAAGTACCGCCTCGAGGGCAAGGAATACGTCTTCCAGGACGGCGACGTCGCGCTGTTCCGCTTCAACAATTGACCACAAGACAACGGGCCTGAACCGGCCTGAGGAATGAACCTCACGGTCCGCGGCTTGCCCGCGCGCAACGCGGGCCCAGCATCAAGGCGTGCCCAGGCTCGTCCACCCTCGCACCGCGGTTTTGGTCCTGATTTCAAGCTTCCTGGCTGCGCCGTCGAGCCCTGCTGCGCCCGCCGAGCACTACCTCGCCGGCCACTACGTCGCCGCCTCTCCCCGCCCGGAAGTGCGCCCCGCCAGTGAGGCCGCGCGCCTCGCCCGTCAGGCCGCCGCCGCCCATCCGGGCGCCTTCGTCGTCCGCGGTCGCGGCGAATCCATGCACCCTCTCTACCCCAGCGGCACCCTTCTGGTGGTGCAGCCGCGCCCTTATGACAGCCTGGAGCGCGGGATGACCGTGATGTTCCGCAGCGCCGCCAACCATTCCATCACCCACGTGCTGGTCGCCCGCACCTCCGATGGATGGCGCACCGCCGGCCTCAACAACCGCCGCGCGGATTACCTCTGCGTCAACGCGACCAACATCGCGGGCGTGGTCGTGGCCGCCTACCGGGAGTCGGATCAACGCAGCATCGCGCTGCGCTGATCGGCCCGGTCGGTTCCGAACTGTCCATCGCCGCCTGACTGGCCTTTGGCCGGGCGGCAACGATGCTCCGGATTTTCGGAACGATATGAAGGCGGCAAATATACATGATGCGTCGGGCTCATTTCTGACCGCTTCCTCATTGCGCGCCGAACAAACACTCACCTATTCTGCCCGCGATGGAATCGCCTAGCCCGACCAAATACAGCCAAGCCCTCGTCGGACAGCTGCGCACGTCGCAGATCTATCGCGATTATGAAAAGGCCTTTCGCGAGACGACCGGACTGCCGCTCAGCCTGCGGCCCATCGACGCTTTCGACCGGCCGCACCACGGCGATCCCAAGGAGAATCCCTTCTGCGCCCTCGTCGCCCAGACGAACCAGAGCTGCGCCGCCTGCCTCCAGCTCCAGCGCAAGGTCGAGGACGAAGCCAAGCTGGAGCCGACCACGCTCAAGTGTTTTGCCGGCCTCTGCGACTCCGCCGTGCCGATCCGCGTCGGCGAGAACCTCATCGCCTTCCTCCAGACCGGCCAGATCCTCCTGCACAAGCCGTCCAAGGCCCAGTTCCGGCGCACCACGCGTCAGCTCATCAACTGGGGCACGCAGGTGGACATGAAGAAACTCGAGGAGATGTATTTTCAGACGCGCGTGCTGACCAAGCCGCAGTACGAGTCCATCATCCGCCTGCTCTCGATCTTCGCGCAGCATCTGTCGTCCCTCAGCAACCAGCTGACCGTGCGCGACCAGGCGGCCGAATCTCCCACGGTGGCCAAGGCGCGGGTCTACATCGCGGAGCACCAGGACGAGGCGATCTCGCTCAACCAGGTGGCGCAGGCGGTGAACATGAGCGCGTTCTATTTCTGCAAGACCTTCAAGAAATCAACGGGCCTCACGTTCACCGACTACCTGGCGCGCGTCCGCATCGAGAAGGTCAAGAACCTGCTCCTGAATCCGCACAAGCGCATCAGCGAGGCCGCGTACGAGGCCGGCTTCCAATCGCTGTCGCAGTTCAACCGCGTCTTCCGGAAGATCGCGGGCGAGGCGCCGACCGCCTACCGCGAGCGCATCCACGCCGGCTCAGCTCGCTGAGGCCGCGTGGTGGTGGTGCGCAGCGTCAGGCACCTGCTTATGCTGGCACACGGCGCAGAAGGCCCCGATCTCGCGGCTGGCCACGTACTCGATCGCCAGCTTGAGGTGGGTGAGATCGGCCTCGTGCCGGTGCGCCGGGCGGTGGGTGACCTCGACCTGGGCGAGGATGAGCCCCTCGATCAGAACCTGCTCCATCGTCGCGAAATAGACCAGCAGCGGGTTGAGGCCGCAAGTGCACTCGGGCCGCGGGCTGGCCGTATGCAGCTTCGCAGTCGTCATCCGCATCGCCTCGAAGACCCGGTCGAGGGTCCAGTCCATCATGAAAATGAGGGCCTCCGGGTTGGCCAGGGGCGAGGACGCTCGCTCCGTGCGCAGCAGGGTTTCCCAGTGTTGCCGCAATTGCGGACGCCGGGCGCGCAGCGTATTAAACACTTCTTCCTGCATGGCTTCAGTATGTCAGCCCCCGGTCAATGTCGCTCCGCAGGACTTGGCCAAGCGTGCGCATCTTTTGCGACGCATCTCTTGGCCAGTGCAATATATGCACAAGCCTGGGCAAGCGCTGCGGAGCGGGAATCCCCACCCTGACTTACAGTTTCGGCGTCAGGACCACCCCGCATCACACCATGCACGATCCACACTCACACCCGGAACACGAGCCGACCGAGGCCGAGATCCAAAAAGCCGCGTATTACATCTGGCTGGCCGGCGGCTGCCTGCCCGGCCGCGATCTGGAAAACTGGCTGGCCGCCAAGGAATACCTGAAACACCATCACGGCCGCGCCGCCCGCCACGCGGGCAAGGCCGAGGCCACCCACCACCTCAACACCCGCTGATCCCTTTCCCCCCATGTCCGTCATTCCTCTGACCCTCACGATCAGCCTGTGCCTGGTCTTCACCTTCATTGTATTTTTCCTCCGGGAAAACTCCCGCCGGCGCTTCAGCAGCGCCGAGCGCGAGGCCCTGCTGCCCCTGGCCGACGAGACCCCGCATGTCGTGCTCGCCAGCCGCAAGCCAGCCGGCCAGGTTGGGACTGATGACCGCCGCTCCGCCGGCGAGTGACACCCGTCCCGGATTCGTCTCCAGCCGTTTTCCCGCCCACCATGTCCGAACAAAAAGTAACCATTGTTTATAACGACCGCATCGTCCGCCAATTCCTCTACGCCACCCTCGTGTGGGGAATCGTCGGCATGCTCGTCGGCGTCCTGATCGCGTCGCAGCTCAATTTCTGGCGCCTCAACTTCGACACGCCCTGGCTGACCTTCAGCCGCCTGCGTCCGCTGCACACCAACGCGGTCATCTTCGCGTTTGTCGGCAACATGATGTTCGCCGGCATCTACTACTCGACGCAGCGCCTCGTGAAGGCGCGCCTCGCGAGTGATTTCCTGTCCAATCTCCATTTCTGGGGCTGGCAGGCCATCATCGTCGCCGCGGCGATCACCCTCCCCCTCGGCCTCACGCGCAGCAAGGAATACGCCGAGCTGATCTGGCCCATCAACATCGCCGTCGCCCTCATCTGGGTGGTCTTCGCGGTGAACTTCTTCTGGACGCTGGCGCGTCGCCACGAGCCCGCGCTCTACGTGGCGATCTGGTTCTACATCGCGACGATCATCACCGTGGCGATGCTCTACATCGTCAACCACCTCTCGATCCCGACGTCGCTGCTCCACAGCTACCCGATCTTCGGCGGCCTCCAGGACGGTCTCGTGCAATGGTGGTACGGGCACAACGCCGTGGCGTTCTTCCTCACGACGCCGATCCTCGGCATCATGTACTACTTCATGCCGAAGGCGGCGGAGCGGCCCGTGTACAGCTACCGCCTCTCGGTCGTGCATTTCTGGTCCCTCGTCTTCATCTACATCTGGGCCGGCCCGCACCACCTGCTGAACACCGCGCTGCCGGACTGGCTGCAGTATCTCGGCATGACGTTCTCGCTCATGCTCTGGGCCCCCTCCTGGGGCGGCATGCTGAACGGCCTCCTCACCCTCCGCGGCGCGTGGCACAAGCTCCGCACCGACCCCGTCCTCAAGTTCTTCGCCGCCGCCGTCACGTTCTACGGCATGGCGACCTTCGAGGGACCGCTCCTCTCGATCAAGTCGGTCAACGCCCTCGGTCACTACACCGACTGGATCATCGGCCACGTCCACGCCGGCGCCCTCGGCTGGAACGGCTTCATGGCCGCCGGCATGATCTACTGGCTGCTCCCGCGCCTGTGGAACAAGCCGCTGTACTCGGTCTCGCTGGCCAACCTCCACTTCTGGACCGGCCTCGTCGGCATCCTCCTCTACGTCGCGGCCATGTGGGTCAGTGGCATCACCCAGGGCCTCATGCTCAGCGCCACGACCGAGAACGGCACGGTGCTGGCCTACCCGAACTTCCTCGACACGCTCAACGCCATCCGCCCGCTCATGCTCATGCGCGTGATCGGCGGCGCGCTCTACCTCGCCGGCTTCGTCATCTGCGCCTACAACTTCTGGAAGACGGTCAAGGGCGCCCAGCCGGTCGACGGCACGATCGAGGTCTACGCCGAGAAGCCGGCCCCGGCCGCCCGGATGGGCTTCGGCGGCACCTGGCTCAACGCCCCCGTGCTCCTCTCGGTGTTCCTCGTGGGCTTCTCCTGCCTCTGGATGCTCGGCACCTCGTACGTGAGCATCGCCGGCCTGATCGGCGCGATCATCACCTGCGTCGCCGGCTACGCCCTCCTCTACTCCCGCGGCAAGGCCTGGCAGGACTGGTACGAACGCCTCCTCCTCAACGCCCTGCCCTTCTCGCTCCTCACCTTCGTGGCCGTGGCCGCCGGCGGCCTGATCCAGATCGTCCCGACCGTCCTCATCCACAAGGCCGACAACGTCGAGGACCGCCTCCAGCTCCCGTACACGCCGCTCGAGCTGGCCGGCCGCGACATCTACGTGCGCGAGGGCTGCTACACCTGCCACTCGCAGATGATCCGCACGCTGGTGCCCGACGTTCTGCGCTACGGCGATTACTCCCGCCTCGGCGAATCCATCTACGACCATCCCTACCAGTGGGGCTCCAAGCGCACCGGCCCGGATCTTGCCCGCGTCGGCGGCAAGTACCCCGACGTCTGGCATCTCCGCCACATGGAGAACCCGCGCAGCATCTCCGTCGGCTCGAACATGCCCTCGTACCCGTGGCTGCTCGAGAACAACACCGACGTCGCCGCGCTCCCGTCCAAGATCCGCGTCCAGCGCATGCTCGGCGTGCCCTACGGCCCGATGTCGGCGCAGCAGATCTTCGACGAGGCCAACGGCCAGGCCAAGGCCATCTCCCTCGGCCTCCGCGAGGCCGGCGCCTACGTCGCGCCCGAGAAGGAAGTCGTGGCCCTGATCGCCTACCTCCAGAAGCTCGGC
>CAZGJB010000189.1:0-3526 GCA_964526145.1 uncultured Opitutaceae bacterium
GCTTGAGCGTGAAGGTGACGGTGCGCGTCTCACCGGGGGCGAGGTGCACGCGGGTGAACCCGCGCAGGACCTGGTCGAAGGTGACCACGGAACTGTAATCGTCGCGGAGGTAGAGCTGCACGACCTCGTCGCCGACGCGCGCGCCGGTGTTGGTGACGTCGCAGATCACCGTCACGCCGGCGCCGACGGGAATGCGCTCCGGCGTGATCCGCAGGTTCGCGTAGCTGAATGTCGTGTAACTCAGGCCGTGGCCGAACGCGAAGAGCGGGCCGGTGACCTGGCCGTAATCCTGCGCCTGCGAGCCTGGGCGGGCGGGGAAGTTGAGCGGGATCTGGCCGACGCTGCGCGGAACCGTGACCGGCAGGCGACCGGCGGGGTTGTAGTCGCCGAACAGCACGGCGGCGAGGGCGGTGCCGCCGGCCTCGCCCGGGAACCAGATATCCACGATCGCGTCCACGTGGCGCGCGGCCCAGTTGAGGCCGAGGGCGCGGCCGTGGCTGAGGACGAGGACGAGCGGCTTGCCGGTGGCGTGCAGAGCTTCGAGGAGGTCCTGCTGGAAACCGGGGAGGTCGAGACTGATGCGGCTGGCGGACTCGCGGCAGAGTTCGTCGGTTTCGCCGAGGACGGCGACGATGACATCCACGCCCTCGGCTGCGTCCACGGCGGCGGCGATGCCGGCCTGGACGTCGGCGGACGGGCGCGGCTTGAGCACGTCGCTTTCGGGCCAGGCGGCGTCCTTGGCGGCGACGCCTTGGGCGTAGCGCACCTCGACATCGGGCCCGAGCGCAGCGCGCAGGCCGGCGAGCGGAGTGACGAAGTTCAGCCGCTGGGCGCCGTAGCGGGACCACCAGCCGTGCGGATCGTCGGCGAGCGGGCCGGCGACGAGGACCTTCCTCACCTTCGCGCGATCCAGGGGCAGGGCCTGGCGTTCGTTTTTCAGGAGAATGATGGATTCGCGGGCGGCCTGTTCGGCGACGGCGAGATGGGCGGGAGCGCGGACCGTGCCGGTGGCGGCGGCGGGATCGCGGTAGGGCTGGTCGAAAAGCCCGAGGCGGAACTTAACGCGGAGCACGTCGCGCACGCGGGCGTCAATCACGTCGGCGGCGAGGGCGCCGGTGCGCGCCAGGTCGCGAAGAGGAACGAGGTAATCGGCGGGCGGCGTGAAGTTGGTGCGGATGTTGAGGCCGGCGGCGACGGATTGCCGGATGGCGTCGGCCGGCGTCGGGGCCGTGCGGTGCTTCGCGTGGAGGAACTCGACCGCGCCGCTGTCGGAGACGACGTAGCCGGTGAAGCCCCATTCGGTGCGCAGGATATCGGTGAGGAAGCGGCGGCTCGCCTCGATGGGCACATTGTCGTAGTCGTTGTACGAGGCCATGACACCAAGCGCGCCCGCCTCGCGCACGGCGCGACGGAACGGCTCGAGGTGAAGCGCCTGCACCTCGCTCCACGTGGCCTGCGGGTCGGTGCGGGCATGGCCGTCGCGCCCGCCCTTGGGAATGCTGTACACGGCGAAGTGCTTCAGCGTGGAGGCGACGCCGGACTCCTGCAGTCCGCGCACCTGCTCGACGCCGAGCGTGCCGGTGAGGAAAGGGTCCTCGGAATAGCACTCGACCACGCGGCCCCAGCGCGGGTCGCGGGAGAGGTCGAGGACGGGCGAATAGACGTTCGAGTAGCCGAGGGCGCGGGCCTCGCGGCCGGTGACGCGGCCGATCTCGCGCACGAGGGCGGCGTTCCAGATGCTGGCGACGCCGACCTGCGCCGGGAAGCTCGTGGCCTGCGAATGCATGAGGCCGCGGATGCCCTCGTTGGTGAAATCCGCGGGGATGCCGAGGCGCGTGCGTTCGATGAACCAGCGCTGCACCTCGTTGATCGCCTGCGTGTGGCGCGACCAGGGCAGGTCGTGGTCGGGGTCGGCGAGGTTGTTGGTCCAACCGGTGTTTCCGTTGATGTGCTCGTCGATGTTGCCGATGCCGTCCTTCCAGACGGCGGTGTCCCAGGCCGGGGTGGGGAGTTCGTCCTGCAGGACGCGGGGATAGCCGTACAGCGTGACGAGCTGCGCGGTCTTCTCCTCGAGCGTCATGCGCGCAAGCAGGTCGGTGATGCGATCCTCGATGGCGATGGACGGATCCTCGTAGGGATCGCGCGTGCCGTTCTTGTTCAGGTCGGTCCAGTCCGCGTGGTAGATGTCAGCGGGCGGTTGGGGGCGGACGAAGTACTCCGCCGGTGGCGGCGCGGCGTGGAGGCCAAGGGCAAACAGGGTCGAGCCGACGAGGGATGCGAACCGGGAAGTTATCATGGGTCGTCGGGTCGCGGCGCGCCGAAGTCGGGCGAGCCGTCGGGGCGCCAGGTGAAGGGTTGGACGCGGGTGTGGCGATTTGGGTCGGCGAGCGGGTCACCGACGATGTCGCGGTAGCTGCGGGCGTGGTAGACGAGGAGATCGGTGCCGTCGGGGGCGAAGCAAAACGAGTTGTGGCCGGGCCCGTAGATGCGGTTGGCCTCGCTCGTGGTGAAGACCGGTGTCGGCGACTTGTGCCAGGACTTGGCGTCGAGCAGGTCGGAGCCGACGGACGCGGAGAGGAGGCCCAGGCAGTACTCGGCGCCGGTGCCGGCGGCGGAGTAGGTGACCCAGACGCGGTCGTGGCGGATGAGGACGGCGGGGCCTTCGTTGACGGCGAAGCGCACTTTCTCCCAAGGGTGCTCGGGCTGGGAGATTCGCACCGGCGGGCCGGCGAGCGTGACGGCATCCTGCAGCGGGGCGAGGTAGAGGCAGGTGTTGGCACCAATGGCGGGATCGTGCTGCGCCCAGAGGAGGAAACGCCGGCCGGCGTGGACGAAGGTGGTGGCGTCGAGGGCAAACGTGTCGAGAGGCGTGCGCACCGGTCCGCGCTCGGTCCAGATGCCCTCGAGGGGATTTACGGCGGGATTGGTGAGGACGTAGATGCGGATGCGCCAGATTTCCTCGGCGTCGCCGGCGGCGAAGTAGATGTGCCACTGGCCGTCAAAATGATGGAGCTCCGGCGCCCAGATGTGAGCGCCCATGTGGCCGGCGGCGTGCTTGCGCCAGATCACCGTGGGCTCGGCGGTAGCGAGCCCGTTCAGGGTGGTCGCGCGGCGGAGCTCGATCCGGTCGTATTCGGGGACGGTGGCGGTGAAGTAGTAACAGCCGTCCGGGTGCCGCGAGAGATGCGGATCGGCCCGGTGGCGGATGAGCGGGTTGGGGATCATCATCAATCGCTTGCGAGCGGGGTCAGCGTCAGCGTGTCGAGCACCACGCCGGCATCGACCATGAACAGTTTCAGACAGTGCGAGCCGGCGGGAAGGACAGGGAGGGCGATGTTGGCACGGAGGCGGTTGTCGAGCACGCCCTGGGCCCAGACGGGGGAGCCGTCGGCGACCGCGATCACGAGTTCCTGCGGCGGTGCGTCGTCCACGGCGAAGGCAACGCGGAGGCCACGGCCCGGGATCAACGGGTGCGTGGGCAGGACGTCGAGTTGGAGCTGGCAGGCCGTGGGTGCGGTCAGGTCGA
>CAZGJB010000189.1:3536-7215 GCA_964526145.1 uncultured Opitutaceae bacterium
GGTCGAAGGTATAGCCCAGATACGGGCCGGTCTCGAGATGGACGGGCGTCGCGGCGTCGAACGGCAGGACCGTCATCGCCCGCCCGGAGCGGCCGAGGCCGGGCACGTGGGTCCAGGCGACTCCGATGTGGTTCTCCATGATGCTGAAATCGGCGGCGCTCCACCGGCGGATCCGCGCGGACCCGGTGACGATTGCCTTGGGCGGGAACGTGCGGGGAATCCACGGGGCGATGCGCATGGACTTCCAGTCGTCGTCCGCCGGTTCAAGGCGCATGAAGCCACGCCACTTGCCGTCGGCGGTCTCCTCGTTGAAGCGGCGGGTGAGTTCGCGGAGGTCCGCGTCGGCGGCCTGGGCCGTGGCGACATCACCCTCCTCGCCGGCGAAGTACCGCAGGTTGGCGAGGGCGGAGCCGTGCACCGGGTACGCGACCAGCTGGGTGAAGGCGTCCTGGCGGCTGGCGGGTAGGCGCGCGGCGATGCGGCGGGCGTCGGCGCGCAGCGCGGCGAAGGCGGCGAGGCGGGCGTCGATCTCGGCGCCGGTCAGGTCGCTGGCGCGCGGCTCCTCCTTGGGCAGCCACCATTGGAGGTGCTCGGGGCGGCGCTGGAAATTGAGCTGGTAGTAACGCGCCATCAGATCCGCGATGGCCTCGGCGTGGGCGGGGCCGAAATCGCGCGCGGCCCATTCGCGGAGGAAGGCGGGCTGGGCGTCGGGGCCCCAGGTGTCGACGTCCCAGGCGAGGCGGAGGAAGAACTCGGTGCCGAGCTCGGCGGGCTTCAGGTCGCCGACATTGACGATCCACACGCGGTCGGCGCCGTGGGCGTGGGCTTTTTTCATTTCCGTCCAGATGAGCGCGGGCGGGGTCGTGTTGAGCCACAGGTAGGCAAGCGGGCGACCGAGGTAGGAGATGTGGTAGTAGACGCCAAAGCTGCCGGGGCGGCTGCGCTCGGCGGGGGCGGCGAAGTTGCGGACGTAGCCGAAATTATCGTCGGGCCAGACGATCGTGACGTCGTCCGGCACGCGCAGGCCCTGGCGGTAGAGGTCGAGAACCTCCTTGTAGGCACAGAAGATCTGGGGTGCGGCGGGCGCCAGCAACGCCCGCTGGTCGGCGAAGACCTGCCCGAGGACGGTGATGCGGTGGGCGTCGGACGTGGTGCCCTGGATGGCGCTGTCGTGGATGCCGCGCATGCCGATCGTGTAGAGGTTCTCGTAACGGCCGTTGGTGCGCACGCGCTCGGCCCAGTAGGCGCGGACGCCCTCGCGGTTGGTGACGTAGTTGTAGGTCTCGGGTGGGGCGGACCATTCGCCGACATTGTTGCGCAGGAGCGGCTCGGCGTGGGAGGAGCCCATGACGATGCCGTAAGTGTCGGCGAGTTGGGCGTGACGCGGGTCGGCGTTGAACGCCCGGGTGCACTTATGCATCGCGGGCCAGAGGGTGTTGGCCTTCAGGCGCAGGAGGAGTTCGAAGACCTTGGCATAGGTCTTGGGTCCGATGTCGCCGTGCTCGGGCTCGAAGGTCTGCGCGGCCCAGGGCTGCAGGCCCCAGTCCTCGTCGTTGAGGAAGATGCCGCGGTATTTGACCGAGGGCGGACCGAAGCGACGCGTGTCGGCGGGGAGGAGAAGCTCGGCCTTCGGCTCCGGGGTGACGTCCGACCACCAATGCCAGGGCGAGACGCCGATCTGCTGGGAAAGTTCATAGACGCCGAATGCGGTGCCGCGGCGGTCGCTGCCGACGATGACGAGTGCGGACGGCACGCCGGGGTAGGGCTGGTCGAGCGTAGCGATGAGGAAGCTTTCCCAGGCACCGGCGAGATCGCCGACGTCGAGCGCGTCGGTGGCGACGAGGGCGTCGATCAGCGGGTGGCGGCCGAGGGTGCCGATGAGGACGAGCGGTCCGCCGCCGGGCGGTAGCGTGTGGGCGGTGGTCGGCCGGACGCCGGTGATGCGGGCGATATCGGCCGCGAGGTCGCCGGCGGCGATGGCAACGACCTCATGATCGGCGGTCGAGGTGATCAGGGTCGCAGCGTGGTGGTCGGCGACGAGGGGGAAGGAGTCACGGGCGCTGACTGTCACGGCCAGCAATGAACCCGCGAGGAGCGAAAGGATTGAGCGCAAGGTCATGCCGATATGCCTACGTGGCATTGGGATTCTCTCGCGGAGGCGCGGAGGACGCGGAGAGTCGAAAGTGGACTCCGCGGCCTCCGCGACTCCGCGAGAGACGATATGCGGCCATGACGAGAATCAGGTCCCGACTACAGTTCGAGCACGACCACGGATTTGGCGGGCAGCGTCACCGTGAGCTTGTCGCCGTTCAGTAAGGCGCCGGAGAAGGCGACGGGTTTCACGGTGTCCGGCGCGGTGAACGTGTTGTGGGCGTCCATTGCGGCGGCAGTCAGCACGCGGCCGGTGACCTTGGCGGCGCGGTGGCCGGTGAGGCTGCATGTGACCGTGACGGCTTCGTGCGGGTGGGCGTTCGCGAGCGAGAGGTGCACCTTGCCGGCGGCGTCGCGCGAGGCGGAGGCGCTGACGGCAGGGACCTTGCCTTCGCCGAACGCGTAGTCAGGCGTGGTGAGCGTGACGGGCAGGGTGGTGGCGTCGTGGTGGACGGTGAACATCTCGAACACGTGGTAGCTCGGCGTGAGCACCATCCGCGGGCCGTCGGTGAGCACCATCGCCTGCAGGACGTTGATCGTCTGGGCAATGTTGGTCATGTGGATGCGGTTGGCGTGGCGGTGGAAGAGATGGAAGTTGATCGCGGCGACGATGGCGTCGCGGAGCGAGTTCTGCTGCTCGAGGAAGCCGGGGTTCGTGCCGGGGGTCGGGTCGTACCAGGTGCCCCACTCGTCGACGATGAGGCCGATCTTCTTCGCGGGATCGTGCCGGTCCATGATCGCGATGTGGCGGGCGAGGAGTTCCTCCATGCGCAGGGTCTGCTTCAGGGTGGAGTACCATTCGGCCTCGGGGAAGCCGGTGGCGGCGCCCTTCTTCGGCCAGTCGCCGGTCGGCAGCGTGTAGTAGTGCAGCGAGAGGCCGTTCATGCGCTGGCCGACCTGCTGCATGAGCACCTCGGTCCAGGTGTAGTCGTCGCTGTTGGCGCCGCAGGCGATGCGGTAGAGCTGGTTGCCGGGGTAGTTCTTGGTGAACGTGGCGTAGCGGCGGTACTCGTCGGCGTAGTACTCGGGCCGCATGTTGCCGCCGCAGCCCCAGCTCTCGTTGCCGACGCCGAAGTACTTCACCTTCCAGGGCAGGTCGCGGCCGTTGGCGCGGCGGAGGTTGGCCATGGGAGACTGGGCGTCGGAGGTGAGGTACTCGACCCACTCCATCATCTCCTGCACGGTGCCGCTGCCGACGTTGCCGCAGATGTAGGGCTCGGCGCCGATGAGCTCGCAGAGGTCCATGAACTCATGCGTGCCGAAGTGGTTGTTCTCCACGACGCCGCCCCAGTGGGTGTTGATCATGCTCGGGCGCTTCTCGCGCGGGCCGATGCCGTCCTTCCAGTGGTACTCGTCGGCGAAGCAGCCGCCCGGCCAGCGAAGGACCGGGACCTTGATCGCGCGCAGGGCGGCGATGACGTCGTTGCGGATGCCGCGGGTGTTGGGGATGGGCGAATCGGGGCCGACCCAGATGCCGCCGTAGATGCAGCGGCCGAGGTGCTCGGCGAAATGACCGTAGAGATTGCGG
>CAZGJB010000190.1:0-7201 GCA_964526145.1 uncultured Opitutaceae bacterium
CGCCGCCGCGGTGAAGAAACACCGTAGCCTGTTCATGACGGCCTACTGCCACCGGTTCCACCCGCCGGTGATCGCGGCAAAGAAGCTCATCGCCAGCGGCGCACTCGGTCGGCCGCTCTTTTTCCGCAATATGTTCGCGGGCAAGTTCGTCCTCAAAGGCAACCACCGCGCCGACCCGAAACTCTCCGGCGGCGGCTGCGTGGCCGACAATGCCGCGCATGCGGTGGACATCTTCCGCTTCCTCGTGGGCGACGTGACCGCCGTGCAGGCGCAGGTCGCGAACGTGGCCCAAAAGGAAAAGGTCGAGGACTTCGGCCTCCTGTTTCTCCGAGGTAAAAAGGGCTGCATGGGCGAGATCGCCTGCTGCTACTCGACGCCGGTCGCGACGAACTTCGTCGAGGTTCTCTGCGAAACGGGGGCGGTCACGATCAACTACTGGATCCCAGGGCGGCCGGACATCGTCTACCGCCGCGAGGGCGATAGCGCGGACACGGTGATCGACGTGAGCCAGGCACCCGACCGGTTCACGGCCGAGGTCGCACAGTTCCTCCAATGCGTGCGAACCGGAGCCAAGCCCGCCGTCACCGTCGCCGACGGCCTCGCCAGCGCCGAGGTGATCGCCGCCGCCTATGCCTCGGCCAAGTCCGGCAAGCTCGTCAAGATTGCCCGCTAACCCTCCCCGTCCATGAAACGCATCGGCTACATTGACCACCGGCTCGATAACTTCCACGCCAACGTCTACCTCGACCTGCTCCGCGGCGACCTGAAGGCTCGCGGGTGGGAGGTGGCTAAATGCTGGGCGATCGACGAGGCCGGCGGTCGGAAATGGGCGGCGGAAAAACGCGTGCCCTACGCCGCCGAGGTCGCCGACATGGCCGACTGCGACGCCTTGGTCGTGCTCGCGCCGTCGACCCCCGAGGTTCACCTCGAGTTGGCCAAGAAGGCCTTCCCGCTCCGCAAGCCAACCTACATCGACAAGACCTTCGCGCCCGATCTCAAGACCGCGAAGCGCATCTTTGCCCTGGCGGACAAATACCGCGTTCCGGTGATCACGAGTTCCGCACTGCGCTGCGCCGCGAGCCTGAACCGCACCGTGACCGAACTCGGCCGCGACCAGATCCGCCACCTCCGCGCCTGGGGCGGCGGCCGCAGTTTCGAGGAATATGTCATCCACCCGTTGGAAATGCTCATCGCCGCCATGGGCCCCGGCGTGAAGGCAGTGATGCGCCTCAGCGACGGTCCGAACCACCATGAGTTGCACGTCAAATTCACGGGCGGTCGAACCGGCAGCGTCTTCGTCCACGCCAACGGCGAATGCGCCTTCCGGGCCGTCGTGACGACCGACACGAAGACCGTGCACGTCGACACCAGCCCCGACGCCATCTTCCGCGACCTCGCCAGCCTCATCCTCGATTTCTTCGAGTCCGGCAAGGAGTGCATCGACCGGAAGGAAACGCTCGCGCTCTTCAAGGTGCGCGACGCCGCCTTCAATCCGAAGGCCCTCGGCCGTTTCCTCAAAGTCTAGCCAGCGCCCGGTTGCAGCCGGTGTCGCCGACCCGGGGTACGGCCGGACTGCGCATCATCCTACCGGGGTTCCGTCTGCGAGTCCTGATAGCGCCTGATGTAATTGTCCACCATCGCCTCGGTGAGCACATAGCTCCAACCCTCCGCGGTCCGCTGGTACTCCGTGTTGTCCTTCGACAGGCCCGGAAGGCGCAGCCGGACCCTGTCCTCGCGGATCGGTTCGGGCGTGGCCGTGGCGAGAATGTCGGCGTTGGGGAACGGACTGAACATGATATTGAGGGTGAGCATCGCCACGGCCATTTCCTCCACGGTCTTCCACTCCGCCTGCGCGCTCTCCGGCAGGGTTGCCCTGAACGCCTCGATCTTGTTGCGCGCCCCGGCCTCGATCTGCACCAGTTGCCTGACCGTGTCGACATCACCGCGATCGCAGGCCCACGCGAAGGTTTGCAGGGTGCCCAGCGGGGTGGCCCGGCCCTCATTGCGGTAGTTTTCCACAGGGCTTCGCCTCAGCGCGGGCGCATCGTCCGCCAGCGCGCCAGCCTCGCGCCCGACTCCCGACGCGGCTGGCGCCGCGGCCGCCAGCTGTTCGTGCCAGCGCTGGTTGATCTGCACGCGCATCGCGTTGTTCTGGCGACGGAGACTCGCCGCCTCCCGCGCTTGGTGGCGCTGAAGGTAGTAGTGGCCGCCGGCAGTGACCACCGCCGACAACGCCGCGACGACGAGAGAAGATCTCAAGGGTGACATGATGCGGAGGGTTCAGGAGAGGCGTTACGGTTGGACCAGCCTCGCGAGTGTCTTGCTGTTGAGAATGCCGGGAAGGCCCTTCACCCCGCTCTCGGGCAGGACGTATTTCCAGCCTTCATTTGTCAGCTGGTATTCGTGGACATTCCGACTGCTGCCGAGCCGCCGCGTTGCGAACCGACCCGGGCTCAACTCGACCTCGGTCATGGTGCGTTCGATCAGGTCGGCGCCCGGAGGCGGCGCCTCCAGCGTCGAGGCCGCGAGCAGCAGACCGTAGAAGGCCTCGACCGTGGGATACTGGGTGCGAATAGCCTCGGGCATGGTGGCGAAGACGGCCTGGGCCTTTTCGCGGACCCCGGGATCGAAGGTGACCATCCTGCCCAGTTCGTCGGGATCACTGAGGTCGCAGGCCCAGGCGAAAGTCAGCGCGGCCTCGTGCGGAGTGCCCAGGCCGTGATAACGATGACCACGGGCCGTGACCTCCGTCCGCCCGGAAAGTGCGGGACCCGGTGCGCTCGATGGAGTGGGATTGGACCGGACGGTTTGTCTCTGCCCCATCGCCTGGGCGATCGCGCTGGCTTGAGCCGCGTATTCGTCGACCACGGCCGCGACCGCGGCGGCACTTGCGCCGGCCGCGGCGGCCGCGGAGAGGCGGGAGTGTTCCCGTCGCAGCGCGGTCAGCTCATCCGCGCTGACTCCGGGAGCCATGACCAGCCAGACCGCGGTGGTGAGGCCGGCAGCGGCAACGGCGCTGAGGATGGGAACGGTGAGTTTGCTCATAAAAAGCATCGAGGCTGCGCTTGCCGCCAGTCCGGTCGGGGCGGCGGCGATCGCCGCGGTCGCGACTGCCGAGGCCAGTCCGGCCGGCGCCGCCACCAGGGGCTGGTTGGCCAGCAGGAGCCCGAGGGCAGCGGACGTCGAGGTGACGCCGCGCTGGTTGAGATTTCTCCGCAGCTGGTCGAGCGCCCGCCCCGTGCGCTTGCGGGCTGCATCCTCCGAGAGTTTCATCCGTGCGCCGGCCTCGGCAAAGGTAAGCCCGTTGAAATAGTGCAGCAGCATGAGCTCGCGGTCGCGGTCACTGAGTCGATCCATGGCCTCGTCGAGCACGGGGCGGACTTGCTCCCAGTCGACCGCGGATTCAGGAGGATGAGAAACGTCGGGCATGGCCGTGAGAGTCTGGGCGAGCTTTTGCCGGCGGATCTCGGCGCGCGTCGCATCGATCGCGGCGAAGCGCGTGCAGCGGTGCAGCCATCCCACCAGGATCGGATGATGCGAAAGGACGGCCGCCTTGCGGGCGAGATCACAGAACACTTTCTGCGCGATTTCCTCCGCGAGATGGGTCCGGCCGCCGGTGCGTCGCAGGGCGGCGGCGAACACCAGATCGAGGTGCCGGCGGACCAACTCGGCAAAGGCCTGCTCATCCTGTTCCATGGCGTAGCGACGGAGTAATGCGGCGTCGGTTAACATGCTGATTCACCCTATAACCGCCTGCCGGATAAAAAGCGGACAAAAATTCCCGGCCGGCCGAACGTGATAATGAATGTTGGAAGTTGATCCCTCCGATCTCCCGGTCCATCCGTCAAACCCGTGGCATCCCCCCTTCCCTCTTCGGTCCTCGTGGTCGGCGGTGGCGGACGCGAGCATACGCTCGTCCGTTCGCTGCAGGCGTCGTCTGCCCGGCCCCGCGTTATCTGTGCGCCGGGCAACGCCGGCATCGCGCAGGACGTGACGTGCTTTCCCGTCGCCGCGGATGACGTCGCCGGCCTGGTCGCCCTCGCCCAGCGCGAAAAGGTCGGGTTCGTGGTCGTCGGTCCCGAGGTGCCGCTCGCCCTCGGTCTGGCCGACCAACTCATTGCAGCCGGCATCCCGGTCTATGGTCCCAAGGCCACCGGGGCCCGGCTTGAGGCCTCGAAGATCTTCACCAAGGAGATCCTCCTGAAATACAAGATCCCCACGGCGGCCACGGGCATCTTCGACACGGTCGAGCCGGCGCTGGCCTACGTGCGGCAGCGCGGCGCCCCCATCGTCATCAAGGCCGACGGCCTTGCCGCCGGCAAAGGCGTGGTCGTGGCCCAGACCCTCGCCGAGGCTGAGACGGCGGTGCGCGAAATGCTCGGTGGACGCTTTGGCGACAGCAGCCGCCGCATTCTGATCGAGGACTGTCTCACCGGGGAGGAGACCTCGATCCTCGTCGTCGTGTCGGGCCGCGACTACGTCATCTTGCCCACCTCGCAGGACCACAAACGCATCGGCGACGGCGACACCGGGCCGAACACCGGCGGCATGGGCACCTACTCGCCCGCCGAGGTGGTCACGCCCGAGCTGCTCGTCCGCATCGAGAACGAGATCGTTCGCCCCTCAGTGAACGCCATCGCAAACGAAGGTCTCGACTACTGTGGCACGCTTTTCGTCGGGATCATGCTGACGCCCGCGGGGCCGAGCGTGATCGAGTACAACGCCCGCTTCGGCGATCCCGAGACCCAAGTCGTCCTGCCGCGCTTGGCCACCGACTTGCTCGCCCTGCTCTGGGCGGCAGCAAAGGGGCAGCTCGCAGGCTGGAAACTCGCCGTGAAACCCGAGCATGCGCTGTGCGTGGTCGTTGCCGCCAAGGGCTACCCGGACAAATTTCCCAAGGGCGACGTCATTGCCATCCCGGCATCGCTTCCGGCCGGTGTAACCGTCTTCCATGCCGGCACGGCGCGCAATGCCGCCGGCCAGCTTGTGACCAACGGCGGCCGCGTGCTGGGCGTCACCGCCCTCGGACGCACCCTTCGCCAGGCCGCCGACACTGCGTACGCCGCGTGCGATTCGATCCAGTACCCTTCGAAGTACTACCGCCGCGATATCGGGGCGAAGCAGCTGAACCGGCGATGAGTCGTTTCCTCCATTTGCGTGTCCTCCTTCAGCTCGTCTTCGCTGGCGCGCTGTCCGCCGCTCCGGTCACCCACGATCTCGGCCTGGGCCTGACCTACGTGCGCGTCGCCGCCCTCCCCCTCGACCTGCCGGTGTCGCAGCAGATTCGCGCCTGCGTGCTCGACCTGCGCAGCGCCGGCGGCGACGACGCCGCGGCCCTGGCGCTCGCCGCGTGGTTGAAATTCCATGCAACCGAGCGCCGCCCGGTCTTCATCCTCGCCAACGGCGAAACCGCCGCACCCCTGCGGGCGGCGCTGGCATCCGACCGCCTGCCGGCGGGTGCCCTGACCCTGGGTCGGGCGACGGCGGGCTTCACGCCCGACATCGCGATCACCGTCGAACCGGCTGCCGAGGCGCGGGTGCTGGCGCTGCTCGCCGCCGGCACCGCCCCGGCCGACCTCCTCCAGGAAAACGCCGGCAAGGTGCGCTACGATGAGGCCGAGATGGTGCGCGAACTCGCCGGGAAGCCCTCGCCCGCGGATCCGGCCGAGGCCGACCCACCGGCGGCCGCGGCCAAACCGGCGGAGCCGCCGGTCGACCGGACGCTCCAGCGGGCGGTGCAGGTGCACCGCGGTCTGGCCGCGCTGAAGCGTTTCCGCGGCTAGCGACTCCGGCTTTGCAATCGATGGGCTTTCGTATCCCTTAAGGGCTCCGTCGCATGCCTTCGCCCGGCCACATCCTCGTCGTTTGCACGGCCAACATCTGCCGCAGTCCCATGGCAGCCGGCCTCTTGCAGCATGCGCTCGCCGCGCAAGCAGAGCCCTGGCAGGCATTGCGCGTGGTTTCGGCTGGCATCGTCGCACGTGACGGCGACCGGGTGTCCGAGAACTCGGTCCTCGCGCTGCGGAAGGCCGGCATCGACATCGCCGGGCACCGCAGCCGCCCAATCACCCAGGAGCTGCTCGATCGGGCGCTCATTGTGCTCTGCATGACGGAGTCCCACCGGGCGAGCATCCGGCTGCAGGCCGAGCCCGTGCCCGCCCGCCTGCACCTGTTCCGCGAGTTCATGCCGGCGCCGGCCAGCCGCGAGATCGCCGATCCGTTTGGCGGCAATCTCAAGACCTACGAGCAGTGCCGTGACGAGATGGTCGAGGCCATTCCCTCCCTTGTGGCGCACCTTAAGACGCTGGTCCCTGCAAAATAGGCTGGTTCACCCGCGCCGTTCTGTTTCTGGTTAGGATCATGTCCCTGAATGCCACGCCGCTCCGTTCCCTTGACCCCGAGGTGCACGCCATCGTTGCCGCCGAGCTGGCCCGCCAGCAGAGCCACATCGAGCTGATCGCCTCCGAGAATTTCACCTACCCGGCCGTCCTCGAGGCCCAGGGCAGCGTGCTGACAAACAAATACGCGGAAGGTTATCCCGCGAAGCGCTGGTACGGCGGTTGCGAGCAGGTCGACAAGGTGGAGACGCTCGCCATCGAGCGCGCGAAAAAACTCTTCAACGCCGAGCACGCCAACGTGCAGCCCCACTCGGGCTCGCAGGCGAACTTCGCGGTCTACACCGCCATGCTGCAGCCGGGCGACAAGATCCTCGGCATGAACCTGAGCCACGGCGGCCATCTGACCCACGGCAATCCGGCCAATTTCTCGGGCAAACTCTACAACTTCTGCCAGTACGGCGTGCGCGAGGACAACGGCCTGATCGACTACGACGAGCTGGCCGCCGTCGCCCAGCGCGAGCAGCCGAAGATGATCACCGTCGGCGCCTCCGCCTACTCCCGCATCATCGACTTCGCCCGCATGGGCGAGATCGCCCGCTCGGTCGGCGCGTACCTCTTTGCCGATATCGCTCACATCGCCGGCCTCGTGGCCTCGGGCCACCATCCGTCGCCGTTCCCGCACGCCGATTTCGTCACGACCACCACGCACAAGACCCTGCGCGGCCCGCGCGGCGGACTCACGATGTGCAAGGCGGCGCATGCCAAGGCCATCGACTCCGCCGTCTTCCCCGGCGGCCAGGGCGGCCCGCTCATGCACATCATCGCCGCCAAGGCCGTGTGCTTCGGTGAGTGCCTCAAGCCCG
>CAZGJB010000191.1:0-305 GCA_964526145.1 uncultured Opitutaceae bacterium
GGCCTCGTTCTCGGCCACGCCCGTGCCGCTGTAGAAATACGCGAGCGAGCCCAGCTTGCGCTTCGCCACCAGCGCATCGAGCGCCACCGACGTGCGCGCCGCCTCGGCCAGGTCGGCCGCGGCGCAGTCGGCCTGCACGTCGAACTCGCGGTGGAAATCCGCGACCCGCGCCTTGACCTGCGCGTCGGTCACCTCGCGGCGCAGCGCCGAGAGTTCGTCCACCTCGAGGATCTCGATGTGCGTGCCGAACGTCGCGCACTGCAGCGTCGTGTCGGAATAGATGTCGAGCATCCCGCTGTAATAGT
>CAZGJB010000191.1:315-7179 GCA_964526145.1 uncultured Opitutaceae bacterium
AGTGCCCCATCAGCCCGAGCCGGTTGCCGTTCATGCCGGCCGTGACGCGCGCGGCCTCGACCCAGGCGTCGATCTCGCGCCAACAGGCCGGGTCGTCGTCGAGCATGCCGGTGACCTGGTGAAACCGGATGCCGGCGCGCTTGAAGACATTGGCGATCTCGGGCACCGGGCACGCCGCGCAATGCGCCAGCCACTCGCCGGTCATTTTCGTGCGGTCGTCCATGCGGTTGAAGTTCGGATAGTCGATCGCCGGCGCCGGCTGGAGGTTGAGGATCACCACCGGCACCTTGGCGCGCAGCACGACGGGGAGAACTGTCGACGACAGCGCGTAGGTCGTGACGTGGAGAAAGATCAGGTCCACGTCGGCGCGGCGGAATTCATGGCCGGCCGCATAGGCGCGCTCGGGATTGTCCACGAGCCCGAGGTTCACGACCTCGACCCCGGGCCGGGCGAGCTTGCCGGCGACGCGGCCGACGTAGCCCTCGAGGCGTTCCTTCAGGCCGGCGAACTGCGGCCAGTAAGCGTCGAGGCCGATGCCGAACAATCCAATGCGCAGGGGCGGGGTGCTCATGCGAACCTGTCTCGCACATCAAACGAAGCCGATCAAGGCCCTTGGCGGTCTACGTGTAGCAGGCGCAGGATGAGCGAATGTGGAAATCAGGAAGGCTGGAAAAGACCCGGGCACAACCAAGACTTCCAGAGTTCATGAGTTCCAGATTATCTCCGGCCTTCCCGCTTTCCTGATTTCCACATTCACTCCCTCTTCGGCGCGTGGCACCAGTGCCACGGCTCGTAGGTGATGCCGTACGGGTTGTCGCGCGGATACGAGAGTGTGAAGCCGAAGCGCGCGGCGTGCTGGCGCAGCCAGGCGAATTCGCGGGTGGTCTCGAAGGCCTCGCTGAGGTGTTCGCAATCAGCCGACCCGACATCGACGGCCCGGCCGGTGTGGTGTTCGCTGAACCCCGGGTACGCGTTCACGCGCAGGATGTCCGCGAGCGCCTGCCCGGTGGCGAGTTTCTTGCCCACTATCTCCGCCTGCCGCTCGACGCTGCGAAACCCCGACAGCAGGAGCAGCTTCACCCCTGCCCGCTCCGCCTCCGTGCGCATCGCTGACCACGCCGCCGCCGCCTCAACCGCGAGTCGCACCTCCCGGCCAAACGCATCGAGCCCGGCCCCGCAAAGCCTCCCTTCCTCGGCAAACCGCGGCAGGCGGGCTTCGTAGCCGGCGGGTGGTGGGGGAAGGTGCATGTCATACCAATGAAGCCGGGTTGCTAACCTTCTTTCGAGACGATTCAATTCCGGTCGGTCGCCCACCCCAATGACCGCACGCCTCATACTGACAACTTTCTGGCTGGTCGCCGCCAGCGTGTCCCTTCAGGGCCAAGCACCTGCCGCCGACAAGCCAGCGGACCCGCCCGAGGCCAAGCCCGCGCCACCCGCGGCGAAGCCGGCCGAGCCCGTCGTTAAGCTCGAACCCATGGAAGTGCTGGGCGAGCCGCCCAAGCTGTCCTTCGGCATCAGCCTGCAGATCTGGCAGGACAGCCTGACGGGCAACGTGTCCACGATCTACATCACCGGCGTGAAGAAGGATTCGGAAGCCGAGAAACAGGGCCTGAAACCCTTCACGCAAATCACCCGGATCGACGGCCGGCCCGTGCAGTCGTACCTCGCGTCGCTGAAATCCACCAGCGAGCTAGGCAAGATCTTCATCAACCGCAAAGTCGGCGCCAAGGTCGCCCTCGAGGTCCTGTCCACGGATTCGCCCCAGTCGAAGACCGTGGTCCTGGTCGAACCATCGAAATTCAACACCGGGTTCAGGACACTCGACTTTAAGTGACGCGATTCCCAGTTCCGTGGGCAGTTGCCCTGCCGGCGACGACTACCGAAACAGCGGCCCTGTTCCGACAATGGGCGGCTTGATCCAGGCGTTGGCGCGCATCCAGTCGGCGAAGCGGTCCATGAATAGATCCGCCCCGCCGCCGTAATTGAGGAACCCGTGGCCGCCGGTCTGGAAGACATGCAACTCGGCCGGGCGCTTGGCCTCTCGCCACGCCTGAAAAAGCCGGAGCGAATTGGGCGCCGCCCACGTATCGTCTGCAGCGACCGCGATGAAGAGCGGCGGTGCGTCCGCGGGCACCGGCCGACCCTGATTGTCCGGGCCGTAGATCACGCCGGCAAAATCGGGCCGACTGGCCGGTTCGTCGAGGGCCGCAGCGAGCGAGACGAAGGCGCCGGCGGAAAAGCCGATGATCCCGATATGTTTCGGGCTTCGCCCAACTGTGGCTGCAGCCTCCATGCGCAGCCAGGCTAAGGCCCGCCGCGCATCGGCGTGCGAAAGTTCGCGGATATTCTGTCCGGTCTGCGGACCCCAGATGATCCGGCCGTCCTCGGCCTGCTTGCGCGGCGGTGGCGGAATCTCAGCCCCCGGCCGCGGCAGCGGGGCCGAAGGGTCGGTGTAGATGAGACGGTATTTGAGGATGTAAGCGTCGACCCCCAAGGCGTTGAGCGCGCGGGCGGTGCGCACGCCTTCGTACTTGATCATCAGATCGGTGAACCCGCCGCCCGGCGCGACGATCACGGCCACGTCCGCCGGCGCGGACGGATTGGCCGGATAATACTGCAGCGTGGGTTTCACGACATTGCGGGTTACGGTGTTCCCAAAGTGGGTCACATAGGTGTACTCCTCCCAGTTCCATGCCTCCGACCCCGGTGCCGCGCCGTCGTAGAGCTCAATGACGCGCGCCGGCGGCGGGAGATCGGCTGGCGTCTGGGCTTTCGTGGATGGGGCCAACATAGTCAGCATGGTGAGGGCGAGAGCGGCACGTGTCATGGTTACTTTAGATTGAAGGAAGTGTATGGACTAATTGGCGGCGTCACCAGTGTATAGGCAGGCAGCAGAGGGTTCCGGAATTCCCTGGTCCACTCCATGCAGAAGCGCGGTTTTGTCTCTCTAGCAGCGTCGGAACAGCCTTACCGCACATCTTGCAGATCACGCCGGAGCTTTAGGTAATCGATATCCAAGCTCTTGTTCGTGCGCTTCACCGTGATCTCCCAGCCGTGTTGCCGATAGTGTTCGATCAGGTCGTTACGTTCGACGTCGGTCCGGCATTTTTCCCAATCCGATTTCGTCAAGCGGACGGGAGTCTGGCGCATGGGATTGGCTTCGGAGTCGACCCACTCCCAGTTGAGCGGAGCCTTTGATCGAGGCGTTCCCTCGGGCGGGTACACTTCATGCACAACGGTAGGCCTATAGCCCGGTGGCGGTGGCCCCTTCGGCAAACGCATTGCCGGGACTGCCTTGGCGCGAGTGCTCGAATCCACCGGCGATGCGCCGGGTATCTTTTCCAACTGGGTCAAGGGCAGTTGATACAAATCGCCGGCCGGATCCTTTACCGTGAGGATCTGGGTCGTGAGATCGAGCGCCACGATCTGGTTTGCCCGATGTATCGTCCCTACTTGCAGCCATTGCGGCTGCTGGTCCTGCGCCCCCACCGAAACATACAACGCCTCACCCAAGGAAAAATACCCGCGGAAATACTCAAACCTACCCGCCACCGGAGTCGGTTTTTCATTCGTGGGGATAAACCTCCCCAGCAAGACCCAATAGCTGTCGCCGCCGTAACCGGGCTTGGCGTAGATGACGCATAACGCCGCGCGCTCCAGTTCGGCACGATTGAGGAGTTGCAGATGCGAGACCACCTTGCGCGTCTTCGATGGAACCGGGATTTGGACCACCTTCCGGTGCCGGCTCAGATCGCTCGCCTGCAGCGCCCAGTCCAATTCGCCCCCGTCATCTTTTGGCAGCGGGTTATCCGCCACGATCAGGCAACACCTTGCCGATGTCCCGGACTTTTCATCATCCGGGCCCAGCGTAACCGTGACGCCGAACACGCCCGCCGATTGCTCGGTCACACCGAAATGAAACGGCACAGCGTGCGCCGTCAGGTACTTCGGCGTGACCACCAACACCTTCTCGTATGGCTGGTAGCCGACCGCCCTTTCAGAACCGAAACAACCCGCTGCGGCGAACGTCGCCAGTGCAATCAGATATCGGCGCATGGTTGAGGTATCTTCGGGATGCGTGACCGTAACTATCTCGGGATCTTTTTCGTCGAGGGAGATCCGGCGCGCACCTTCACGCGGTCGAGTTCCTCTTTCGTGGGCAACGGGATCGACGGATCGTGAAGTGGACTGATCGACACGTGCGCTCGACCATCGGCTCGGAGTTCCATCCGCGTCAGTTCCCAACCGTGCTGCCGGTAATAGTTCCTCAGGGCGGTCTTGAATTCCTCGCTGGCAGTCTGCCACTCGACAATCGCTTTGTGCGGAGGCGATTCCGGTTTCTCCCGCATGAAATTCTGATTGGACCTGATCCAAGCCCAATTGAGCTGCTCGACCGGAATCAACCCGCTCTGCCCGACCCGCCCAGACTGAGGCGGAAGGCCCTGAACCGGAATGGTGAGGATTTCCTGGGTCCGGGTGTTCGTCAGGACAACCTCCGCCTTCGCATACCGGATCTCCACCACCTTGTAGTCGCCCACCCGGTCGCCGACGGTGCACCATTTCGAGGTACCTTTCGGGTGCTCGACGGTCGCCCAGATGGACTGGCCTTCCACGAACATGCCATGGGACTGGATGTCTGCATCACTCTCGGAAGCCGCTCCGGGTAAGGTCGGCAGGCAAATACATAGAATGAGGATGAGTCTTGGCACCATGACTATGAGCCGTGCGATTCGCTCGAAATGGAATTAGAGAAGGCCTTTTGATCGAAAATCTTAGCTCGAACCATTGCGCAAGTCACTGCCCATTGAGAATCATATCCAAGCCAGCTTTTTCCTCACTAGTCAGCCGCTTTACCCGGTTTCCGGTCCAGAGTTCATTTCCATTCGTGTAGAACCACACCTCCCGGCCTCCCGGCAGTCGCAAGAGCAGCCATGTATCAGGAGAGAAATCGGAGACCTTGAACCGCCAGCCCTTCTGGTTCCGCGCGAACCACTTTTCCAGCGCTTGGATCTGCGCCGTCGAGAGCTGTACCTTGTCCAAGCTGCCACCCGTAATCGGATGACGGGCGAAATATCCGGCCTCAACCTGCGGCCATTCAACCCGGCACCCGGCCAAAAACAGCAGGGTCGCAACGAAAACAACGCGCGGCGAGAGGTTGCTCATGAATGAAAGCTAGCGTTTGCGACCGGCGGCGCCAATCGCAGTTCCAAGACGCTCCGCACTTCCGGAGCGAGTCATTCATATTCTCCGCCCTTCCGCGCTTTCGCGATTAAGATCGCAATCTGGAAAAGATTGCCGGCAGACCACTCGCGCTCCCATTTCCCAGTCATGCCCCCTGACCTCGCCCCTCTAGTTCTCGACCGGTTCATCGCCATCGATCACGCCTGTGGGTGGCCGAATCTCACGCTGCTGCCGGACGGCTCGATCGTCGCGCTGATCTGGCCGGAACCGTGTCACGGTCTGTGGGAAGGCGCGGCGGAATGCTGGGGCAGCACCGACGGCGGACGCACTTGGGCCAAGCGCGGCGTGCCCGTGCCCTTCGCGTCCGGCACCAACCGCATGAACCTCGCCGCCGGCCTCGCGCAAGATGGGGCGCTGGTCGCACTGGTCGCCGGCTGGGACGGACGCCCGCCCCGCGGTACGCGTGCCGGGCACGCCGGACAAAATCTCATCCCCGCCGTGCCGGCGCGATCACGGGATGGCGGGCAAACCTGGGAAAACTTCCCTCCCCTCGTCGCCCCGGCCGGGGCCCGCGGACCCCACTACGGCGACGGAAAACGATTCGGCAAAGCCGGGGGCGAGGCCAGCCCCACGCCGTTCGGCGACATCTGGCCGCTCGGCGACGGTTCGCTGGGCGCCATGGCGTACACGGATCGGATTCACTTCCACGTCAGCGACGACTACGGCCGCACCTGGACCCACCGTGCGGCCTTCGGCACGCCCGACGGACACAACGAAACCACCTGGCTACCCCTCCCCGATGGCCGCCTCCTCGCCGCCGCCCGCACCTGCGGCGACCAACACCTCGACCTGTTCGTGTCCGCCGACCAAGGCCACACATGGACCTTCACCCAAGCCGTCACGGGCAAGAACGAACACCCCGCCGCCCTCACCGCCCTCGCCGACGGCGGCATCCTCCTCACGTACGGCATCCGCACCGCAGCGCTCTACGGCGTCGGCGTCCGCTTCTCCCGCGACGCCGGCCAGACCTGGAGCGAACCCCGGACTCTCGTCGACTTCGTGACCGCCACCAACCCCGACGACCCCAAGGGGCGCGACGGCGGCTACCCCGCCACCGTCCAACTCCCCGACGGTACCCTGGTCACCGCCTACTACTGCAAAGGCACCCCCGCCCACACCCGCTACCACGTCGGCGTGGTTCGATGGGCAATCTAGGAAACCAAACCAAGTTTACCGCAAGGAACGCAGAGAACGCAAAGGATCGGACCGGATCTAGGTTCGGTAATTTGCGTTCTATGCGTTCTTTGCGGTTAATTCGCTCGGTTGTCCGGATCAGCGTCGATCAACGCGGATCAGCGTTCGCTCCCCGTCCGTTGACACAATTTCTGCTCGTTATCGCCGCCCCCTTGGGTTTCCCTGCGCGTTTCCATGGCCACCAAAATCCCCTCCAAACCGCGCATCCTCACCACGACCGTCGGCTCCTATCCCGTCCCGGATTGGCTCGCCGCCCTGCCGAGCGAGCAGGCCGTGATCGATGCGACCCGGGTCGTGTTCGACATCCAGCGCCAGGCCGGCATCGACCTCCCTACGGAAGGAGAACTCTAACGCTTTGACGTAAACCATCCAGACACGAACGGGATGATCGAATACTTCATCCGTCCGATGGCCGGCATCACCGGC
>CAZGJB010000192.1:0-7176 GCA_964526145.1 uncultured Opitutaceae bacterium
GGCGGTCGATACCGTTGATGCGCTCATGTAGCTCCCCGGCTACGTCATTCAGTTTTTCCACAACCTTGTCCAGTTTCTCGATTACACGGCTGCCCATCCAGCCTACGATGGTGGCGAGAAGGCCGAAGAGTGCAGCGACGAGGGTAGCCGCAACGGTTAGCATTTGGGTTTCGGTCATCGGTACGCTTTCGGCAAATGCGAGCGCAGTAGCTCGCTGTTGTAGCTGTTCATGCAGTGGTTCGGATCGTTGAATAGCCAGTTGATGAACGCCTCGCGCCGCCTCCATCCTTTACGGTAGGCACGAGCGGATACCGTCTCGTCGGCATACCCGCCGACAAGCGTATTCAGCAACTGGTCAATGGCAATCAGAACTTGTCTCACACAGGCCACCCGGCGTTGATGTCGTAAGTCGTCAGTGTATCGAAGTCAGCAGCGTCGATTGCCGTCTTGTGCGCCTTGGCTGCGGAGTGCAGTGCATTGGCGTTCATGGCGAGGGCAGCAGGCATACCGAGCATTGCCGCTTGGTCAATGGTAACGACAGAGTTATCCGCAGCCGTCCAGTCGATTGTGAAGGTCGGGCCGACTGCCATTGCCGTCAGTGCCGCCGAGGTGATCCGCGCCACGCTGCGCTCGTCGCTGTCGAAAGGCTTTGTCATGTAGATAAAGCCTTCCGTTTCCTTCTGGTCGCGCATCGCCTTGACCTTGGCCTTCATCGTTTCGCGGATGGATTCAACTGACTTCGGCGTGACGACGAGGTAAGGAGAAGCGTCCTGTTCCGTGTTGTAGTAAAACTGCTCGTCGCCGCGTACCGGTTCGGCAATCTCCACCGCGTTTGCAGCAGCGCGAATAGCTGGTGTGTCGAGGCGGGAGAAGCCCTTGTACGGGGCGTTGATATTGACCCGCAGTTTTGTGTCGTTGTCGATGAACATGGTTATCGTCCTAGTGAGTATTTGCCGGCCACGTCTGCAATGGCGAAGCCTATGAACGTCTGTGCTGAGTTTGGATCAGTGGCAATCCGCGCTTTAAATCCACGCGAAGTGACGTCGAGCGTCGTCACTGTTGAACCGGCGTTAGAGAGGTTCGGGTAAAGTTGCTCGCCCATTACGTTGTAAGTGTCGCGTGTTGTGTCGAACACAACCCAGTTGCCCGTAGTGCTTGAGCACTTCAGCAGTATCCAACGTGGCTTGAATCCGAGATCAACATAGGCACCGTCTGTGCTTGCGTTACCGGTGTAGCTGAATGCCTTGCTGTAGCCTTCGATGTCGGCGAAGCAGTAGGCTACGAAAGTAGTACCGTTCGCAGCAAATGAACTACCCAACCCAAACGTAGTTGTAGTTGGGGCTACGTTATTCCACGCACCAGTAGAGGTCTGTTGAGCATTAGTTGTGTCTAACCATAGATAGCTCTGCGCCAAGTTAGTGAGGTTCTTGTGCCACACGAACCAGTTGTCAGTGGTCGAGCGAACTTTGGCGATAATGAGTCCGGGAGTCTTACCCACCCCATGACCAACAGTTCCGCCGCCGTTTGCCATTGTTCCGGTCACAACCGAGAAGCCAGCATCCACGTTAGCGGATACCTGCGAGGTAATGCTGCCTGCGGTGTTGGTCACTGCTGCACCGCCTGCTTTCCAGAGCCAATCAACAAAGCTGTTTGTAGCTGTTGTTCCGTTGATCTGATCCAGTGCGCCACCTGTGTAGCCATCTGAGTTAAATGCGGTCAGGCCGGTTGTTTCAGTTGTCTCTGCGCCAACAGAGTTAGATTCAAGTTGCTTCTGCACTCCTCTTACTGAGTCGTACAGCGCATGATCTACCGCACGGCCACGAGACTTAGACCAAACTAAATCAGGTTGGAAGCCAAGTCCGGTTACGGAATAAGTTGCTGCCGTGCCCGTGCGAGTCTTGACGTCGAAGTGCAGCTTCGGATTCAATATCGCTACATCTGGCAGGCTCGCTTGGCAGAGTGCTTTGAAGCCTGTTGGTGGGGTATAGCGGAAGTAGCCGCCTGCTGCAGAATCGTAGGTTGCGGAGGCGTGGAGCGGGGCTTGGCCCGGATAGGCATTTGCCGTGAGGGCATAGCAGGACAAAAAGACACTGAATTGCCCAGATAGCCCGGAAAACGTTGGATTTGCTCCCGTTGATGGGTCACCCGTTGTTCCGCCAGAACTATTGTACCAAGTTGTCCCGCGACCAAGCCACAGATTCCCAGCAATCGGATCAAACGCCACTTTGTTGATAGTGTTGGCAGACACCACTCCACCTGTCGATATCGTGCCCCCCGACCCCGGAGACAACCACGATAGGTTTGATGCATACGCAGCATACACGCCCGCAACGCCACCAGCTCCAACGCAGGATGTTATGGGGAGCGTAGTTAGGGCAATACCGAATCCGAACGCGTTATTTGACGCGGTCCCCCCAGTATTCTCAAATTCAAGGTAGGTTTTCTCTGTCTGAGATAGCGTTAGTCTAGTATTTGAGTCCGCAGCAGACCCTTGCGAGAAAATCAGATTGCCATTAGATAGAGTACCAGAGCCGGACTTGTCCAGCGGATTCAACGTCGCATACGAATTCCCCGGCACATCCAGCATGTGATCGTAGGTTGTGCCAGCGGTCAGGCTGAAGTTATTCAGCGTCCAGTTGTTGCCCTTGCTGCTCTTGTCATAGCCGAGCGTGGTCAGCGAAGTAGCATTATCGAAGTCGAGCATGAAGCTGTTCGTGCCACCAGCATCAACTACAGCTTTGACTGCTGATTGGCTCTTGCTTACCCACTCGTTGATGGCGGTGTTCTGGTAGCCGAATGAGGAAGGGGTGAGGGCTGTGCCGTCGATAAAACAGATGCGGGAGAGGTAGCCATCTAGGTAGTTTCCGGCCAGATCCCCAAGACGACCAATAGCATTCACATAACTTGACGTATTTGTGAATAGCCACGGCGTAGCCCCTGTTGCGCCAGATGCGACCTGAACACCATTGACGTATAGGTAAGCAGTACCGCTTGGGGCGAATGACAAAACGACATGCAAGGGTGCTGTAGGATCACGATATACTGCGGATGTAGAGCAGATTGTGGAACCGGAAGATATAAACGCGAGCGTGTCCGAAGACGTAAATTCAAGCCGTGAGTTAGTTCCAGACGAGTACCGAGTTCCCGCAATACTCTGTGCTGCCCCGATAGTTCCACGTTTAACAAACGCGCTAAATGTTCCAGTAGCAGGCTGCGCGCTAAAAGCCCTACTCAGATACTGCGCCCCACGAAACCGCAGCGAATGCCCGATGTCGCCGGTGTCTACTCCACCGGAGCTACCGAAACCTACAGGTAGGACACTCATCACGCACCTGCCGAGGTAAGGGCTGCAGTCACCGTGCAGTAAGCATTGGTGCCATTGTCCAGATAAGCAATCAGGTAAGTCCCGGTCGCACTTAGTTTGGTCAAGTCTGCTGCTGCAATGTAGGTCGTAGCCGCTGCGGTAATCGCGTAGTTGCTTCCATTCACGAACAGCACAAGGCCAGACTGACCGGCTGTGTGATTCGTAAAGGTGAGAGCTACTGCACCCGTAGGAGTGCAGGCGAAGTTATTGGAGGCTGCTTGGTCAAAGCTGCCATCGTTATCCGTGGTGATCGTTCCACGTTGCGGAGCTGTGAATGTCTCCGCGACAGACAAGCCGGCAAGCGTAGTCGTCCCGTTCGGCAGCGTGACTGTGCGGTCTGCCGTCGGGTCCGTGACAGTCAGTGTCGTCTCGAAAGCGTCATCCGTCGTACCTTCAAAGACGAGCCCGTAAGTAGCGCCAAGGGTCTGGCTTCCCGTAAACGTATTCGCGCCAGTCGAGGCGGCGCCCAACGTCGTCCGCGCGGTGGCGGCGTCCGCGTCGTCGAACAGCGTAGCGATAAACGCGGACACGGCAGCGAAGCTGACGCTCGCAGAGAAGGTCAGGGCCGTCGTGCCGGGTGTGATCGTGCCTGTGCTGTCGAGGCGGAAAAGATTCAGGCCGTTGGTCGCGCCGGCTGCGACGACACACATGGTGCCTGTGACAAGGTCGTTGTTCCCGTTCGCGTCCACGCTGCGGGACCACGCCGACGTGCTGACGTCATACCACCCGTTGTCGATTGAGTCCGCTTGGTCCTTGACTAGAACGCGGTCCCCGGAAGCGAGCACGATGCCGTCGATAGTCTGCAGCCCCGCCAGAGTTATCGCGGCGGTGGTTGCTGCACGGACGGGGGCCTTGACGGCGAGGCCGCTTGAGATGCCTTTGATGCGGTCGGTGTTCGCCATGGTGTTCCTTTACCGTTTCGATTCAGGGCTCGCCGTTCCCGTGATCGTACCACGGATCGCGTCGAGGCTGCTAGTGGGGGCAACGTGCCCGGTCTGTACGTCCGCGATGTAGCCAACTGGGCGGGCGAGGATCGCAGTCGGTAGCCCGAAGAGGCCCAACATTCCCGCCACGCTTCTGATCGCTTTACTCGGCTTTCCGTTTTCAAAGAGGGCTTTGTACACGTCGACCGGGGCGCCCAAGGCTCCCTCCAGCGCAGAGATCGCGGGGGAGTTCATCAGCTTGTCGTCATACGGCTTCGAGTTCCACTTGTTCCCCGCCGTGATCAGCGCGCTGCCGAGGAATGGCACAGCCGCCGTCAGGAATTTCACAGGGGCCATGACGCCTAGCTGGAAGAGCCAGTCGTCGATCAGCTCTCCGTCTTTGTCCTCATCTCCGGGACCGCCACGGAACAACTGTGCGATCAGCTCCGCAGCGACGGCTTGTGCGTAGAAGCCGACAGTCACGATGTAGAACGCCCGGGCATACTTTTTCGGCAGGCCAATCTCAGCGGCCATGTTCTTCACGAACTCGCCGTGCAGGAACTGGGCCATCATGTTGAAGTACCCGGTGAACTGTGTGAAGAGCTGGATGAACGGGTGCCCTGCCTCGAAGGTCGCGATGTCCGCCGAGCCTGTGGCGCCCTGCGTCTTCCGGATCAACGAGTCCGCGATGTGGATCGCGTCCGCGTCGCTCATGTTCGGGTTTTTATCTTTGGCTTGATTGTACGCAGCCATCCAGATCGTCGGGCTCAGCGCGTTGTCGACTGCGGACTGCAGGAAGTACGCGTGCCGGCGAGTCCAGTCGACGGTCGACTGATATACCGACGGGTTAACGAGGATCTGCTCCACGTTGTCGGCGGCAGCGTATGCCTCTGTGTCGATCCGGGTCCGCATGTATGTCGAGAGGGACGACACGAAGGCCGCCGTCTCACGGGGGCTCGTGAGGTTATGCACGAGTGCGTGCCGCAGGTAGGTACCCTCGATCGCGACCGTGGCCGGGATGATGCCGGTGATCTGCTGCACCGCGTTGCTTACGCTGCCCATCATCGTGTTCGTACCCGCGCGACTCCGACCGGCTCGGATGAACCGGGTCATGTCCGTCGCGAGCGGCGACACGGTGTTGCGGGCCACTCGCACAAGCCACGGGTTGATCGCCTCGACGATCATGCCCGGGTACAGGCGGTTGACCGCACCAGCGATCTCCGGGCGGGCCAGAAGGCGCCGGATGTCTGCGACGGGCACGGCCATGTGCGAGAAGAGCAACACCTGATTGATGTGCCCGCTCAAGGCGGAGAGGTCCAGCTTCAGCTCCCGGGTGTACCCCTCCACGCGTTTGTTGGTGAACCCCTTCGGCGGCTCCGGGAAAGCAACACCCATCTCGCTCGTGGCCGCGTCGCGTAGCTTCTCGACCTCGCGGTCCTTCACGATATCGGTGTCGGTAAGCGCGGGCACATACCCCCCGGCGTACTTGCCAAAAGCATTCTCGAACGGGGTCGCGGTGACCTTCGCAAAGAATTTCCCGAAGACGGCCCGGTGTGCTTTCTGCGCCGCTGGCGCGAGGCTCTCCATTAGGTTCCAGACACCTTGCGCGAAGTCGTAGTGCACCTTGGTGATCCGCTTCTCGGCGATCATCCGTGCGACGAAGGCGTCCCACTTGCTTGTGTCCAAGCTACCGTCTTGTGATTCGGTCGCCCACTTCCGGCCGAGCAGAAGCTTGCGCATGTTGCTCTCGTTGCCGGTGTGCAGGATCGCGTGAAGTAGCTCGATCATGCCGCTACCGCTTGGGCCTCGCCCGAAGACGTAGCCGAGTTCTGGAGCCGCGATCTCACCGCGCACGAACGTCGGTGAGACGGTATCGAGCAGGGCCTTGTACTGGTCGAGCACGGAAGCCTTCACGAGGGCCATCTGCGAGAGCGCATCCTGCACTACGCCGATGACATTCTTCAGCCAAGGACCCACGGCACGGTTGCCGTCCAACTTGCTGGCGATGAACTCCATCCGCTGCCACTGCGCCTTGAGTGCGCCGAACTTCATGGCGAGCTTCTCTGTCGGTGTCGGCGCCCAGCCCTCTCCCGGCACCCGGGCGGGTATGCCCTGCTCTTCCAGAGTCGCCAGCAGCTCTGCCGCGACGCCTGCCTGCGAGACCATCTTGCCTTGGATCTCGATCTGCCGCGTGCGCGCTGCGGCAAACCAGATGTCATCGACAGCTTCGGCAAAGCTTCGGAGGTTCGCGACCGTGATCTCGGACCAGTGCTTCGGCTCCTCGCCGGTGACGCTGACCAGCTCCTCGATCCGCGCTGCTGCTGCCGGGTCTTGCTCTTTGACGGTGGCCAAGTATTCGGCTGCCGAGAGGCCTTTGCTGCCGATACCATGGTCCGCCAGCAGCGCGCGGACAGCCTGCACGGTAGCGAAGTCGCGAGACTTCACGGCGCTCGATGCGTCGTTGTACGCGGCGAGTTTCTTGAACTTGGCGACGATCGCCTTGATCTCTTTTTCGACCGCGTAGGATTCTTTCGCGGTCACGTGGTTGACCAGCTCCGTGCGCTTCTCGGTGGCCGCCAGCTGGCGGTCGCCTTTCCGGAGGGCGGCCAACGCGGCTTTGCCCGCCCGGGTCTCTGCCGCTGCGTAGCCCCACGGTTTCAGGGTCCGGCTGGTCTTCGTGTCGAGCACCTGCCGGGCGTACTCTTTGGCTGCCTTCATCAGGATGGAAGCGGGGCCGATGTTCTTGGCCAGCGCGGACAGCTCTGTCGCGACGGCACGGGTCCGGAAGTCGTTGTGGATCGCTTCGTCCGCAGCGCGCGCCATCGCCTCAGGAGAGGAGAGGTCGCCGTACTTCTCCAGCATCGCGACGTCGGTCCGGGTCTCGATCTC
>CAZGJB010000193.1:0-372 GCA_964526145.1 uncultured Opitutaceae bacterium
CAGAACACAACCGCGGCGCAGAGTAGGTGGGTTAGCGCGCCGGAGGTCTTCTGGAAGATCTCCCAGATTGGCCAGTCCCCGAGGAAATGACCCGGAGCGAGCAGGTACGGATAGACGAAGCTCGCACCCACAAAGATGGGATCGGTCGCGTTCCACAAAGGCAGGCCGGTTTTCAACACGTTGGCCGAGATGCGATAATAGATCCACTTGTCGTCGAGGTCGAACGGCCAGAAGTAGGCGATCAGTGCAAGCGTCGCAACCAGCGCAAACCAGACCCCTTTGCCCGTGGCCGGCGCCTCCGCCGGGGCGTCTTCGGCCCGGGCACGATAGGCCGCCGTCGTCAGCGCGACAAAGGCGAGTGCAAATCCGATC
>CAZGJB010000193.1:382-7113 GCA_964526145.1 uncultured Opitutaceae bacterium
GGCGCCACATTGGTGACGAAACCGAGCAAGAGGAGATAGATGAGAGCGGCAGCTACGAGGGGCCATTTCTTAGCCATGATGTGAGGTCCGGGCGGAGGAATTAAAAGCGGAGGCGTCGATACAGTGACCAGGGCAGGAGACGAAGTACGACGCATAGGGGAAGCCACCAAAAAGGAAAGTATCGAGTGCCGAAATCCGCGCTCAGGCGGCGGCGCACGACCGCGGCGAATCGGCTCGGATCCGCCCGGGGCAGCTTGGTGTCGACACCGGCGGCAAGATTCGTGTCCAGGTAACCGGGGACATAGAATTGTACCCGGATGCCACAGCCTTGGAGATCCTGACGGAGGCCCTCGAAATACGCAGCCAGCGCCCGCTTGGCGGCACCATAATGAAGATTGCGGGCGCGGCCGCGCGTCGCGGCGATGCTTCCGAAACCGACGATGACGCCCTGGCCGTCTCGAACAACGTACGGGAGGATCTGCGCAATCGCCTGGGTGGGGCCGAGGTAATTGACCCGCCATAGCTCCTGCGCCGCTTCAGCCGGTAATGTCGCGTCGTCCCATACTGAAACCATGCCGGCCGGGATCAGGACGGCCTGCAGCGGTACGCCGGTGGCGCCGATCGCGCTCAGGTCCCAGTTGGAGGCAGGGTCTTCGAGGCGGAGCACAATCCCTTCGATCGCAACTCCGCGCTGCAGGCGAAGGTCCTGGGCAAGTGCCGCCAGATCGGCTGCGTCCCGGCCGGTCAGCACCAAGTCCCATCCGGCAGCGGCGAATTCCTCGGCGAGGGCTCGGCCCAGACCTGCCGTGGCGCCAATTATGAGGGCCCGGGGGCGGGACGGAGCGTTTGGCTTGGCAGCGGTCATGCGAGCCCGAGTTGCAGGGCGAGGATGGAAGCGTACCGGCCTTTCAATCCGTGCTGGATCAATGCTTGACGAAACGCGGGCGCGCCCGGACAGCAGGCGTCAAACACCGTTCGACTGAGGCGCGAGTCCTTCATCAAGTTTAGGCGCGCCTGGTGCTCAACGCAAATCCGGTCGAATCGCTCAAGAAATGCGAGCGAGGCGGGATGCCGCACCAGATCGATCGCGACGCCGAGGCCGGTGCCGTCAAAACGGATGCCCTCGGTTGGGCCGTGGAAGAGCTTAAGTGCGATCACCGCAGCCGGCGGACAGAGATCGCGGCTGAGGGCGGCAAGTTCGTCGATGAAGGCCGGGGCCGCCGCGTGTGCCACCAGAACCTGCACCTCTTGCAGGCCCGGCCGACCGAAGAGCTGAAAGTAACGGGCCTGGTCGACGAAGGGAAAGAGCGAGGTAAAGAGCGAGTCGTCCATCATCTCTTTGCTCGTTTCCAGCAGGTTCGCGGCCACGTAGATGGCACGGGTCCGCCAGTTTCCTGCGCCGCCAAACAAAGCGATCGGTAGCCGCCGATCCTCTGCGTCAGGCGCGAGCGGTGCAAAGATGAAGTCCCGGGCCTGTGGCAGGGGCGACCCCGCTATGGTCGAGCCGTGAAAGACAAACCCTGGGCCGAAGCGTCGGTCGCCGCGGCACCAGGGCCGGTGCCATGAATAGGCGAACTCGGAATCCGGGCCAACGCGGAGCAAGTTGGCGTAGCCCTCCTTCAGATCGGCGACCGGTTGCCGGTGCGTGGCGACTTGACCGCCGGCGAGCGGAACGACGCGGAGCGTGGCGCGAACGATCGGGCCCGTGAGGCCCAAGCCGCCGCAGGTAAGGTCAAAGAGGTCCGCCTGCTGGGTGCGGTCGCACGCCATGAATTCCGCGCCGCCGCCGGCGAGCCAAAGTCGTTTCACCCAATGGCGGAAGTTGCCGTGCACGGCATGGCTTTTTCCGTGCACGTCGCCGGCGATGCAACCGCCGACGGTGATGCCCGGATAGCCAGGGATCACCGGACACCAGTAGCCGCGCGGTGCAAGGAACCCGAGCAGCCGGGCAAGTGTGATGCCAGCTTCGACCTCAACCTCGCCGGCCTGAGGATCAAATCGAAGGATGCGATTAAAGGCTTTCAGCGTCACGACTGGCCGGTCGGGTGCGAAGCTGGCGGGTGAATACGAGTAGCCGCCACCGCGGACCGTGCAAAGGGCGGGCAGCGCCTGGAAATGCCGGTACCGGTCGGGTCGTCCGATCGTCGTGACGGTGCGGTGGCTGCCGTCGAAGGTTTTCAGGGTAACGGGATCGGTGGGGAGCATCGTCGGACGTCGGACGGTTAGTTGCCGTAGAATGCGCGCCGGAGGCGTCGCACGAAGATCTCGCTGAGGGTGTGGCCGGTGGACAGAAAGTTCCGCAGGTTGAGGGGCGAGCCGCGGTCCTTGGTGAGATGAAAACCCTCGAGCGGAACCTGCGCATAAGTGGCGCCCTCGTCGAGGAGCGTCGTGATGAGGTGGGCCTGAAACCCGAAGCCGTAATTGTAGGAGGCCCAGCGCATCACATGGAAGCGACGGTAGAGCGCGCAGCCGTTGTAGTAGTTGATCCGGTAGCCGCTGAGCAGGTCGACGATGATGGTGTAGAGCCGGGAGATGGATTTCCGCACGCGACTCTTGCCGGGCAGCACCGGGTAATAGGGGATGACGATATCGGCCGAACCGATGGCGCGAAGGATCTTCACCATCGATTCCTTCGGTTCGACGTTGTCGCCGCACACCAGCCGGTAGTACCGGCCGCGGCCGCGGAACGCGGTGTCCACGAAGCTGCGGGAAAGGCCAAGGTTGCGGGGATTCCTGTGCAGGCGGACGGGCATGTCCGGGTTCGCCCGGCAAAACGCCTCCACCACCGCCGCGGTGCGGTCGCGCGAGCCGTCGTCGACCACGATCACCTCGTAGGAGCACGGCACCTCGGCGATCGCGGCCTTGATGGTCTCGAGCGTGCCGGTGATGCGGGTCTCCTCGTTGTAGCAGGGGACGAACATGGTCAGATCCAGTTCCTCGCGCACTCCAGCGGGCGTTGACTCGGGGTCCCGGCGTGGGATGGCCGGCGTGAGGTTCATGCGTCCTTCCGGGTGCACGCGACGCCGATCAGGTAATGAGCCATCGGAGAGTAGCCGGTGTGCACGACCTCGTCGTTCATCGAGAAGACAAAGACGTTGTGAAAATATTGCGCGAGGAGCGTGCGCATCGCGTCGCCGGTCTTGCAGTTGACGTGACCGGCCTTGCTCGGCGGCGAGGCATAGGCCTGCGACTGCAGCGAGGGGCAGCCGAGGAGCAGCACGCCCTCCTTGGTGAGCGACCCTACGATGTTGCTGACGAAGGCCTGTTCGTCCCTCGGCTGGATGTGTTCGATGACATCGAGGGCGTAGGCGCCATCATACTGGCCGGGAAAGGGCCCGCTCAACATGTCATGCTGCCGGCATTCGAAACGCCACTTGGGATCCATGCGGCGGTTGACGTCGGCCACGAACACGGGGTCGAAGTCGGTGGCGGTGAGTTGCCGGACCGCCTGGGCGACGATGCGCGTGCCAAAGGCGTCGCCGCATCCGACCTCGAGGACATGGGCGCGGTCGGCCAGCATCTTGGCGACGAACTTGTAGCGGGAGAGGGTGAACACCAGATGGCGCGGATCGTCGTGCCAGGCCTGGTTGGTCATCAGGCCGAGGCTGGCGGGGCCGTTCTCCTTCACGAGGTCGAGGGACGGCTGGTACTGCGGCTCGCGGGTGGTGGCGTGGTTCATGGTCGGAAAGGCGGAGACAGGGACGGGCGCGGATGGAGCTGGGATTGCGACTGCCGGACGGGGCGCGGGCGGATAAAACCACCGCTTCAGGCGCCGCGAGGTGATCTCCACCAGGCTGGAGGCCACCGAGAGGAAGTTGCGCAGGTTGAGCGACGAGGTGCCCTGGCCCTTGTTCTGGTGTACGGCGGCGATCGCGACCTCGGCATAGCTGGCGCCCTCGTCGAGCAATGTGGTGAGGAGGTCGGCCTGGAAGCCGAAGCCGTAGTTGTACGAGGCCCAGCGCATCACGTCGAAACGCCGGTAGAGCGGGTGCCCGTTGTAGTAGTGCAGGCGGTGGCCGCTGAGCACGTTGACGATCCGGGTATAGAAGCCGGAAATGAAGAGGCGAAACCGGCTCTTCCCCGGCACCGCGGGGTAGTAAGGGATGATGATGTCGGCCTGACCCAGGCATCCGAGGATCGTGGCCATCGATTCCTTGGGCTCGACGTTGTCGCCGCAGATCAGACGAATGAAGCGGCCGCGCCCCCGGAAGGAGGCATCCACAAAGCTGCGGGCGAGGCCCAGGTTGGCCGGGTTGCGGTGCAGCCGTAGTTTCAGGCCGGGGTGCCGCCGCTGATACGCCTCGACGACCGCCGCGGTGCCGTCGCGCGAACCGTCGTCCGTCACCAGGATCTCATAGGTGTAAGGCAGGCCCTGCATCGCGGCCTGCACCGTCTCAATCGTCGGCCCGACGCGCTTCTCCTCGTTCAGGCAGGGGATGAACAGGGTGAGGTCCAGTTCCTCCCGGATGCCATCAGGCGTGCTCCACTGGGCGCGGGCGGCGTTCATTCAAAAAAAAATACAGCCGTAATCACCGGTGTAGCCGCACTTCCGGAACAGCCACTCCCATTCCTCCGGCGTGAAGAAGCACTCGCAGGTCAGCTGCCAGTAGAGCAAGTTCACCTTCTCCTGCTCGGTGCGGTAGCCGTCCATCAGGATATATTTGGCGCCCCGGCCCACGCGCTCGATTTCCTGCAGCGCGAGCTCAAGCTCCGGCAGGCGAAGGTTGTGCAGCGTATTGATGGAGACCACGAGATCGAAGGCCTGGTCCGGCCACGGCAGCTTGGTGGCGTTGCCGAGGGTCAACTTTGCCTTCACCTCCGGCAGGGCGTGCTCGAGCGCGTAGGCGGAGACGTCGAGGCCGACGACCTCGGCCCCGGGTACGACCCGGGTAAACTCGTGCAGGAGGAAACCCTTGCCGCAACCGACGTCGAGGATGCGGGCGCCGGGTTGGAGATTATAGTGCTTCGCGATGCGCTCGGCCACGGCCATCCAGCGACCGTCGTACTTGTAGCCGCCGTAGCCGGTGTTGCGGCTGCCGTCCCAGTAGTCCCGGTCGAACCGCTTGGCGATGGTCGCGAACTCGGCCTTGTTGCCCGCCAGCACCCGTGCGAGATAGTCGCGCTTGGTGCCCGTGTGGACCTGCTGGATGAAATCGAGGAAGGCCATGCGGGCAATCTCGGGGCTACGCCAGCGTCGTGCGGACCGCGGTGACGATGTCGTTCTCGTCGGGGTAGTATTCCGGCTCGAGTGCGCGGCTCATCGGGGTGTGGCTGTCTGGCAGCGTGACGCGGACCGGCTTGGCTTTGAGCTTGTCGCCGAGGTTCTCGACGACGCTGGTGATGATCTCGCCGGCGGAGCCGAACGAATGCCAGGTGCCGTCCGCCACCACCAGGCGGCGGGTTTTGAACGCGGAATCGCAGATCGTCTTGCGGTCGAGCGGCGATAGGGTGCGCGGGTCCACCACCTCGACGTTGACGCCCTCCTTCTCGAGGATCGCGGCGGCGCGCAGGGCGAGCGGGACCATCAGGCCGACGGCGACGACCGTCACGTCGGAGCCGGGCCGGCGCACCACCGCCTGGCCGAAACGGACACGGTAGGGCTGCTCCGGCACGTCGTCGGTCATCGAGTAAAGCCCGCGGCCCTCCACGAACATCGTGGGTGTCTCACCCAGGATGGCCTCGAGGAGCAGGCCCTTGGCGTCATAGGCGGTGGCAGGCACGGCGACGCGGATGCCAGGGATGTGGGCGAACCAGCTCTGCAGGTTCTTCGAGTGCTGGGGGCCCTGGCCCCAGCCCTTGCCGACGATGGTGCGAATGGTCACCGGCATCGCGGACTTGAGGTTGGACTTGAACCGCCAGAGCCCGAGCCAGTTCACGATCGCGTCGAGCGAGTAGACCATGAAGTCGAGCCGCTGGTGGCAGATCACGGGTCGAAGGCCGGTGAGGGCAGCCCCCATGGCGGTGGCGGTCATGAGGTTTTCCGCGACGGGAAAATCCTGCACGCGATTGGGGCCGTATTTTTTGGCGAGGCCCGTGGTCGTGCCGAAGATGCCGGACTGGGTGTCCACGAGCTGGCCGAGGACAATCACCTCGGGGCAGAGGCTCATTGCCTGGTCGGTGGCCTCAAGGATGGCCTTGGCGTAGGAAAGTTGACGAGACATCGGAGCGGAAAGGTTGGGTGAGAGTTCGCGGGCGTGATCAGTACGGGCCGAGCTTGGCCTCATCCTGGTACTGGTCGAAGTTGCCACCGCCGGTGGTGACTGCGCCGAGGAGCTTGTCGGCCAGCGGCGTGGCGTCCTCGAAATTCATGTGGCGCCAGTGGGTGTCGGTGGGGAAGGGGCTTTCCTTGGCGAACTTGAAATTGGCGGCGATCTCGGCGGCGACCTCGGCCTCGTAGACGGCGATCTTGGCGTCGTCGAGCAGGCCTGCCGCCCTGAGCTTCTCGCCGAGGAGCGCGATCGGGCAGTTGGCCTTCCAGAACTCGAGTTCACCCGGTTGCCGGTACGCATTGGCGCTGTCGTCCTCGGGCCCGACGTGGCTGTTCCAGCGGTAGGTGTACGCCTCGATGAGCGCGGGGCCGTCGCCCTGGCGCAGCCGCTCGATCTCGGCGCCGATCGTGCGCCAGGCGAGCGCGGTGTCGTTGCCGAAGATGGTGGTGGCGCGGACGCCGAAAGGGCGGACGCGTTCGGATACGTTGTCCTGGGCCTGGCGCTTGAGCTGGTCGGAGAACG
>CAZGJB010000194.1:0-7096 GCA_964526145.1 uncultured Opitutaceae bacterium
GACGCGGATGCGGCAGCCCTTGGCCTCGGCGTCGGGCGCGCCCACGCGCACATCCATCGTGAGTTGGGCGTCGCGCAGATTTGGCTGCACGTCACCGCGGACGAAGACGTCCTCGAGGTAGAGCTTGGCCTGCGAATACAGGTATACCTCGCGATGGATGCCCCCCATCCACCACTGGTCCTGATCCTCGACGAAACTGGCATCCGACCATTTCACGACGGCAGCGGCCAGGGTGTGCGTGCCGCCGGCGCGCACGTGCGGCGTCAGATCGAACTCCGACGGCAGGCGCGTATCCTTGGCGAGGCCGACGGGTTGCCCGTCCACCCAGACGTACAGCACGCTCTCGGCGCCGCCGAAATGGAGAATGGTGCGGCGGCCGTCCCAGTCGTTCGGCACTGTGAACCGGGTCCGATAAAGCCCGGTTGGATCTTCCGTCGGCACCTGCGGCGGCAGGTCATTGAACGGCATCACGACGTTCGTGTAGTGCGGGTGACCGTGGCCGTGCATCGTCCAGTTCGACGGCACCGGCAGCTTCGACCAGGCGGCGTCGAGGGCATAGTCCGGACGGACAAACTCCGCCGGCACCTCCTCGGGTCGGGATACGAGGCGGAAATCCCAGTCGCCATTCAGCGAGCGCCACCAGGGCGAAGCCTCGCGGCAATTCTCGAGGGCCGCAGCCGCAGACGGATAGGGATACGTCGTCGCGCGCGCCGGGAGGCGGTTCAGGGAGAGGGTCTCGGGGGACTGCCAGGTCTTGAGGGAGCCGGATTGGAGGAGTTCCATGGGGGGACAGCCGCCCAGCGAAACAGGTCCTCCGCCCGTGTGAATTCAATTCAGCGACTTAACCGCTGGCACGAATTCGTCGCGTCTCTCGATGTGCGGATTGTGCCCGGCGTGCGGCAGCACCATCTGCTTCGCGCCTGGGAAATGGCGGCGGATGGCCGACTCGTCATCGGCCGTGACATAGGCCGACTTGCCGCCGCTGATGAAGTGCGCCGGCCCGTCGAAGCGGTCTGCGGTCGTCAGTGGATTGCGCTCAAGTGTGGTCAGCGCCGCCGTGATCACGGGCAGGTTGATCGACCAGCGCCAGTGATGGGAGGCGTCGGTTTCCAGATTGGTGGCGAGAAACTTCCGCATCGCCCACTCCGGCACGCGCTTCTCAAGGCGCTTCTCGGCCTCGGCCCGGGAACGCAGTGTTGACAGGTCGAGTTCGTTGAGCGCCGCGAACTCCTCGCGGTGCGCAGGCCAGGCGTAGTTGCGCGGGGCAATGTCCACCACGATCAACCGCGCCACCCGCTCCGGGTGCCGGCAGGCCAGCCACATCGCGGTCTTTCCGCCCATGCTGTGGCCCATGAGGGTGGCCCGCTCGAGGCCCTGCGCATCCAGCCAGGCGATCACGTCCGCCGCCATGGCCGGATAATCCATCGGCTCCGCGTGCGGCGAGGCCCCGTGGTTGCGGGCATCCAGCGCGTGCACGTGGTAGCGCGCCGCGAGATCGCGCCCGACGGTCTGCCAATTGCGCGAGGAACCGAGCATCCCGTGGAGGATGACGACGGGCGGGTGCCCGGCGCCGCCGAAGTCGCGATGAAAGAGTGGCACGGTCACGCTTCGAGCCAAGAAGGCGCGCCGCCCAAAGCAAGCATCCGTCACTTTTTCCTTTGCCCTCCCGCGCCTTTGCCTGAGCGTTGCAGGCCCGATGAGCCAGGCACCGAAAGTTACCCCGATGATGCAGCAGTACTTCGAGGTGAAGCGCGGCCTCCCCCGCGACACCCTGCTGCTCTTCCGGCTCGGCGACTTTTTCGAGATGTTCTTCGACGACGCCATCGTGGCCTCGAAGATCTGCGGCCTCACCCTCACCCGCCGCCAGGAACACCCCATGGCCGGCATCCCGGCGCATGCGGCCGACACCTACGTCAACAAGCTCCTCGCCGCCGGCAAGAAGGTCGCCATCTGCGACCAGGCCGAGCCCGCCAAGGCGGGCAAGCTCGTGCGCCGCACGCTGACCCGCATCCTCTCGCCCGGCACGACCCTCGCCGCCAACCAGCTCGACGCCAACCGCAACCACTACCTCGCCGCCCTCGCGCTCGATCAGGCGGGTCTCCATGCCTCCTGGCTCGACCTGTCGACGGGTGAGTTCCGGCTCGCGACCGATCCCCGCATCGAGAATCTGCTCCCGGTCCTGACCGCGCTTGATCCCGCCGAGCTGCTCGTCGCCGAGGGGACGCTGGCGATCTGGCAGACCGCGCCCCACGATCAGATCGCCGTCCACGCGCTGCACGCCTTCGCGACGTCCCGGCTCTGTTCCGAGTTGCCCGCCTACAACTTCGAGACTGCGACTGGCGCGCGCACGGTCATGGACACCCTGGGCGTCCTCAACCTTCAGGGCTTCGGTCTCCCCCACACGCATCCGGCCCTCGGCCCCGCCGGCGCCCTCGTCTATTACGCGACCGAGAACCTCTGCGCGAAACCGGAAAACCTGCGCAGCCTGCAGGAATACCGCAGCGCCGGCACGCTCCTGCTCGATCCGGCGACGCTGCGCAACCTGGAGATCTTCGCCTCCATCCGCGGCGGCCGCGAGGGATCGCTGATGAACGCGATCAACCGCACCGCCACCGCGGCCGGTGCGCGCCTGCTGGAACGCTGGCTCGCCGCGCCCACGCTCGATCTCACGGCGATCATCCGCCGCCAGACGCTCGTCGGTGAACTGATCAGCGCCCCATCCCATCTTTCCACGCTGCGCGACCTGCTCCGCAACGTGCGCGACATCCCCCGCATCCTCGGCCGCCTGCAGAACCGCCTGCGCAACCCGCGTGAGCTCGGCGGCGTGCGCGACACGCTCGCCCAATTGCCCGCCCTGCGCGCCGAACTCGCGGCCGCCGGCGGCCAGCTATCGGCGGCCTGTCTCCCGCGGATCGCGGAGCTGCCGGCGCTGCGCGAACTCCTGGCCCGCGCACTTGCCGACGAGCTCCCCGCCGACCTCGCGGAGGGCAATTACATCCGCGCCGGCTACGATGCGGAGCTCGATCGCCTGCGTGCACTGACCTCCGACAACAAGACCTGGCTTTCCGATCTCGAGCGCGCCGAGCAGGAGCGCACCGGCATTCGGAGCCTCAAGGTCAGGTTCACGAACAATTTCGGGTACTACATCGAAGTGACCAAGGCCAACCTGCACCTGGTCCCCGCCGACTACATCCGCCGGCAGACCACGGTCGGCGGCGAGCGCTACGTCACCGAGGAGCTGCGCAAGAAGGAGAAGGAGATTTTCTCCGCCGAGGAGAACGCCCTGGCGCGCGAGCTCGAGCTCTTCAACCAGCTGGTCGCGACCATCCTTGACGACGCCATCGCGCTGACGCACACCGCCGATGCCCTCGCCGAACTCGATGTCCTTGCCGGCTGGGCGCTGCTCGCCCGCGAGTGGGATTATTGCCGGCCGGCGCTCGACGATGGTGATGCGCTCGAGATCACCGAGGGGCGCCACCCGGTCGTCGAGCAGATGCTCAAGGTGCCCGAGGCGGTCGCCCGCGGGTCCAGCCAGGCCTTCGTCCCCAACGACACGCTTCTCTCCTGCGAAGACGCGCAGCTCGCCCTCATCACCGGCCCCAACATGGCCGGCAAGTCCACCTACATCCGGCAGGTCGCGCTCATCACCCTGCTCGCGCAGGTGGGCTGCTGGGTGCCGGCCAAGACCTGCCGCATCGGGCTCGTGGACCGGATCTTCTCGCGCGTCGGCGCCAGCGACGATCTCGCACGCGGCAACTCGACCTTCATGGTCGAGATGAACGAGACGGCGAACATCCTCAACAACGCGACCGACCGCTCGCTGATCATCCTCGACGAGATCGGCCGCGGCACCTCGACCTATGACGGCCTCAGCATCGCCTGGGCCGTCGTCGAACACCTGCACCGCGATCCGGACCGCGGGCCGCGGACGCTGTTCGCCACGCATTACCAGGAACTGACCCAGCTCGAGAAACACCTGCCGCGCCTGCGCAATCTCTCCGTGACCGTGAAGGAGTGGAACGACGACATCGTCTTCGTCCGCCGCGTCGTCCCCGGCGCCGCCGATCGCAGTTACGGCATCCAGGTCGCACGGCTGGCGGGTCTGCCGCTCAGCGTCATCGACCGGGCCAAGACCATCCTCACCCGTTTGGAATCAGACGACACCAGCGTCACCCTGCCCTCCCCGACGCCCTCGGCGCGGCCGAAGAAGAAGATCAGCGTGACGCCGGCGGACGACGCGCAACTCAACCTGCTTTAGGCGCCCGGCTCCATCACCCGGCGTGCCGCAGCGCCCAGAGTTGCTTGGCTTGGCGGATTGTCTTGGCCAACACCTCCGGCGTAAGCGCCTGCTTGGGATCGTCGCCGATGCCGTGCGAGGGGCTCACGTGGGATTCGATGCAGAGGCCGTCGGCGCCGTATGCGACGGCGGCGAGGGCGCAGGACGGAACGTAGACGGCCTTGCCGACCGAGTGGGAGGGATCGACCACGACCGCCGCCCAGGTCTTTTCCTTGAGGAGCGGCGTGATGCTCTCGTCGGGGTGGTTGCGGTATCCGTCGGGAGCCGGACTCGTGCCACGCGGGCACAGGATGATGTTGGGATTGCCGAAGGCCGCGATGTACTCCGCCGCGGAGATGAATTCGCTGATCGGGCCCATGTGAATGCTGCGTTTAAGAAGCACGGCGCGGTCGGCGCGGTTGCCGATGGCGCGGCCGACGGCGCGGAGGAGCGAGTAGTTGAGGGCATTGCGCGCGCCGATCTGCAGGAGCGTGACGCCGGCGTCGAGGGCGAGGCGGATGTGATCCTCCTCCATCACCTCCGTGTCGGCCGGGAGCCCGGTCCGGCGCGAGGCTTCCATGAGGATATCGAGCGACTTGGTGTCGCCCTGGAACGAATATGGATTGGTGCGGGGCTTCCACACGCCACCGCGGATGACATGAGCGCCGGCTTCCTTCACGGCTTGGGCGGTCTCGTAGAAATAGTTGGGGTTCTTCGGGTCGATCGTGCACTGGCCGGCGATGACGAAGAGCTCCCGGCCCAGCGTGACGCCGCCGATCGTCAGGCGGCCATTCGCCAGATCGGACCGCAGGTCCATGAGCTTGAAGGGCGACTGGATCCGGTCGATGCGATCGACGTAGTCGAGGCCCTCGAGGCGGTTGATCATCAGCTCGTCGCGCTCGTCGCCAACGATGGCGTAAATGGTGCGGACGGCCCCGATGATGGGTTGGATCTTGCAGCCGAACTCGGTGACGATGTCGGTGACTTCGGTCAGCTGTTCGGGCGTGAGCCGGGGATTTTTCGGGAGGATCATGGCGTTGGTTTCAGGTTAAATAAAAAAGCCGCCTGGATCAGGCGGCTTAAGGGGCGAAAATCTGGATTTTGGATTCAGGATTCGCGACAGCCGCCGGTGTGCTTCCGGGTAAAGTAGTACCAGAAGGCAAAACCGAAGGACTGGGCGTTGAAGCGAATCACGGGGGCGATTGCGTCCGGTGAGGGCGCCGTTGTCAATCTTGCGGATGGCCCCTCACCGCAGGATCGCGAGGAAGGCCGCGGGGAGCGGCGCCTTGGCGGCGAAGTGACGGATGCGTCCGTCGAACTCGTAGTCGAACTGCGTCTCAAGCGAATGCAGGAACAGGCGCTTCTCGCCGGAGGCCTTGGCAAACTCGCGATTCCGCGGAAAATCGCCGTAGGTCTGGTCGCCGATGATGGGCAGGTGGCGCTTGGCGCACTGGACGCGCAGCTGGTGGCTGCGGCCGGTGATCGGTTCGAGCTTGATGAGGGTGCGGCCCTGGGCCGGGCCGATGCCGCTGCGCAGGACTGACATGCGGCTCTCGGCCGGGATGTGGCCGCGGGTGGAGGTGCGGATTTGTCCGCCCCGCTTCTCGACCGCGAGCAGGTCGCGCCACACCTGGATTGGTGCCGGCGGACGGCCGAAGACGACCGCGTTGTAAACCTTGTGCACCCGCTTGTGGCGGAAATGCTCGCGCATGGCGGTGGCGAGGGCCTCGTCGGCGCTGACCAGAATCACTCCGGAGGTCGCGGAATCGAGCCGGTTCAGCAGCCACAGCCGGCGAGGCATGCCGCCGGCGGTCCACACGTAGCACTCCCCTTCCCGCTCGTAAGGCGCGTTCAGGAGGGCCCGCGGCTCGTCGCCCGGCTCGTTCGGATGGGAAAGGACGCCGGCGGGCTTGTTGAACGCGGCCAGGCCCACGGGATCCGCGGCGATCTGGGTCACCTCCCGACCGAGGGGCAGTTCGGCCCAGAAACTCTCCGGCACGGGGCTCACTGATAGTAGAACGAGAAGGTCAGTTCCTGTGACTCGCCGAGCACCTGGACCATGTCCTCGGTCCATTCGCCGTACGGGGCGCGCGCCGTGATGGCGCTCACGCAGGAACGCGAGGCCTGGTCGGCAACCGAGCTCGGGCCGACGTCGATGATCTCCGCGACGTTGCCCTTCTTATCGAGGCGGAACTTGACGATGACGATCGTGCCGGAGGCCGGATAGACGCGGCTCTGGATCAAGATGCGGTCCCACTGGATCTGCACCGTCTCGATCAGCTGCTGGAGATACTGGCCGTAGTTGCTCCACTTCGCATCAAAGGCCACGGGGCCGATGTTGGCGGTGCCGATTTTGTTCTCGGAGAAGATGGCCGGACGAGCGCGGCGCTCGAGGCGAGGCGCGGGCCGCGGGCGGCGCGGGTCAATGCGCTGCTGCCCGGGCGTGGTGGCGCCCTCGATCAGCTGGGCGTTTTCAACGCCCTCGACCTTCTCCGGCACGGGCTTGGCGTTTTCGGCGAACTTGGCGATGTTGCTGCCGTAGCTGTCCTTGTCGTCGCCCTCCATCTTCTCGAAGCCCGAGAGCGGATTCTGCTCGGCGCGCGGCGCGGCGGTGGCCTGTTCGGGTGTGACCTCGACCGGCGGTGCGCTCGGCTCGGGCGGCGTCGGCGGTGAAAGCTGCCCGCTGATGATCTGGGCGGAGTCGATGTCGGTGCGCCCCTCCATCGCCGGACGGTCGCCGCCGACCTCAGGGGAAGGCTTTTCCTGGGCGGCCTGCTGGTTCTGGGCGGGCCGCATCATGCGGTTGCCGGCGCCACCGCG
>CAZGJB010000195.1:0-7082 GCA_964526145.1 uncultured Opitutaceae bacterium
CGCGGTCGCGGCCACTGGCTCGGCATGGCGCTCTACAACACCGGTCATGACCACGGCGGCGGTGACTTCGCGGTCATCGACGGCGAGGGCGCCCGCCCGGCCTTTCTTCATGGCATCAATGGCGAGGACTATTTCACCTTCGCCTGGTTCGGCCAGGGCGCGAACCACCCCTTCGCCGTGGCCCACCCGAACGACCAGGGCCGGGTGCGCTTCCACCTCGAGAACCCGTACCCGTTCCGCGAAAGCTTCAGCCTCTACTGGGGGACCTATCCCAATCTCGTCACGCGCAGCGTGGCCTACTGGTATCAGGACACGCCGGCCGACACGACCATCGCGGACGCCGACAATCCGCTCAACGTCGAGTGGGACTGCTTCGGACCGGTGCGGCTGCCCCTTGACGCGCGCCACGAGATCGCAGGCGATTTCGCGTCCGCCTTGCCGGCCGCAGCCGACCTCGACGCGGGCCGCACCTTCCGTTGCGAGCTCGTCGAGGAATCATTCACCCGCGGCTGGATGAAGCAGCTCAGCTTTGGACCGATGCTCGAACTCACCTACCTCGCGCGCCACGGCACGCGGGTGAAGCGCGAGTCCGAACTCGGCGGCATGGGCCACGCCTACCTCGCCCGCCGCCTGGTCACGAGCCCGGCGGCGCGCACCGCGACGGTGCGCTTCAGCCACGACGACGCCGTGCGCGTGCACGTCAACGGCCGCGAGGTCTTCCGCAGCGAGGGCCAGGCAGGCTTCGCCACGGCGGAATTCCCGGTCGCGTACGCGGCCGGCCGGAACGAGATCGTCGTGCACCTGCTCAACCGCTACAACGTGAACTTCAACTGGGCAGGCTTCGCCTGGCACGAGGTGCCGTAAGCCCCGACGCTTTTCCCCGCCTCACTCCGGCGCGGTGTAGCCCTTCGGCCCGCCGAGCTTCATGAACCGGTAATACACCACCAGGCTCAGCAGCAGCGCGATGAACGCCATGAGGCTGCTCAGGCCGAAGGTGTAGCGGTAATCGTGGCCCAGCAGGTCGAGCAAAATGCCGAGGATGGGACCGAAGGCCACGTTGCAGACCGACAGCAGAATGCCGCCGGCGGCGGCGAACTGGGCGAACTTCAGCTTGGGGAACAGCATCTGCCCCAAGGCCGCCGTGCCGGTGAAATAGCAGCCGGACAGAACCACGTGGGCGAAGAAGACCGCGCCGAAGGTTTCCGGGCCCGAGATCCAGAAATATCCCGCGCCCATGATGATGCCGTAAACCGCCAGGGCGCCGATGCCCATGCGCGTGGCGTGAAAGCGGTCGGCCATCCAGCCCAGCGGATAGGCCAGCACGAGCGAGCAGGCGTACGTGACCACGATGTAGCGCCCGTAGGTGGTCATGGTCATGCCGAAGCTCTCCGCCGCATAGACACTGAACAGATTGATCGGCACGAAGCACATGGCCGACAGCGCCATCGAGGCGAAGACCCACCAGTAGTAGGCGTGCGAGAAGCAGTCGCGGCTGTAGGACTTGATGGCCGCCAAGACATGGCCGCCCTTGCCGTCCTCGACGGGCTCCGGCGGCGGATAATCGCCCTCCTTCACCATGAAGCACATGAGCACCACGCCGACGCCGTAGAGCAGGCCGATGCCCACGAGGATCGGCATGAAGTACTCCTTCGCGTGGCCGATCAGGAAATAGTTGAAGATCATCCCGGTGAACAGGCTCACCGCGCGGAACATGCCGAAGAACCGGCCGATGAGCTCCCGCGGGACGACGTCGTTGATCAGGCCGCCGAAGACCGCGTTGGCCGCAACGGTCGCGAACTCGAACAGCGTCCACGACAGACCCAGCACCGTGATGATGGTCAGGTTGAGCGCGCCGGGCGACCAACCCATCTCCTTGTGGATCCACGTGCCGATCCACGGGCTGAAGGCGAGACCGCACATCGCGATTGTCGCGATCGGTGAGGTGATGAGCAGGTACGGGATGCGCCGGCCCCAGCGGCCACGGTGGCGGTCGCTGCGATAGCTGATGATCGGCGCCAGCAGCACGGTGACCGCGGCCGGCAGCGAGAGGAGGAAGAGGCCCGTGAGGAAGTCCGACGCCTGGAACTTCCGCAGCATGATCTGCACGACGGGCGGCGCCGCGCGCTCCTTGAGCTGCCAGGCGAAGTCGCCCCACAGCATCCAGCAGAAGAGCACGACGAGGGCGCCGGTCGTGTAGGTGAGCGTGCCGGCGGTCCAGATCTTGCTTTTCTGGGGCGCAGCCGGGGCGGCGGCAGGGGCGGGGGGATTCATGAACGGGGAAGGAGCAGATTGATGCCGCCACACCGCGTCGAGCGCGAACCCGCCGCAACCGGACCGTCCGGAGGGTTCAACAGGCCGGCTGATAACGGTTAGGAGCCTGCGGTGTTTGCCGTAGGGTTCGCGCTTGCGCGAGGCCGCGAACGGCCTGCGCGCACCCATTCCGGCCCTGCCCCGGCCGGCATCCCCAATTACCCGTTCACATCCAGAATCGCGATCCCGTGCGCCTCGAGCCGCACGGTGCGGGCCGTGCGCCCGTCGCCGAGGGTCACGACGGTCTCCTGCGGCTCGCCGGCGTTGTTGATGACCACGAGTTTGCCCGCCTTGGCGAACCAGGTCGCCTCGGTCCGCACGTTCGTCGACTGCCAGGCGCCCCACCCGGCGTCCTTCGCCGCCGCCCAGAACAGCGCGCGGTGCAGGAGCCGGGTGTTCTCAGCGCTGAACTTGAAGCCGCTGAGATAAACGCTGCGCCCGCGGCCGAAGCCGTGCACCGCCAGCCGCGGCCCGCCCTCGCGGTCGGCCAGCACCTGCGTGTCGCCGCCGAGGACATAGATGCCGTCGGTTTCCGGCCCGAGATCGAGCGGCGCCGTGACGTCACTCGTGATGAAATGCGCCGCCGCCGGGGCCGTCGGCAGGGTGTACTTGTATTTGCCGTTGGCCACGCGGTCGCCCCTGTCGCGATCGAGGCCGAGGACCCGCGCCAGCTTGAAGCACTGCCCGGGCCGCGGGCGCGCGCTCGGCTCGCCGATGCCCAACAGCCCGCCGCCCCGCTGCACGAACTGCGTGAGGATCGCCTCGACGCGCGGGTCGTCCCAGTAATGCCCGCCGCTCCACGCCGAGCCGGCGCGGCCGCAGTTGAGGATGACGTTCACGCCCTTGGGCACGCCCCGCGTGACGAGGTCGTCGAAGCTGATGAACGACACGTCCAGCGCGAGCCCCGCCAGCGCCTCGAGGACGTCGTACAGCACCACGCCCTTGGTGAAGTGCCCGGAGCACGTCCAGGCCCGCAGGTCGCCCCACGCCGTGAGGATCGCGACCTTGCATGGCGCGGTCCACGGCCGGTCGCCGGCGTGGAAGGACTTGAGCAGGCGGAACTCGCGGGCGAGCCCCGCGATGTAATCCTGGAAATCCGGGAACGGCTCGACCAGCGACAGGTACCCGCCGAGGCCGATGCGGTCGATGGGCGCGCGCACGAGGCCGCGGCGCGCGTCGATCCAGAAGTTTTTCGCGTCGAGGGTCGGGTTGCCGCCGGCCTTGAAGGTCGGCTCGCCCTTCAGCCCCGTCGGGAAGAGGTACGGGTGCAGGCGCAGCTCGTGGGTCTTCACGCCGGTCGCGTGGGCGCAGAGCCGCACCTCGAAGGCGTTGAACACGCACTTGATCAGGCCGTCGAATCCGAACTCGCGGAACCGCGGGCTGCTCGGCTCCACGCCGATCCAGTGGTCGTCGTAGAAGACGTACGCGAGCTTGCCATGCCGGTGCACGAGGTCGATGCACTGCCGGCCGAACGCGATCACGAAGTCGTGGATGAACGCCACGTAGTCACGGTAGCGCCGCGACGGGGCGTTGTGGGTGGAGTTGTAGAGGCCGCCGTTGACGAAGTCCTCCGACGTCAGCCGGTAGCCGTATTTCTTCTCGAAGAGCTGCAGCGCCCGCGGGCTCACCGTCATCGCGTAGTCGCCCCAGTCGGAATAGACGTCGCGCAGCTTCGCGTGCTCGGCCCCCCAGAACCACGAGAAGTTGTAGAACATCGAGGTGAACCGCACGACGCGCGTCGCGGGATGCTCGCGCAGCCAGGTCTCCAGGAACGCCAGCAGGACCTTCTGCACCTCGGGCTGCATCGGGTCCACCGCCGCGAGGTGCTCGCGGTCACCCCAGTTGTTGGTGAGGTGGTTGTACATCGAGATCTCCTCCCACAGGCGGAGGGCGAGGAAATTCACGGTGTACTGGTGCCCCGGCACGGTGCCGGTGATGACGACGGTGCCGGCGCGCGGATTGACGCTCCACCGGGTCTTCGGGACTTCCTGCCCCGTGGTGCGGTCGAAGACCTGCCACCAGCGCTTGGGGCTGGCCTTGAAGTTCACCGCGAACTGCTCGGTGTAAAAGCCGGCGAGCAAGGTGATGACGGTCCGCGCCTTGGTCGCAACGACCGGGAAGGTCATCAGGAAGTTCTGCTGCAGCTGGTCGTGATGCTCGCGCGCCCAGGGCTGCACGGACCGCGGCAGGCAGATCGTGGAGTAGATCGCGTAGCCGGACGACACGATCTCCGGCGAGAGCTGGGTGCCGTCGGAGTCGCGGATCGTGTCGGCGCCCCATTTTTGCGCGAGGCGCAGAGTCAGGGCTTCATGGCCGGCTTCGCCGGGCAGGGTGAAATCACCTTGGGTCAGATCGGGGGCAGGCATGGAAAAAGCGGGGTCGAGGTTTAAGCCCCCATCCAACCACCCCACCCCATCGGATAAAAGCCCCCCGTTTTCGGATGGTCCGGCAAACCGATTTAACCGCAAAGAACGCAGAGAACGCAAAGGATCGAACCCTCCAAACCGAAGAACCACTAATGAACACTAATTTGCCCGGGAATTTCCGGAATATCGGATTCCGACCATTACCTTCTATTAGTGTGCATTAGTGGTTCCACGGATCGGGGATCGATCCTTTGCGTTCTCTGCGTTCTTTGCGGTTAATACCTCAGCCCGGATCAAACGGTCCGCTCCTTCCAGCATGGACGCATCCCCTTCGCCCGGGCAATCTTGCCGGGTGTCGCCCCGTTACCTGCCTGCCCTGCTGACCCTCGTGGCTGTTTGCCTGGGTTTCGCTCCCTCCATGTCCGCCCAAACCGCGTCCGCCCCCGATCCGCTCGCCACCCTGCGCTCCGGTCACCCCCGGCTGCTGGTGCACGCGTCTGACTGGGCGCAGATTCGCCAGCGCGTCGCCGCCGATCCCCTCGCCCGGGCCTTTCATGACGGGCTGATCACCCAGGCGCGCCAACTCCTTGCCGAGCCACCCGCCCGTTACGAAAAAACCGGGCGCCGCCTGCTCGGGGTCTCGCGCCAGATCGTCGGCCGCGTGCTCGGCCTCGCCTACGCCTACCGCACCACGGACGACCCCGCCTTCGCCCGCCGCGCCGAGGCCGAGATGCTCGCGGCCGCCGGGTTCCCCGACTGGAATCCCTCCCACTTCCTCGACGCCGGCGAGATGACCGCCGCCCTCGCGCTCGGCTGCGACTGGCTCGACGACGCCCTGACCCCCGCCGCCCGCAACACGATCCGGCAGGCCATCATCGCCAAGGGCCTGCGCCCCGGCCTCGATCCCGCCGACGCCAACAACTGGTGGCACGTCGCCGACCACAACTGGAACCAGGTCTGCTGGGGCGGCCTCAGTCTCGGGGCGCTCGTGATCGCCGACGACGACCCCGCCCTCGCGCGCCAGGTTCTCGACCTCACCCGGAACTTCATTCGCTACGGCCTCAAGCCCTACGCGCCCGACGGCGTCTATCCCGAGGGCCCCAGTTACTGGACCTACGGCACCACCTATCAGGTCGTCCTCAACGCCGCCCTCGCCTCCGCCCTCGGCACCGACTGGAACCTCTCCGCCGCGCCGGGCTTCCTCGCCAGCGCCGGCGGCTTCGCGCAGATGATCGGGCCCACCGGCCGGTTCTACAACTTCTCCGACGGCATCGAGGCGCCTTCCTTCCAACCCGCGCTTTCCTGGTTCGCCCGCCAGACCGGTGATCCGGGCCTCCTCGCGACCGATCTGCGCCTGCTCCGCCAATCCGACGACGCCCTGGCCGCCGCCCTGCGCGACCGCTTCGCCGTGCTCTCGATGCTCTGGTGGCCCGACCAGCCCGCGGCCATCGTGCCGCCCGCCCTGCCGCTGCGCTGGCTCGGCCGCGGAGCCAACCCGGTCGCCGTCTTCCGCGAGTCCTGGACCGATCCCGCCGCGCTCTACCTCGCCCTCAAGGGCGGCGCCGCCGAGCTTAACCATGCGCACATGGACGCCGGCTCCTTCGTCCTCGAGGCCGATGGCGTGCGCTGGGCCATCGAGCTCGGCATGCAGGACTACCATTCGCTCGAGTCGAAGAACGTCGACCTCTGGAACCGCGCCCAGGACTCGCAGCGCTGGCAGGTGCACCGCCTCAACCACCGCACGCACAACCTCGTCACCATCGACGACCAACCGCACCGCGTCGCGGGCTACGGCCGCATCACGCATTTCTCCGCCGCCGACGCCAACCCGCACGCCATCGTCGACGTGACGGAGGTCTACGCCGGGCAGGCCGCGACCGCGCGTCGCGGCTACCGCCTGCTGCCCGGCCGCCGCATCCTCATCCAGGACGAGCTCACCGGCCTCCGCCCCGGCAGCGTCGTCCGCTGGCAGCTGGCCACGCGGGCCGAGATCGCCGTTGACCAGACGGCCGCGGTCCTGACCCAAGACGGCCGCACGCTGCAGGCGCGAATCCTCGCTCCTGCCGCCGCGTTCACCGTCGCTTCCGCCGAGCCACCTGCCGACGGCTTCAACGCCCCGAATCCCGGCGTTCGCCTGCTCATCGCCACCGCGACGGCCCCGGCCGACGGCACCCTGCGCCTCGCCGTGCTCCTGACGGCGGGCGCGGCCGCGCCCGTCGCGCCGGATCTGGAGCCACTCGCGGCGTGGTCCGCCCCCGCCGATGTCGTGCCCGTTCCTCTGCCGCCCCAATGAAATTCCCCGCGCTCAGCCTCGCCCTTCTCGCCACCACCCTCGCCATGCCTGCCACCGAATCCGCCTCCCTCGTCCTCCGCGCCGACCAAGCCGGCCCGGTCATCCACCGCAAT
>CAZGJB010000196.1:0-3877 GCA_964526145.1 uncultured Opitutaceae bacterium
TCGGTGGACCGAGTTCACCGGCGGCGAGAACGGGCTCGGCAACGTCACCCGCGCTCCCTGGAACGACGCCCGCGTCCGCGAGGCCGCCGCCATGCTCGGCCTCGAGCCCTACCTCGAACGCAAGCCCAAGGCCCTCTCCGGCGGCCAGCGCCAGCGCGTCGCCGTCGGCCGCGCCATCGTGCGCAAGCCGAAGGTGTTCCTCTTCGACGAGCCCCTCTCCAACCTCGACGCCAAGATGCGCGTCTCGACCCGCACCGAGATCTCGAAGCTCCACGCCCGCCTCGGCGCCACGATGATCTACGTCACGCACGACCAGGTCGAAGCCATGACGATGGGCGACCGCATCTGCGTGATGAAGGACGGCGTGATCATGCAGGTCGCCGCCCCGCTCGAGCTCTACAACAATCCCGCCAACATCTACGTCGCCGGCTTCATCGGCTCGCCGCCGATGAATTTCTTCAAGGGCACGATCAAGCGCGCCGCCAACAACCTCGTCTTCGTCGAGACCAACGCGAAGGGCAAACCGATCCAGGTGCAGCTCACCGACGACCTCGCCCACAAGGCCGCCGGCCACGTCGACAAGCCCGTCATCTTCGGCATCCGCCCCGAGGACGCCCAGGACTCCCTCACCCTCGGTTCGCCCAACCCCGCCCACACGGTCGAGGTCAACGTCGAGGTCTCCGAGCCCATGGGCGCGGAAACCTACCTTTACCTCGACACCGGCGCCCACTCCTTCATCGCCCGCGTCCGCGCCACCGACCGCTTTGACGTCAATCAGAAGGTCAAGATCACCTTCCAGATGGACAAGGCCAAGCTGTTCGATCCGACGACGGAGAACGTGCTCAGGTAAGCGCCCGCACCACCGCGTAAGCCTCGGCCGGCGTCTCAACCACGCGCCAGGCCTTTGTCAGCACCTCCGGTTTCACGTCCCGGCCGTGACGGATCAGGAGCGTGCGCACGCCAGCCTCGGAGCCGGCCATCACGTCCACGTCGGCATCGCCCACAAAAAGCGTCTCTTCCCGGGTCACGGCCAACCGCCGCAGGATCTCCTCGAGCCCACCCGGATGCGGCTTGTGCGTCGGCAGGTCGTCGCCGCACACCACCGTGCGCAATCTCGCCTCCAGTCGCTGCTCGCGGAGGATCCACTCGGTGCTCTCGCGCTCGCGACCGGTCCACAATGCCAGCACCAGCCCGTCGGCCCGCATCGCCTCCAGGTGCCCATCCATGCCGTCGAAGGCCCGGATGAGGCGCCAGTTCGCGCGGCTGAATTCCTCCAGCCGCCGCATGGCCGCCGCGGCGTGCGCCTCATTGCCGAGCAGGTCCCGGAACGTCCGGTCCGGCGGACCGCCCAGGCGCGCAAACAGCTCCATCGGCGCCAACGGCGGCAGATACGGCTCCAGCGCGTAGGCAAAAGCCTGCAACACCATCGGCATGCTGTCCACCAGCGTGCCGTCGAGGTCATAGACCACCGCCTGGAAGCTCCGGGCGCACGTCATGGCCCGAGCAGCGTCACCGTCGCCGGACGCGTGATCGCCTCCGGCAGCCCCTCCGCGGTGAACACCGCACCCGCCAGGTCGAGATTCAGCGCCGCCGCCGTGACCTGGAACCGCGTCTTGTCGCGCGAACGCTCGTCCCGCAGATCGATGCTCTTCACCATCCATTGCTCGCCGACTTTCTTCAGGTCGAGCACCGCCAGCGAGCGAAAGACCCGGCCGCGCTCGTCCAGCAGCTCGCTCTGCACCAACGCGCCGAACTGCGTATCGAGGTGCACGCGCACGCCGCTGAGTCCGGGATACGCCGCCAGGAAGTCCGCCGGCGGATAGAGCAGAAACGTGTGCGCCGGGCGTCCGCGGATCTTGCTGACGCCCTCGAAGACAAACTCCTCCCAGTAGAGGTAGGGCATCTGCAGGTCGAAAATGCTGATCTGCGTGTCCGGCACGAGCGGCGCGAACAGGTCGCCGACGGCGATCGCTGATGCCTCCGCCTGCCCTGCCGTCCAGCTCCAGGCAGCGGGTGCAGCGCCATTCTGCAGCAGCAGACGTCGCTCCAGGCCCGTCTCGCCCGTCAGGCTGATGCGCGACACCGCCCCCAACTCATTGCGCCCACCCCAGAGCCGACCCGGGATCTCGCGCTCCTCGCCGCGGCGCGGTCGGACCTGCAGTTTGAAATCGAGGTAGAAATCCCCCGCGATCCCCATGCCGCGGAACGAGCGCAGGATGCGTCCACCCTCCGCCTGGTCGGGCTGTCCAATCTGCACATACGTGGGCGACGGCCGCACCGTGCGACCCGCGGGTGCGGAGACGGCCGCCGGGCCGAAACCGGCCAGGGCGAGAACAAAAAACGCCCGCCAGGAAAGGGCGAGCGTTGCTGTCAGACCGCGCGACACGATGGGCTCAGGGAGCCTTCTGCTCGGGCGCCGGTGCCGCCGGAGCGGTGGCTTCCGGGGCAGGCGTGGCGGTCGTGGTGGCCGCCGGCGGCACGACAATCGTGGGCAGTGCGTCGGCGTTCTGGGTCGCGTGCGTGCGCTGGTAGATGTGGCCGAGGTACAGGCCGAAACTCAGGACGAAGAACGCGATGGCCGCATTGATCGTGGCCTTGCTGAGCACATTGCCCGTGTCGGCACCGAACGCCGACTCCGTCATGCCGCCGCCGAGGGCGGCACCCACGCCACCGTCGTTCTTGGCCTTCTGGGCCAACACGACGAGGATGAGAAACACGGAGATCAGGATCAGGACAAAGGTCAGAATGCCGAGGACAATGCTCATATGAAGGGTCGAAAGCATCAGAGTGCCCGACCGTTTGTCAATGCACCGTTCCGGTTGGTTCCCCGGGAAACAAATCCCCGCCGCCGCGGTCGTCAGGGGCTTCACCCCCAACGAACATGACCATCACCTCCCTGCGTCACGTCTGCCTCGCCACCCTCCTCCCTCTCGGCTTCGTTGTCGGCCATGTCCAGGCCGGGGACGCCAAGCCGGCGGCCACTGAAAAGCCTGCCCTGCAAGTATTTGTCAGCGTGCCACCGACGTTCCAGCCGATGCTCGACGACGACATTGCGCGCACGCTCGCGTACCGCCTCGAGGACACCTTCCGCCGCCAGGGCTACAAGGGCATCGTCGGCTTTGCGGCGCATCCCTCCGACATCAAGGCCGAGGTTCCGCTGCTCGAACTCACGCTCGTCGAGTGGCGCGTCGACCTCACCAACAACGTCCAATGCACCTTCAGCGCCAAGCTGACTGATCGTGGCAAGGAAACCACCCTCGGGATCTTCGCCGGCACCGGTATCACGTGGACCCGGGCCCGCGATCGCTGGCGCCTGGCCACAGCGTTTGAGGACTCGGCCAACGACGCGCTCAAGGACCTCTACCGCCGCATCGCCGAGCAGCAGCTGCTGCCGGGGTTTGAGCTGAAGAAAAAGAAGTGAGATCCGAAGCAGGATCGCTCCTGCCTCACCTCAGATCGTCACGCCGAGCTTCTCCAGCACGCGCTGGAGATCCTCGTTGCCGCGGTATTCGATGACGATGCGCCCCTTCTTGGGCGTGTGCAGCACCGCCACGCGGGCGCCGAGATGGGAGGTGAGCTTTTTCTCGATGTCGGCCACGGCCGCGCTGTCCTTGGACGGGAGCCGGCGGTGCCGCCGGGCCGGACCGGATGCGCCCGCGGCCTTGCCGGACTGCACCAGTTTCTCGGTCGCGCGCACGCTGAGGCCCTGCTCGATGACGCGGCGCGCGAGCACGATGCGCTCGGCGGGATCGGTCACGCCCAGGAGGACTTTGGCGTGGCCGGCGCTGAGCAGGCCTTTGCCGACATAGCCCTGGATCTCGGCATCGAGGGTGAGCAGGCGCAGGGTGTTGGCCACGGTCGCGCGGCCCTTGCCGAC
>CAZGJB010000196.1:3887-7047 GCA_964526145.1 uncultured Opitutaceae bacterium
CGCGGTCGGCGGCCGTCTCCTGCGTCAGGTCGAAATCGCGGATGAGGCTGGCGAATCCGTGCGCCTCCTCGATCGGGTTCAATCCCTCACGCTGCAGGTTCTCGATCAGGCCGAGGGTGGCCGAGGTGGCGTCACTCGCCTGCACCACGCGGGCCGGGATGGTCTTGATCTTGAGCTGCTGGAACGCGCGCCAGCGGCGTTCGCCGGCGATGAGCTGGAATTTGTCGCCGGCCTGCCGCACGACGATCGGCTGCAGGAGGCCCTCCGAACGGATGCTCGCCGCGAGTTCCTCGAGCTGGTCGGGCGGGATCTCGCGCCGCGCCTGGTACGGACTCGGCTCCACGCTGTGGACCGGGATCTCGCTGTAGCCGGGCGCACCGGCCGGGGCCGGATGCGGAGCCGGGGCCGCCACGGGCGCGGAGGCATGCGGGGTGGCCGCAGCCGGGACCGGGGTGGCCTTGGCGATCAGACTGCCGAGTCCACGACCGAGGCGTGATTTGGGGGCGGCGCTCATGTTATTTGGCGGTGGTTGGAATGAAAAGCGTCTGGCCGACCTGGATGCTGCGCGGGTCGACGATCTTGTTGGCGTTGATGATGTCCTGGACCTTGGCGCTGTGCTTCGTCGCGATCGACGACAGCGTGTCGCCCTTCTGCACGGTGTAGCTCAGGCCCTCCTTGGGGTAGTCCTCGGTGAAGATGTTGTTTACCGCGGGGCGCGTGGCCATGCCCTTGGCGAGGGAATCGATGGCGGCATTCGTCTGCTTGGCCAGGCGTTCCATCTGGGCGGCGACCTGCTGCAGGGTCTCGGACTTGGAACTGGCCGTCGCGGCGCTGATGGTCCGGTTGAGGTCGGCCACGGCCTCGTTGAGCTGGGTGATGGTGGCGAAATCCTGCGAGTTGGAGCGTCGGCGGAGCTCGGCATTCTCGCGCTCCAATTGCTCGACGCGCAGGTTCAGCTCGCCCACGCGCTGGACGAGTCCGCGGATGTCCTCGCGCAAACCTGCGACTTCATACTGGAGGTTCTGGGCTGGAGCCGCCGGAGCGAGGACCAGGGCGAGCAGCAACCCGGGCATTATGCGATGCGACATGCGGCCAGCTTGCGGGATGGTCCCGGAAAAACAAGCCTACCGTCGGAACGGCTCGCTGGAGACGAGGGGCGGCATCGGGTGCGATTCGAGGCGCGTGCCCGATGCAATGGGGCAGCCGCGCAGGAACTCTGCGGCCGGCAACATGCGTCCGCCCGGCCGCTGGAGGCGGTGCACCCGCAACGTCCCCTGCCCCGTCGCGATCAACAATCCCTGCGCGTCGGACCCGACCACCAAGCCGGGTTCGGTCGCATCCGCCGCGATGGCATCGGCCAACCCGAACTTGATCGGCTGCCCGCCGATCTCCACGGCGCAGGCCGGCCACGGGAAAAGCCCATTGATCCGCGCCGCCAGCTCGGTCGCCGGGCGGGAGAAATCCAGCACGCCATCGGCCTTCACCAACCGGCGGCAGAAGGTCGCCGCCGCCGCGTCCTGTTCAACGAATCTCAGCTCCCCTGTCGCCAGCCGCGGCAGTGCCCGCGCCAGCAGCGGCACGCAGGCCTCGCTGAGCTTGGCCTCGACGGCCAGCGCCGTGTCGAGCGGCGCGATCGCCACGCGTTCGACATCGGCCACCGGGCCGGCATCGAGCTGGCGCACGATGCGCATCAGACTGACACCTGTCTCCGCCTCGCCGCTGGCCACGGCCGCCTGGATCGGCGACGCGCCACGGAAACGCGGCAGCAGCGACGTATGCAGGTTCAACGTGCCCAGGCGCGGACCGGCGATGAACGCGTCCGGCAGGATGTGCCCGTACGCCATGACCAGCGCCACGTCCGGTCGCAATGCGGTCAACTCCGCCAGCGCTGCGGCATCGATTTTTTCCGGCTGATGCACCGGCAGGCCGTGTCCGAGCGCCCAGTGCTTGATCTCATTGGCCACCACGTGCTGACCCCGGCCGGCGGGACGGTCCGGCTGGGTGAAGACTCCGACGACCTCGGCACAACTGCTTCCCGCCCCCGCCAGCCAGTCGAGCAGCGGAAGCGCGATGGGATCGGAGCCGAGGAAGACGATTCGCAGGACGCTCACCTCAGGGTTTTCAGCCACGTGGCGACCTTGGCCGCAAGCTTGGCGAACGCCGCGGGCGTCGCCGGCTTCGGCAGGCCATCGATCACGGTCCAATGCTCGACATGCGTCACGCTGCGGCCGGGTTCGATCTCGGCCAGCGGCCCGAGCGTCTCGAACTCGATCATCGCGCCATTCGTGAACACCTCGAAGCACGAGCCGAGGTCGGGATAGGCCGCTTTCGCCTGCACGGACGCGGCCTTCACAAAGGTTGTGCCGTCGAGCCAGTACGCGGACCAGCCGGGATAGTTGGTGATGCCCAGCTTCTGCGCCTGCTTGGCCTTCGGCACGTCGATGCCGATGAAGTCGCGCTGCAGGTCCCAGACCGGCAGCGAAAGATCGGTGTAGGTCCACGGCACCAGCGAGTACGACGGCAGCAGGTCGCCGTCGGCATGGCTGCCCTTCGGCAGCAGCGGCAGCACGCCGTAGCCGCCGGCGCGCAGCATGGTGAGCGCCCAGGGCGCGCACGACACGGCCCAAAGACCACGATTCGCGAGGGTGTGCGTGACCCGCACGGTGCCGGCGGCGATGAACTCGAGCTTGATGCCCTTCTGCAGGCCGGTCTTGGCCTCGATGGGTTGCGTGAGCGCGACGCCGTTCGCCAGGTCCTTCACCTGCAGGGGCGCGTCATCCGGCTGGTACGTGCGCACGATGTGCTCCGGCGAATGCCAGAGGCGGTGGCCGCCGCGCAGGAAATAGCCGTGATAGCGCTGCTCGTCGGCCGGGAACTCCAGGAACAGGTTGCCCGCCCGGCCGCGGGTGCTGCGCAGGGCGACGACGCGCGGGCCGACCGCGGTGGTGACGTCGAGTTCGAGCTGGCGCGTGCGGAGGCCGAGGGCGGCCCCGCCGCGGTAATCAATCTTCGAGCGTTGCATGTGAATCGTCGTCCGGCTCCTCGGCCTTCTCCCATTTCGCCTTCGGCCGCCGGTTGCGCGCCTGCTCCTGCGCCTCGCGGATCGCGGAGAACGACATGCCGGGATCGTGCTTGGGCTTGCCCACGAGGTCGAAATACA
>CAZGJB010000197.1:0-1116 GCA_964526145.1 uncultured Opitutaceae bacterium
ACCGCCGACTGGGGTGAAGGCACGTCCGGGGCCTCCAACGGCCACACCAATTTGGCCACCGAGCTCAACGCGATCAACCTGAGCGGAAGTCCATTCCGCAGCGGTTCCCGGCAGATCAGCAGCCGGACCGTCGGGCGCAAGGTCCCGGCACCCTACACCGGTTATGCCTCCGGCGACCGCTATCCGGTCTTCTGCACGGAGTCGCCGGACTCCACGCCGACCAACGGCTTCATCTCGATCAACCTCGAGTTCATCAACGGCAGCACCACCAACAACCTGCTCTCGAGCAGCAGTTTCAACTACACGATCTCGCCCCGGAGATAACGCCATGACTGCCTCCTCCTCCTGCCCCCGCGACCGCGGCTCCGCCCTCCTCACCGTCGTCATCCTGACCGCGATGCTGGCCTTGCTCACGGCCAGCATGCTCTCCTACACGCTCAACGAGCGCCGAGGCAATGAACGCAACCGCCTCATCCTGCGCGCCAAGAACATGGCGGAGAACATCTCCCTCTACGCCGCCGAGCAGATCAGCACCAAGCTCTACCGCACGCGCAGCAGCACCCCCGTAGCCTTCATGACCGGTTCCAACGCGGTCAGCATGCCGCCGGACGACGTGCTCGACACGGCCTACACCTCCGCCGACACGGGCATGGAGGTCCGCGCTGGGCTCACCACCGCCACCGGCCTCACGTTCATCGACCCGGCCACGAACCCCGGCAACGCCAACGCCGGCCTCCAGGTCAACACGTGCAGCGTGCCCATCATCACCAAGGCCACGGCCACCCACCCGTCGCTCGGCTCCGTCGTCGCGTACACGCAGAACGATCTCGCCGTGGACATGATCCCGCTCTTCCAGTTCGCGATCTTCTACAATATGGACCTCGAGTTCGGCCCCGGCGCCGACATGGTCATCAGCGGCCCGGTCCACACCAACGGCAATTTCATCGCCCGCTGCCAGACCGGGTTCTCCAACACCGTCCAATTCACCGACCGTGTTTCCGCTTCCGGCGGATTCTACGCCGACACCGGCTACAAGGGCTCGACCTGGATGGACGACGGCGCCGAGGACGACGGCCCTGGCGGCACCGGACCGCTCAACTTCCAGCATTCGAGCAC
>CAZGJB010000197.1:1126-7004 GCA_964526145.1 uncultured Opitutaceae bacterium
AGCACCGGCACGGTGACGAACGTCAAGAACAGCAGCACGTGGCGCGACCACAAGTACGGCAGCAGCACCGAGACCACCACGACCCAGAACAACTTCAAGGTGTTCGCGACCAACACGTATGGCATCAACCTGCGGACCGCCGTGCATGGCGTGACCAACCTGGTGCTGCCGGACGTCGCCGACTACGCTGAGACCGACGATCCCGCCACCGATTCCGTCGACGAGCGTGACAACGGCCGCCAGATCATCGAGCCGCCATCGGCCGACGACTCGGCGGGCCTCATGGAGACCAAGTTCTCCCGCAAGGCCGGCCTCTACATCATCGTGAATCCCGACGACACCGCCCGAACCGGCACCAAGCCCGACGGCACCGCCGTCACCATGCTCGGCCATTCCTACCGCTGCTGGCTCAACACGGTGAACACCGACGGCACCCAGACCATCACTGAGGTGATTCTGCCCGGTCAGCCGAGCTACGGGTACAACAACAACGGCACGCCGACGGATCCGACCGACGACTACATGTACCTGAACAACCTGCCGAACCGGTTCCGCACCGACACCTCGGTCGGCCATAATCAGGTGCTGCGCGTTCCCCAGCAGGCGTATGCCAAAGTCAAGGTCTGGAACGGTTCGAACTGGGTCGCGAGTGACTCCACCACCCTGCCCAATGGCGCCGGTTATGCGCACACACCCGGCACGGTGCCGACCTTCCCGACCCTGAACGATGCCTACTTCTACGACCTGCGCCGCGCCAACGGCAATCAGGGGTATCCCTTCGGACGGTCGGCCTCGAACAGCTACACGCCTCGTCCCATCGCGAAGATCGATTTCGATCTCACCCGTTTCCGCATGGCCGTCGACCGCACGCTCTCCGGCACGCCTGGCAGCATCAGCGCCACCGTCACCACCAGCTCGATCTACTACCCGGGTCAGCCGACGACCTCGACCCTGTGGAATGACTCGATCTTCAACCCCTCCGCCTCGCGCGACAATTACGGCCTGGGGCTCGGCAGCACGGCGTACACGACGCTCCCGACGAGCACGACGCTCAACGCCGCGGATCCCTTCCGCATCTACTACGCTCCGCTCGATCCGTCCGACGGCACCGCGATCGCGGCCATCGCCGCCACCCCGGGCGACTACGCCGCCGGCGGCGCGAGCCTCGTGACCTCCACGGGCCAGTCGCCCTGGTACGACGGCATCACGATCTATATCCACTCCGTCGACGCCGAGACCCGCACGCTCTCCTCCGGCGTCCCCGTCCGGGTCGATTCCGGGGTCCGCCTCTGGAACGGACGTGGTCCGCTGGTTTCGCTCAGCGGCAGTTCCTATCCGGGCCGCACCGGCTTCAGTTTCGGCACCAACGACGCCGCCTACGTCGTCGGCCATTTCAACGCAGACGGCACCATCAACGCGACCACCACCTCCTCCACCAACCCTGGCGGCTACAGCGCCCGATACCCGGAAACCTCATCCGAGATGCTCTGCTCGGTGTTTGGCGACGCGATCACGATCCTGTCCCAGCCGGTGTTCAGCTCGAGCGGCTCGCATGCGCAATCGTCCGGATGGTCGGATTCGCTCAGCGCCAACCGGCGTGACGACACTTTCAATTGGAGTGCGAGCTGGCGCACCTCCAACCCGAGCAGCAGCAATCGGCTCGACGGCATCAGTACCGGCATCGTCCCCGGAGCCATGCCCAACCTCGTGTCCATTGCCGGCAGCGGTTCGAGCCGCACCAGCAAGTTTGCACCGACCGTGACCGAGATTTCCGCCTGCTTCCTCATCGGCATCGTGCCGACCGGTCACGATCCCTCCGGCCTGACCGACGGAGCGCCCAGCTCGGGGTCCAACAACCAGACGAGCGGCGGCGTGCACAATTACCCGCGCCTGAGCGAGCATTGGAGCGGCACCGGCCTCTACATCCGCGGCTCGATGGTCGCGATGTTTGAGAGTCGCGTCGCCATGGAGCCGTGGAGCATCCGCGTCTACTCTGGCGCCGGCCGTTACTGGGGCCTGCACCAATCGCTGCGCAACGTGAACCACGACCTGCCCCTCGAGCCCATGCTCATCAACGCCCGTCGCCTCGGCTTCAAGGAGATCACCGCCGCCCAATACGCCACGATGAAGGCGACGATCGAGGCGCTGCCGCACTAAACGGAGTGGGTGCGGACCGCCGTCGGGGTCCAACGGGATCCGCACCCACCTTTGTTGCTCTCTCTTTTTGGCTACCCATGCAGCTCCACCCCCAGGCGGAGCAGGCAATCCGGAAACGACTCAGAACGCCTTCACGAACGAATACGCGAAGGTCCAGCCGTCGTAATTGGCACTGGTGAGGTTCGACTCCGACCGCTCGTAGCCGACTGACAGACTCACCGGCACATCGCGAAACACCGGCATGCGATGGTTAAGCGTCACGTTCACGCGCGTCAGCACATCCTCGCGGCGCATCAGACCGACAAAGCGGGACGAGAAGTTCTCGCCGGCCCGGTCCTCATAGGACGCATCGAGATCGGCCGTGACGCCCTCGCTCAACCGCCAGTTCGCCGCCCGCAGCGCCACGCGCCGCGCCTCAAAGTCCTCGTCGGCACCATCCGCCAGGTTCCAGTAGTTGGCGTAGGTCACGGTCACCTGCGGCAGGCCGGAGCCATAGCGCGACAGGTCCGTGCCCAGCAGGATCGCCGGCACCCGCCGCACCGCATCCGGATCACGCCGCGCCATCGCAACCGGCAGCAGCGCCTCGCGGATCTGGTGCGTGTAGGCGAAGCCCGCGACCAGATTGTCGCCCATCGGCATCCGCACATCGAAACCGGCGGCAGCCACGTTCAGGAGACCCGTGTAATCCACGTCGACCTGGGTGTCAGAGACCCCGAACTTCAGCTGGGTGCCACACGCCAGCTTCCGCTGGTAGGCGACGGACAGCACTTGATCGACCTCGTTGTTCTCGTCGGCCTCGCTCTCGAAGAACAGTCCGCTGACCTCGTAGCCAACTGACCAAGCGGTGTTCTGTTCGGCGTCGCGGCGGTCGTAGCCAAAGGCCAGCGCCGAGCCGAGGAAGTAGGCCCCGGCACCATCCGACGCGAGGGAGGGATTGGTGGCATAGCCAGGGCTGACGGTCAGCACCGGCTGAAAGACCGACGTCGGCTTGGCCGTCTTGGTGGTGAACAGGCGCAGGCGCACATCCGTATCGACGTAATCGGCCGCGACGACTCCCACGCGGTCGCGGATCTTGTTTTCGGCCGCTTCGTGGTTGTGGGCGGCCAGCACCGCAGGGAACAAGGCGCTCATCGCGAGGATCAAGCGCGCGTTGGCAGTAGGCAGACACTTCATGTTTGGTAGGTGGTTGGGTTGGGCGCGACCGGTCATGGTCAGCGACACGCCTGTATAAACGCTTCAGGCCCGCGAAACCCCTAGCGGCGGATGTGGAATACGCCGGAAGTTTTAGCGACGCAGCCACGCCACCATCGCCGCGAATGCACGCGCCCGGTGGCTGATCCGGTTTTTCACTTCATCGCCCAGCTCGGCGTAACTCTGCACAAAGCCATCGGGCGTGAAGATGGGATCGTAGCCGAAGCCCGCACCACCGGCGGGCTCATGCCTCAACCGGCCCGTGCACCGGCCTTCAAAGACCTGTTCGACGCCATCCGGCCCGAGAAGCAAAAGCACACAGACGAATTGCGCCCCGCGGCGCGCATCCGGCACGCCCCGCATGCGCTCGACCAGCATCCGCAGGTTTGCAGCCGAGTCGCCCTGCGGTCCGGCGAAATAGGCCGACTCCACCCCCGGCGCGCCGCCGAGTTCATCCACGCACACGCCGCTGTCATCCGCCAGCACCCAGGCAGCCGCCGGCACGATCTGCCGTAGCGCCTGCGCCTTCTTGCGCGCGTTGCCGATGAAGGTGCCAGTATCTTCATCGACCGCCGGCATTCCACCCACCGCGCGCGCCGACAGGATCTCGACGTCCTCGAGCTCGGCCGCCGCGGCCAAGGCCTGGAATTCACCAGCCTTGTGGGCGTTACCCGAGGCCAAATACAGTTTCATCGACAAACATGCGTTCCGGGTAAACCACGCGCCCGCGGGTCAGGGTGTCGTCGCCGATCACGCTGTGTCGGACATCGCCCAGTCGCACCGCATCGGCCATGCGTTCCGTGCGGAGCCCGGTGAGCATGGTCTTGGCCCGGCCATCGGCCAGGACCACCGGCGCCCGGTACACGAACAGGTAGTCGATCTGCCGGTCGCGCAGCAGCTGGCTCACGAGCGTGGGGCCGCCCTCGAAATACACCCCGCTGATGCGCTCCTCGGCGCACTTGCGCCGAAACTCGACCAGGCTCACCCGCTGCGTGGGGGAAGGCAGGATCCAGACCTGCACGCCGAGCTCGCGCAGCTTGCGCACGTAACCCATGCCCCCGTGGGGGGTGGTGACGACGACGGTGCGGTTCCGGTGCTCGTCGGTGTAAACCTGCGGCATGGTCCGGTCGGTGACGCTGCGCAGCAATCCGTCGAAGACGAACCGGATCGGGCACCAGGGCTCGGCACCAGGGACCCGGGCCGTGAGCTTGGGGTTGTCCTTCATCACCGTGCCGGCACCGACCGCGATCGCCGGGAATAGCCGGCGCCACAGCATGACGTCATTGCGGGCAGCTTCGCCCGTGATCCACTTCGAGTCGCCCGTGCGGCAGGCAATCATGCCATCGAGCGTCACCGCCGACTTGGCCGCGAGCAACGGGCCACCGGTCGTGATCCAATGGTTGAAGATCAGGTTGAGGTCGTGGCACTCGGCCGCGAGCACGCCCGTGGTGACCTCGATGCCCGCCTGCCGGAGCACCTCGAACGCGCGCCCGGCATGGGCCGGATTCGGGTCCGTGGCCCCGACCACCACGTGGCGGATGCCCGAGGCGATGATCGCATCGGTGCACGCGCCGGTGCGCCCGGGCGTCGAGCACGGTTCGAGCGTGACGTACAGGGTTGCACCCGGCCGCGGCGGCTTGCCTCGCGCCAGGAGCGCCAGGCGCTCGGCGTGCGGACCGCCGTCCTCGGCGTGCGCCCCCTCGGCCACGATCCGGCCCTCCTCGACGATCAGCGAGCCGACCATCGGATTCGGATGCGTGCGGCCCCAACCCGTCCGCGCCAGTTCCAGCGCGCGCCGCATGAAGTATTCGTGTTCAGGCCCGGACATAGGGATTGTGCCGCTTTTCGTCGCCCACGGTCGTTTCCGGTCCGTGACCGGGATAGACGACCGTGTCTTCCGGCAAACTGTAGATCTGTCGCCGGATGGAGTCAGCCAGTTTCTCGGCGCTGCCGCCGGGCAGGTCGGTGCGGCCGATGCTGCCGGCAAAGAGCGCGTCGCCCACGAGCGCCAGCTTCGACGCCGGCAGGTAAAAGAGAATATTGCCCGGGCAATGGCCCGGCACATGGCGGACCTCGATCGTCTGCCCCAGCGCCGCGAAGGTGTCGCCCTGCCCCATCCAGTGGTCGATGTTGACCGCTTCCAGCGTCATCCCCGGCATGAGGTACGGCCGCATGATCTCCGGCGTCAGGTACATGGGCCGATCGTCGGCATGACCCCGGACCTTCGCTCCGGTCGCGCGCACAACCTCGGCCGCGCCCTGCATGTGGTCCCAGTGCCCGTGCGTCAGCCAAAGCTCCTGCAGGCGACACTCCTCGCGCTCCAGCACGCCCTCGACCTCCGCCCAGACGTCGCCGGGCGCATCCACCAGGATGGCCTCATGCCGCGCCGGATCGCAAAGCAGGTAGGCATTGGTCTGAATCGGCCCGGCCGGCAGGACATATAGCTTCATGAGCGACCCAGTTCATGCGGATCATCCCTCCGGCGCAAAGGCGAAAATTCCCCTTCCCCTTTCCGGCGGTGCCCCTTACC
>CAZGJB010000198.1:0-7003 GCA_964526145.1 uncultured Opitutaceae bacterium
GGTGTAGTCGCCGATATAGTAGGCGGAGACGCCGGCGCTCCAGGCCTGGCGCTTCCAGGTCAGGGCCACGGTGCCGCGCCACTTGGGCGAGGCGCCGCCGACGGCCGCGGCGTTGGTCCAACGCAGGTCGGTGCGCGTGGCGCCCGCGGAGTTGTAGGCATGGAAATCGTTCAGGAGGCTCCAGTTGGTGTTCACCATGAAGTTGCCCAGACTGGTGCGCGGGAAACGATAGCCGACATCGAAGTCGAAGCCGTTCACGAACTGCGAGGCGCGGTTGAAATAGCTGGTCCGCAGGTAGTCGATGGCACCGACGACCGCCCGCTGGTTGCCCGCGGGCCGGGTGGCATTGTAGGCAGCGAAGAAATCGCGGTCCGCCTGGGTCACCGGCAGGCGCACGACCGACGGATCGCCCTGGTAAGCCGCCGTGCCCGAGCCGAGGTCAATCGTGTTGATGCTCTGCCCAGCCGCGAGGGCCGCCTGCGTGGCGTCCTGCAGCGCCTGCGTGTCGTCAGCAATGGAGCCGGAGGACGCGATGACGTTGGTCTGGCTGATCTCCCAGTAGTCGGCGGAAAGGGTCAGGCCCTTGACGACGGGCACCTCGACCACGACGCCGGCCGACAGGCCCTCGGATTCCTCAGGCGCGAGGTTCAGGTTGCCGGAGGCCACGCTGCGCCGGTTGGAGGGACCGTCGGTCGTGAGCCCGGTCACCGCGCTGCGGTAGGTGTCGGTGCTGCCGGTCGCGGTGCGGATAAGGGTGCCGCTGAAGAGCTGGGCGAGATTCGGGGCGTGGAAGCCCTCGTTGTAGGAGGCGCGCACCATGGCCCACGGCGTCGGGCGCCAGTTGAGCCCGGCCTTGGGCTTGGTGGTCTGGCCGAAGTCGCTGTAGTCCTCATATCGGGCGGAGGCCGTCAGCTCGAGTGAGTGCACAAGCGGCAGCCGGTTGTCCTTGCCGATCACCGGGACCACGACCTCGGCGTATGCGGAGACGACGTGGCGATGACCATGCGTGTCGCTGTTCGGCGAGAAGCCGAGGAAATCGTTCGTGGTGGGATCGAGTCCCGAGTCGGCGGGATTGAGGCCGGCGTAGGGCGGACGGAAGTCATCGTAGACCTCACGCCGGTACTCCGCGCCCACGGCGGCGCCCAGGGTGTTGCCGGCCCAGAGTTCGACGACATCGCCGGAGGCCCGGAGGTCCAGGCTGCCCAGCTTCGTGATACCCTGGCGGATGAAGCGCGAACGGAAGGTGGACTGGACGCTCTCGGAATTCGTGTAGGGCCCGGTGACCACGAGGGCGCCATTCTGGACGGCAAAGGTCCGGGTGAAGGGATTGAAGGCGAGCGCCGGATCGGTCTGGTTGATGGCGTTCTTGATGAGGCTCTTCCGGCTCGGGCCCACTTCGTCGTCGGTCACGCGGGATTCGGCGTAAAGGGCGGCCGATTCCCAGGTCCACGTGTCGCCAAACTTGCCGCGGGCGCCCACGACGCCGCGGTAAATGTCGTTGGTGACATTGGCGGTGCGGGTGGCGAGATCGGTGAGGCGCTTGTTGGTGATGCGCACGGCGGCCGGCGTGCCGGTCAGGCGCGGGGTGCCATCCGTATTGGGGGCGCCGGTCGGGGACCAGAAGCGCGTGCCGAAGGGGTTGAAGGGATTCGTCGCCGGAACGACGATGTCGCCATCGGTCGAGGCGGTGATGCCGTCGGGCTCGCGGTAGGTGATCGAGTCGGACTGGTAGAGGCTGTATTCGCCAAAGAGGGTGACCGAGGGGCGGAGCTCGTAGTCGGCGCTGACGAAGAGGTTGGAGCGGTCCGACTTCGGCTGGATGACCCGGTAGGTGTTGTTGTTCCAGTAATAGTCACGCGTGACCCCGGTTCGGCTCGGCGCGGTGGTCTGGAAGCCGACCCCGGTGGTCGTTGGCACGATGTAAAAGGTGCCCGACGAGGCCACGAGCGAGGCCGGAATGCCCGAGGGCCGCGACGCAGTGAAGACGCCACTGGAATTGACCGTGCCTGTGCTGAAGTTGCCGTACTCGGTGGTCGCGGAGCGGGAGTTGAACGTCGTGTTGGTGGAAACGTTCCACGGGGCGGGCGCCCGGTAGCTCAGGTCGGCCTCGGCCGCGAAATCGCGGTCGCGGGCGTACATCGCCTCGCGCTGGTAGAAGTCGGCGACGATCATGGCGTGGCCCCGGCCGTCGGCGAAATTGAGGCCGTGGGTCAGCGTCGCGCGGAATTCGCCGCCGTCGCCGTAACGGGTCTCGCCATAGCGGAGGGACAGCTCGGTGCCGATGAGGTCGCGGCGCGTGAGGTAGTTGATCACACCGGCGACGGCGTCGGAGCCGTAGATCGAGGAGGCGCCGTCGCGGAGGACGTCCACCCGCTCGAGACCGCGGTTCGGCAATTGATTCACGTTGGTGGAGAGGGTGGGCACACCCGCCTCCGACTGGCTGATCGGGTGATAGGGCAGCCGGCGGCCGTTGAGGAGGATCAGGGTGTTGCTCGAGCCGATGCCGCGCATCGACACGGCGGCGTTGTCGCCACGGGCAGTGGCGCCGAGGGTCGCCGTCTCGTTGCCGGGGAGACCGGTCACCTGCGGCAGGGCCGTGAGCGCATCGGAAGCCTGCGCGGCATCGCGCAGCTCCATGACTTCCCGGTCCAGCACCGTCACGGGCAGCGTGGTCTCCTGGTCGAGCCGCTTGATGTTGGACCCGGTGACCGTGAAGGACTCCAGTTTCACGACCTCCTGATCCGGCTCGGTCGCGGAGGTTTGCGCGTGACTGGTCAGGGCGGCGAACACCAGCGCGAGGCCGGCGGCAATCTGGGGCGGGTAACGGTGGGCGAGGTTCATGGTGTAGGTCAGGAAAGCAGATGAATACGACGCGGAAACGGACTTGGTGGTATGAGGCCGCCCGGAGCGCAGGCAAGGCCCGGGTGTGGCGTAATTCTACGCCATCCGGCGGAATGTCACCGCGCCCAAGCCGGAACCACCCCGGGTGCCATGTCGAAGATCAACGGACCCAGCAACCAGACGAGTCCGACGATGACGGGCACCAGCAAAAGATTGAGCCACAGGCCGGCCCAGGCCATCTGCGGCAGGGTGACATATCCGCTGCCGAAGACGATGGCGTTGGGCGGCGTGCCGACCGGCAGCATGTAGGAGCAATTGGCGGCCAAGGCACAGGGAATCAGGAAAAGCAGGGGGTTTTGCCCCAGGCTCAGCGCCAGCGCGGCGACGATCGGCAAAAAGGTGGCGGCCGTGGCCGTGTTGCTGGTGAGTTCGGTCAGCATGAGGATGCCGAAGCACACGACCGCGAGGGCCAGCAGGACCGGCACCCCACCCAGCCCGTTGCACAGCTCCCCCAAATAGCGGGAAAGGCCATGCTTATCGATGTTGCCCGCGAGACTGAGCCCGCCGCCGAAGAGGAGCAGCACGTCCCAGGGCAGGCCCTTGGCGGTTTCCCAATTCAGGACGAATTCGCCCCGCCGCCAGTTCATGGGGATCACGAAGAGGAGCAGGCCGCCCGCCATCGCGATCGTCGTGTCCGTCAGGAGCGGCACCACCTTGGCGAGCAGCGGCTGCGTGACCCAGCCGAGGGCCGTGAGCAGAAAGACCGTGAGGACGATGAGTTCGCCCCGGGTCCAGGGTCCGAGTTGGGCCTTTTGCTGCTGGATAAACTCCTTCATGCCCGGAACCTCGCCGCTGCTGAGCCGGAAGGAGACCCGGGTGAGGACGAGCCAGACGAGCGGCAGCGTGACCAGCATCACCGGCACCCCCAGCAGCATCCACCGGCCGAAGCCGAGCGTGATCCCGTAGGTGCTCTCGACAAAGGCCGCCAGCAGGGCGTTGGGCGGCGTGCCGATGAGGGTCGCCATGCCGCCCGTCGTGGCCCCATAGGCCACCGAAAGCAGCAAGGCGGTGCCAAAGCCGCGCATCGCCGGCGTGGCGGAGGCGCTCGGCGGCAGGATTTGCAGCACCGACAGCGCGATCGGGAGCATCATCAGGGCCGTGGCGGTGTTGCTCACCCACATGCTGACAAAGGCCGAGGCCAGCAGGAATCCCGCGATGATCCGCGACGGCCGCGTCCCCATGATGCCGATCAGGTTGAGCGCCACGCGGCGGTGGAGTTGCCAGCGCTGCATCGCCAGTGCGATCAGGAATCCACCCATGAAGAGGTAGATGATGGGGTTCGCATAGGGCGCCGCGGTGACCTGGACGGTGCCCAGCTCCAGGGCGGGAAACAGGACGAGCGGGATCAGCGCGGTGACGGGAATGGGCAGCGATTCGCAGATCCAAAGGACGGCCATGAGCACGGCGACGCCGGCGGTGAGCCAGCCCTCCTGACTCAATCCCGCGGGCGCAGGCCAGAGCAGCGTGAACAGGAGGGCCCCCGGACCCAGCACCCAGCCCAGCCAATGCCGCATCCCGTAACCCGGGGCGGACGCTTCGACGGCTGGCTTGTTGGGGTCTTCCTGGCGGCCGGGGTCAGGCGACAGACGGGGTTTCATCGGCCAGCCACGCAATCGTCCCGGGCTGGCAGCGCCAAGCCTTATGATCGTCGTAGTTCTACGCCATCGCCCGCCGGCTGCGCCCACCGACACAATGGACGCAATGCAAGCTGGCCACCCGCCCGACAAAGCCTTGCACTGCCTGCGCTGCCCATGCCCGTTGCCCCCGTCGCAGTATCCGCACCGCGCATCGTTTTGGTGGACGACACCGCCACCTTTCGTGCGCTGCTGAAGGAGACCCTCCTGCAGCGTTTCCAGCCGGCGGAGCTGCGCGATTTCGCCGACGGTCGCCAGGCGCTCGCCGCGTGTCTGGCCTCACCGCCTGACCTGCTCATCGCCGACCTTCACCTGCACACGACCGACGCCCGCGACATCATCCGCGAGCTCCGCCAGCACGGGCTGAAGGTGCAGGTGATGGTGCTGACCGCCTATCCCGAGGCGGGCCTGCCGGCGGAGCTCCTTTCACTGGGCGTGGCGGGATTCGTCGACAAAAGCACGCCGCTCGAGCAGATCGAGCGCGCCGTGCAATGCGTGCTGGAGGGTGGGATGTTCTTCTCCGCAACCGTGCCACCGCCCGTTCCCTCCCTCGCCGGCGAGCCGGCCCTGCCCCACTTCGGAGCGGAAGACCTTACGGAGCGCGAACGCGAGGTGGTGCGGCTCGTCGCCCGTGGGCTGTTGTCCAAGGAGGTGGCCGACCGGTTGGGCCTGAGTCCGCGCACTGTCGAAAAACACCGCGCCCGCATCCTCGCCAAACTGGGCCTCCACGACGTCCCCACGCTGGTCCGCTGGTGCCTGCGCAACGGCCTCGGCTGAGCCGGCGGTCAGGCCGAAGCGGCCACGGGCAGGAGTACCCGGAAGACGGCCCCGGCTCCAGGCTTCGACTGCACCTCGAGACGGCCGCCCTGCAGGGTGAGTAGCTCCCGGGCGATGAAGAGACCGAGACCGGTGGAATCCTCCTCGCCCGTCGGCTTGGCCGAAAGCGGCTCGCCCGGTGAGAAGATCCGGGCGAAATCCGCCGGACCGAAACCCGGCCCGCTGTCCTGCACCTCGGTGAAGGCCCAGTTGCCGGCGACGCCAAAGGCGATGACGATCTCGCCGCCCGGCGGCGTGAACTTCAGCGCGTTGCCGATCAGGTTGTCGAAGACCTGCTGCAGCCGGTCGGCATCCGCCAGCACCCGCGGGAGCGGCGCGGCGGCCGCCTGGCAGATCAGGCGCTGGGACTTGAGGGCCGCGACTGGCTGCAGGTGCCCGATCACCTGCTGCACGAGATCGGTCAGGTCGAGTGCCGCGGTGTGCAGCTGGAGGTTCCCGTCCTCGCGCGCCGCGGCCTCGATGAAATCGCGGACAAGGCTGCGCATCCGCTCCGTGTCCGCCTGGATCCCGGCCGCCAGCCGCTGCACTTCCGCCGTCGCGGACGGCGACCGGCCGATCAATGCGGCGGTGGCATGGAGTGACATCAGCGGGACCTTCAGGTCGTGCGATGCCATCTGGAGCAGCTTGGTCTTGAGGCGTTCCGCCGATTCGGCCCGTTCCCGGGCATGGTCGGTCGCGAGGCGCATGCGCCGCTCGGCCCGCAGCCGGGCCAGCTGCACAAAGATCACCGCGCCCAGGAGCACGACGCCGCCGACGAGGCCGACGCCGAGCGCGATGTTCTGCGAGCGGCGACGCCGGATCTCCGCCTGCTGGAGTTCCTGCTCGCGCTTCAGGAGCGCGATTTCCAGCACGTGCTGTTCCTCACGGTAGCGGGCGCGCAGCTCCGCCATCTTCTGGCGGTCCTGCTCGCTGCGCATCTCCTCGCGGATCGCCTCCAGCTTGCGTTCGTAGGCGAGGGCCGCCGCGAGTTCACCCCGAGCCTCGTGCGTCAGCGCGAACTCGAGGTAGAGGTCGGCCAGCACCTCCCGGCTTTTCAAGCCGTCGGCGATCGGGAGCGCCGTCTGCAGGTGCGCCAGGGCCTCGTCCACGCGGCCGGCCTTGCGCAGCACGAGCGCCAACCGGCGGTGGGTGTTGGCGATGTAGCGCCGGTATTTCAGGGCCTCGAAGGTCTGCAGCGCCCGCTCCAGGTAATCGAGGGCGCGGGCCACGTCCCCCTGCGCGTCGGCCACCAGGCCGAGGTTGGTGAGCGAATCCGCCACGGCGCGCCGGTTACCGTAGCTTTCGCGGATCGCAAGCGCCTGGCCGTGGATCGCGGCCGCCTGCGCGAAATCCCGCAGCCCGAGGTGGTAGTTGCCCAGGCTGTTCAGGATGCTGGCGCGGATGCGATCGTCCCCGGCCTCCGCGGCGTAGCGCAGGCCGATCTGGAAATGGTGCAACGCGTCCTCATTGCGGCCGTAGTGATGGTAGGTGAGCCCCAGGCCGCCGTGCGTGCGGGCGAGGATCGACGCGTCGCCCAGCTGCTCGCTGAGGCGCAGCTCCTCCAGATGGCTTTCGAGCGATTGCGGGTAGTTGGTGAGGTTCCAATGGATGCGCCCGAGCAGATAAAGAAAATCCACCTGCAGTCGCAGGTC
>CAZGJB010000199.1:0-6835 GCA_964526145.1 uncultured Opitutaceae bacterium
GGGACCGAGCCCAGCGCGGTCGCAACCACCATCACGACAACCACGCCCAAAGAAATCGCCAGGTTCTGCCGGATGATCGCGCGCGCCCGGCGGCTCAGGCGCTCGGCGGCAAGGAAGCTCTCGATGCAATCGTGCATCAGAATGACCTCGGCCTGCTCCAACGCCGCATCGCTGCCGCGCGCGCCCATGGCGACGCTCACATCGGCCGCGGCGAGGCACGGCGCGTCGTTCACGCCGTCGCCGACCATCGCCACGCGCGTGCCGCCATTGGCGCGGCGCAGTTCCTGGATCGCCTCGACCTTCTGCTCGGGCGTGAGGTGCGCCCGCACCTCGTCGAGGCCCAGCTCGCGCGCCACCGATTCGGCCGCCTGCCGGCGGTCGCCGGTGAGCATGACCGTGCGGATGCCCATGGCCTTCAGTTCGGCGAGCACGCCTTTCGACTCAGCGCGGATCTGGTCGCGCAGCAGCACGCGGCCGAGCAGGTCCGGGCTCACGACCCAGACCTCGGACAACTCCGCCGGCGCCGGCGGCAGCTTCTCCGCCCAGCGGGCCAGCGGTCCGGCCTCAAGCAGCTCGCGCCGGCCCAGCAGCGCCTGCGCGCCGCCGAATTTCCCGCTCACGCCCTGCCCCACGATGTTCTTGAACTCGGCGAGCTCCACTGCCCGCACGCCGCGGGCCTTGGCATCGCGCACGATGGCGCGCGCCAGCGGATGCTCGGACTTGGCCTCGAGGGCATAGGCCAACTCCATGACCGCGGTCTCGCGGCCGGGCGGAAAACTCTCGTAACCGACCACCGTCAATTCGCCCGTCGTCAGCGTTCCGGTCTTGTCGAGCGCCACGGTCCTGACCTCCGCCAACCGCTCGATGGCGGCGCCGCCGCGGAACAGCACACCGTGCCGCGCACCCCAGGCGATGGCCGCCAGGATGGCCGACGGGATCGACAGCACCAGCGCACAGGGGCTGGCGACGACCATGAGCGTCATGGCACGGTAGAAGGCCGACCGGGCCTCGGGCGTGTTGGTGAAGGCCGGCAGGTCGAATGCGAGCCACCACAGGAGGAACATCCCGAGCGAACCAAGGATGACCGCGTAGGTGTAATGCGGCCCGAACTTGTCGGTGAACCGCTCGCTCGGCGCCCGCAGCTTCTGCGCGTGCTGGATGAGCCGGATGATCTTCTGCAGCGTGCTCTCCGCGGGCAGGCGCATGACCTTGAAGTCGACCGCGCCCCAAAGATTGATCGTGCCGCTGAAGACCGGATCGCCGGGCTTCTTGTCCACGGGCGCCGCCTCGCCGGTCAGCGCCGATTCGTCACTCGCGCTGCTGCCGAGGAGCACGTCGCCGTCCGCCGGGTACGCCCCGCCCGGCCGCACGCGGACGGTCTGACCCACCCGCAGATCGGCGACATCGACTTCCTCCTCGGTGCCGTCGTCGCGCAGCCGCGTGGCGCGCTTGGGCGAGGATTTCAGGAGCGCGCTCACCTCGCGGTGCGTGCGGTCGAGGGCGAATTCCTCCATCGCGCCGGATGCCGAGAACAGGAACAGCAGCAGCACCGCCTCGCCCCACGCCCCGATGGCCATGGCGCCGAAGGCCACCGCCAGCATGAGGAAATGGATGTCGAGCTTGAGCGTGCGCAGGTTGGGCAGCGCGTCCTTGGCGGCGTCCCAGCCGCCGGCGATGACGCCCGCGAGGAAGAGCCCGCGACTCAGCCAGGGCATGTCGGGCACCAGCCAACCCGCCAGGGCGCCACCGATGCCGAAGGTGCCGCAAAGCGTGGCGAGGATTGCAAGTTCGCGCCATTCGGACTCCTCCACCGGTGGCGGCTCGGCCTCGAGCGCGGGCCATTCCATCTCCTGCCACAGCCAGAGTTTCTCCGCGGTCTCGCAGGTCTCGCGGCCGAGTTCGGCGGTCTCACCCTTCCGACGCAGGACAAATCCCGCCGGGGCCTTGCCCGCATGCTTCTCCACCCACTGCCGCTCGACGGCGGCTATGGTTTCAGCCAAGCGCACCTGCAGGTCGGCCAGTTCCACGACCCCCAGCGTGGCGATCTCCACGCGATGCGCCGCCGGATCGATGCGCACCGCCCCGACCCCGGGTTGCGTGCGCAGGAAATCCGCGAGTTCCTCGATCCAGTCCGGCTTGTGCTCGGCAGTATTCCCCATCGGGTCAGGTTGCGGTCCACACCCGCACGGGGCAAATGCAATTGCGGTCGGACGGACCGACACCGCATCCGCGCTTGCGCGCTTCGTCCTGCATGCGTTGCGTGGCAGGCGCCCATGATCGGCCTTCGCGACGACAACGAACACCTGCCCCCGGCGCCGCCACCGAGCCATGCCCGGGAACATGCGGCGCGGATCTTCGCCGAGGGCGGGTGGCTGCAGGAGGGCCTGCAACTGGAGCACCGGCCGCAGCAGGAACAGATGGCGCGAATGACCGCCGCCGCCTTCGACGCCGACGAGGTCCTGCTCTTCGAGGCCGGCACGGGCGTCGGCAAATCCCTCGCCTACCTCCTTCCCGGCATCATTCACGCGACCGACCAATCGCGGCAGCTCATCGTCTCAACCCACACGATCTCGCTGCAGGAGCAGCTCGAGACCAAGGACCTGCCTCTCTGTCGCCGCGTGTTCCGCTCCACGCCTGAGCTCGCGCCCTACGCCGATTTCAAGAGCGCCGTCCTCGTCGGCAAGGCCAACTACCTCTGCACCACCCGCCTCGCCGCCGCCCTGCGCGACCGGCAGGAACTCTTCGCCACGCCCGAGCACAGCGAACTCCAGCGCATCGCCGACTGGGCCGCCAAGACCAAGGAAGGTCTGCGTCACGAGCTCTCGCCCCCGCCCGCGCCCGACGTCTGGGAATGGGTCAACGCCGACTCGTCCGCCTGCTCGCGCAAGCACTGCAATGGCGAGCACTGCTTCTACCAACGCGCCCGCGCCCGGCTCCGCACCGCGCAGGTCATCATCGTCAACCACTCGCTCCTCTTCGCCCACCTCAACGCCGGCGGCGCCGCCGAGAAGGGTGGCAGCCGCGGCGTGCTGTTCCCCGATGATTTCGTGGTCCTCGACGAGGCCCACACCGTGCCCGAGGTCGCGACCGACCACTTCGGCCTCCGCCTCAGCAGCTATGGCACCGAGCGGATGCTCAAGTACCTCTTCAACCCCAAGACTCGTCGCGGCCTGCTGGCGAAGCACGGCGGACCGCTGGACCAGCAGCTCGTGCTCGATGCCCTGGAGGCGTCCGAGCAGTTCTTCGGCTTCCTCAAGGACAAGCTCCTCCACAAGCACGCGATCGTCCGCATCCGCGAGGCCGGCGCCGCCGAGCCCTGGCTCGACGAGCCGTTGCAGAAGCTCATCAAGGCCGTCGGCAACCGCGCCGACAAACTCGACGAGGGTCCCGTGCGCGACGAACTCCTCGAGCAGCGCGGCCGCCTCAAGACCTACCAGACCGGCCTGCGCCAATGGCTCAATGTGGCCGATGCGGGCTCCGTCTATTGGCTCGAACGCTCCGGCCGCCGGCAGCAGATCGTGACGCTCCGCACCGCACCCCTCGACATCGCACCGTACCTGCGCGAGCAGCTCCTGCAACGCGGCACCTCCGTGCTCTGCACCAGCGCCACGCTCGCGATGGGCGGCGGCATCGAGCCGTTCCAGGCGCGCATCGGAGCGGAGGATGCACGCGCCGTCGTCGTGGCGTCGCCCTTCGACTACGAGCGCAACATGCGGGTCTTCATCGCCGCGGACGTCCCCCTGCCCTCGCCCCACGAGGCCCGCCTCGCGCTCGAGTCGCTCACCGACTACATCCGCTTCTGCGCCCTGCGCGTCACGGGCGGCTCGCTTGTGCTCTTCACGAGTTACCAGGACATGCGTCACGTCGCCGCCGCGCTGCAGGACGAGTTCACCGCCGCGGGCCGGCCGTTTTTCCTGCAGGGTGAGGACCTCTCGCGCACCGAGCTCACGCGTCGCCTGCAGGAGGCGGGCAACGGGATCCTGTTCGGCACCGACAGTTTCTGGGCCGGCGTCGACGTGCCCGGGCCGGCGCTGTCGCAGGTCATCATCACGCGCCTGCCCTTCGACCCGCCGTCGCACCCGATCGCCGAGGCGCGCGCCGAGTGGGTGCGCGACCGCGGCGGCAATCCCTTCAACGAACTCACCCTGCCCGACGCCCTCATGAAGTTTCGGCAGGGTGTCGGCCGGCTCATCCGCAGCGCGACCGACCGCGGCCTCATCACCATCCTCGATGCCCGCGTGCTCGCCAAGGCCTACGGACGCCTGTTCCTTGGCTGCCTGCCGGTCGCAGAACATACTCGACTGACTGCGGCAAATCGCGACAACCTGTTCCTTCCCTTCAACTAGCGCTTTTCCCTCCATCCGCCCATGATCAAGCTACGCGCCGCCGGACTCACCGACATCGGGCGCGTCCGCCGCAACAACGAGGACCGGTACCTGTGCGATCCGGAGTCTCTCTTCTTCGGCGTGGCCGACGGGGTTGGCGGATTGCCCGGCGGGGCCGAGGCCTCGGAGCGCACCCTGCAGGAGGTTCAACTGCAATTGAAGGCGCACCTGGGACGCTCGCTGCCCAATCTCGAGAAGATCGTGCACACGACGAACGAGGCGGTGCAGGAGTTGGGGCAGACCATCAGCCCCGACATGGGCATCGCCTCCACCCTGACCTTCGGCCACATCCGCGGCCGGACGCTGCATCTGGCGCACGTCGGCGATTCGCGCGCCTACATGTGGCGCAACGGGCGGCTCACCGCGCTGACCAGCGACCATTCGGTCGAGAACGAGGCCAAGGCGCGCCGCGCCCGCGGCGAGAAAATCTTCTTCCACGAGGTCAACCGCAACGCCCTCACGCGCTGCATGGGCCAGCCGACCCCGCCCGAGCCTGACCTGCTCGCCCACGAGATCCACGCCGGCGATCGTTACCTGTTCTGCACCGACGGCATCACCCGTCTCGTCAACGACGCCGAGCTTGAGGACATCCTCGGGCGTCCGCTGGAACCTGAGCCGCTTCTGCGCGACCTCATCGCGCTCGCGCTGCGTCGCGGCGGCCCGGACAATGCCACGGGCGTGGTGATCTACGTGGACGCGGTCGATTGAGATGGTGGACCGCGTCGCGCAGTTCGAGGCCTTGGTGGCCCGTCAGCCGGAGAACGAGCTGTTCCGTTTCAGCCTGGCCCAGGCCCTGCTCGCCGCCGCCCGCCCCGCCGAAGCCGAGCCGCACCTCAGGTACTGCGTCGAAAAAAAGTCCGACTGGATGATCCCCCGCATCCTCCTCGGCAAACACCTCCTGGCCACCGGCCGCGAAGCCGAAGCCCGCCCCTTGCTCGAAGTCGCCCTGCAATTGGCCATCGACCAAGACCACGACGACCCGGCCGCAGAACTGCGAGCCCTCCTCGGCAAAATCTAGCCCGCCGCAGCGAACCCAAAAGGATGGCCGTGCCATCCGTAACGCCCGTCGGGCGCGGAGGATGGTGCCAGGGGGCGGGATTGAACCGCCGACCAAGGGCTTATGAGTCCCCTGCTCTACCACTGAGCTACCCTGGCGAAAGGAGCGTGGAAGGTGCAGTTTCCCGGCCGAAAATCCAACAAAATTTTCAAAACCCCTCCGACCAAGACCGCCACACCCCGAAGGTCCACACGACGCACCTCGCCAACCAGTAGGCAAGCGCGCATGCGCGCGGTCAGGTTTGCCCCAATCCGGCCGCTCCACTCACGCTGACGGGCTTCATGGCCCGCACCGCCTGGGAAAGTTCGTCGGCCTCACCCGGTGTCAGCGTTCCCTCCACCATGATTGCCGTGGCCCGCGGATCCAACTGCCGCGCCAGCGCAAGCACCTCCGCTTTTGGCGCGATCACCAGCACGGGCTTCCCGGCTTTCTGCAGTTCACGGAGCATTTCCAGTTTTGCCAAGGCGGACGGCGTGCCCGCCCCGGGCGTGTATTGCACCGCCGCGATGCAGGATGCCGCGCCCAGGGTCGGCGCATGGCGCGCCGCCTGCGGACCATCGAGATGAAAGAGCAAACGCCCGGCGATTTCCGCCTGCTTCACCAATGAGGGCAGGCAGACTTCGGCGAAGTCCTTCTTGCCCAGCAGGGCGTTGAAATCGCAGGTGGGTATGGTGAACGATCGGTTGGACCAGCAATCGAGCCATTGGGTGATGCCCGCGCCCCGTTCGAGCACGGTGTCCATCACGGTCGCGTAGATCGGCTCCCACGCGGCCATGATCTTCATGGCTGCCGCCAACACGGCTTCCCGGTGGTCGAACAGATCCAGGCACATGCGATCCGGGCCGCGCAGGTTGACGAGCGTGTCGATCGCACCGGTGAGATCGGGCGTGCAGACGAGGTAACGACCCCGCGCGTCATCGGCGATCATGGCCAGCAGCCCCACGACCCGCTTGAACCAGGGGTTGTCCGGATCGAACCGCAACTCGGGCGCGTGCTCCCAATCGGCAATCACCGCTTCCTGCCAGGCCGTCTGCTCGGCCTCAGAGAGCGACAGCGGCGCGCCGAGGAACGCGGCGATCGCCACGGGCCCGATGTCGGCCCGGATGCGCGGCAGGGCGTCGGCCACATAATGGGTGTTGGCCAGTTGCAGGCGCTGCGTCTCCAGCCACTGCTCGGGGCGGTCAAGTTGGTGAAACGCCTTGCCCCGGTAAATGCCCGGCCCCGTGGCGGCCACGGCATGCAGCAGCGGACGCTCGGCGGCAAACTGCCACCAGCGCTCCCAGCGCGCCGCGATGTCAGGAAACATCGGGCAGAACTCCAGCGGGCGGGCGCTCACCGTGTCACCGGCCAGGTTAAAACCAGCCACTGCGGGCCGGGTCAAAACCAGCCACCC
>CAZGJB010000200.1:0-6818 GCA_964526145.1 uncultured Opitutaceae bacterium
GGCGGCATCTTCACCAAGATCGCCGACATCGGCTCCGACCTGATGAAGATCGTCTTCAAGCTCCCCGAGGACGACCCGAAGAATCCCGGCGTGATCGCCGACTGCACCGGTGACAATGCCGGCGACTCCGTCGGGCCGACCGCCGACGGCTTCGAGACCTACGGCGTGACCGGCGTCGCGCTCATCGCCTTCCTCGCCCTGGCCCTCGCCGCCAGCCCCGCGCTCTGCGCCATCCTCATCATCTGGCTCTTCGTGATGCGCGCCCTGATGATCGTCACGTCGCTCGTCTCCTACTTCATCAACGAGGTGATCTCGAAGGCGAAATACGGCAGCCTGAAGGATTTCGACTTCGAGGCCCCGCTGACCCACCTCGTCTGGATCACATCCGCCGTCTCGATCGGCATCACCTTCCTCGCCTCCTACTTCCTCCTGGCCCACCAGGCCGGCGTGCAGGGCGACCTCTGGTGGGTGCTGTCCGTCATCATCAGCTGCGGCACGATCGCCGGCGCGCTCATCCCCGAGTTCACCAAGATCTTCGTCAGCACGAATTCCCGCCACGTGAAGGAAGTCACCAACTGCTCCAAGCACGGCGGCGCCTCGCTGAACATCCTCTCCGGCCTCGTCGCGGGCAACTTCTCCGCATTCTGGATGGGGCTCGTGATCATGCTGCTGATGTTCGTCTCGTACTGGTTCTCGCAGAACCCGGCGATCCTCACCCTGATGCCCGAGAAGTTCGCGTTCGCCGCGCCGATCTTCGCCTTCGGCCTCGTGGCCTTCGGTTTCCTCGGCATGGGTCCCGTCACGATCGCGGTCGACAGCTACGGCCCCGTCACCGACAACGCCCAGTCCGTCTATGAGCTCTCGCAGATCGAGGGCCGCCCGGGCATCGCCGCCGAGATCGAGCGCGACTTCAAGTTCAAGCCCGACTTCGAGAACGCCAAGTACCAGCTCGAGAAGGGCGACGGCGCCGGCAACACCTTCAAGGCCACCGCCAAGCCCGTGCTCATCGGCACCGCCGTCGTCGGCGCGACCACGATGGTGTTCGGCATCATCATCCTCCTCGAGAACCTCTTCGGCAATGTGGTCACCAAGCTCTCCATCGTGCAGCCCGAGGTCATCCTCGGCCTCATCATGGGCGGCTCCGTGATCTACTGGTTCACCGGCGCCTCCTGCCAGGCCGTCGTCACCGGCGCCTACCGCGCCGTCGTGTACATCAAGGAGCACATGAAGCTCGACGCCAAGACCGCCTCCGAGGAGGACTCGAAGGAAGTCGTCCGCATCTGCACGGTCTACGCGCAGAAGGGCATGTGGAACATCTTCATCGTCGTGTTCTGCTTCGCCCTGGCCCTGCCGTTCTTCAACCCGTACTTCTTCATCGGCTACCTGATCGCCATCGCGTTCTTCGGTCTCTTCCAGGCCATCTTCATGGCCAACGCCGGCGGCGCCTGGGACAACGCCAAGAAGATCGTCGAGGTCGAACTCCGCCAGAAGGGCACCGACCTGCATGCCGCCACCGTCGTGGGCGACACCGTGGGCGATCCGTTCAAGGACACGTCCTCCGTCGCGATGAACCCCGTCATCAAGTTCACCACCCTCTTCGGCCTCCTCGCCGTCGAGATCGCGGTGACGATGACAAACCAGAGCCTGAAGACCGGCATCGGCCTCTTCTTCTTCGCGATCGCCCTCATCTTCGTGTACCGCAGCTTCTACAGCATGCGGATCCCCGAGGAAAACAGCGCGGGTATCTGAGGCGGAAGTCCGCCGTCGCCATTCCCAAGGCCGTGGGCACGTCCCACGGCCTTTTTTGTGTCGGCACGGAACTTTTTCGGCGCACCCCCGGTCACGGGTGCGCACGACCTGCCGGTCCGGTTCTCATCCGCAAGTTCGCAACCCGCGGCCATGAGACCGGCGTAAGAAAACCTGCCGGCATTCGTCTCCAAGCTGAACCCGCCGCCATCCCGGCGGCCTGCGTCAGCATTGCTCACACCATGAAAAAGATCATCCTCACCCTATTCGTCATTTCCGCCCTGGCGGCCGCTGCCCGGGCTTCGGCCATCGTCGGCGCCGATGTCGGTTATCTGGCCGACAGCAAGGAGGCCTACTTCTCCAGCCGCATCGGCTACGAGCTCGCCGTCAGGAGTAACGTGTCACACCAACTCGAACTCGAGGTTGGCTACACCGAGACCGAGGAGGCCGGCGCCAGCGCCGATCTCCTCCCCGTCACGGTGAACTACCGGGTGCAAGGCGGCCTCGACCGCGGCTTCGGCTACTACGCCGGCGCTGGCCTCGGATTTGCCCGCACCCGCGTGGATGGCGTGAGCATCGGCGGGCCCGTGCGCCTGAGCGACAATTCGTTCGCCGCCCAGGCCTTCGCCGGCATCACCTATCAGGCGACGCCCGCCGTCACCTTGAGCGTCGGCGCCAAGTACATCCGCATCAGCGACGTGAACCTGGCCGGCACGACCTTCGAGGTGGACGACGACGTCGCCCTCTCCGCCGGCATCAGCTTCAAGTTCTGAGCACCGGGTTTCTGCCCAAGGCCGTGGGCGCGCCCCACGGCCTTTTTCGTGTCGAGACGGTACTCCCAATTTCAGTGGGGATATCGCCTGCGCACCACGGTCTCCACTTCACGGAGGATCGTGCGATCCGTGATCCCAGCCATCAGCAGGTACACGCCCCGCGTGCCGATCGCATCGAGCAACGGCTCGATCTCGTGGGGTAACACGGCGACGACCTGCACGGACTTGCCCGCGTCGAGGATCCGCCGATACAGCGGCCACCACCGCTCGTGCCCGCCGCCCTCGACGCCGGCCTGCGGCGTGTACTCGATCGCGTCGAGGCCGGGAATCGCCAGCAGCCCGTCGAGGTGCGGGATCGCCTGCGTCCCGTCGAGGTGAAACATCGCGTGATCCAGCCAGTCGCACTGCGCCGCGAGTGCGGGCTGCACGAACTCCTCGAACATCGCCGGCGAGATCATCGCCAGGGCGTCGCATTGCACCTTCGCGGTCCGGCCCGGACCCCACAGATGGAACGCCTGGAAGCAAGTGGACCCGTCCGGCAGACCAATTCTCGCCCGCAGCGCGTCGTAGACCTCAAAATAACATGCATTGATCTCGCCGATGCGCTGCTTCGCCCACTCCGGGCGCTCGATCATGTCCACCATCAAGTCCTGTGCACCGCGCAGCGATGAAAGGATGTCGAGATTCTCGATCAGGTCTGGCATGCCCACGGGGTAATTCCCAGCCGCCTTCGCCTGCAGGGCATCCACCAAGGCGAGCTGGCGCCGCCACCAGCGGTTGGCTGGGTCGAACCGGATCGGATGCTCGAGCGTCGTCTGATCCTCGAGGGGATGGAACCAAACTGTGTCGGCGGAGAATTCCGGCTCGCTGCCGAGGTACAGGGCAAGCGACCCGGGCCCCAGGTCCACGCGACCGATCGGCAGCGCATCGAGCGCCAGCACGGCGTTCGCGTTCAGGTAATGGCTCTCGGCGGCGACATACGCCGGATCCGCGTGCAACACCGCAGGATCGTGCGGACGCGCCGGCCGCACCGCCGCAGGATCACGCGACGTTTCCATCCGCCCCGCCTCGAGCGGCAGCCACGGCACCACCACCAACCCGTCGCGCCGCCACCAGCGCACGAAGTGCTCGCGACTCTCCTCCCAGTTTTCCTTCCAGCGCATGACGTCGCCATGCGATCACCTTACGGCAGCCGATGCAATCCGACGGCGCGGGAGCGGATCGGAAACGGATTTCAAGCAAACTTTCATCAGGCCCGACGCGTGCTTGTTCTCCGGCGACCTTGCCTCCAACTTCCGCCTCCCCCCATGTCCGCCTTCACACCTGATCTCGATGCCTATTGCGAGCGCATCGGCTACAGTGGTCCGCGCCAACCGGACCTCGCCACACTGCGCGCCCTTCATCTGCACCATGTTTCCGCGGTGCCGTTCGAAAACCTCGACGTGCTCCTCGGTCGCCGCGTCAGCCTCGATCCGGCGGTGATCGCCGACAAGATCATCCTCCGCCGACGCGGCGGCTATTGCTTCGAGCAGAACACCCTGTTCCGCGATGTCCTGACAGCCCTCGGTTTCCGGGTCACCCCGCTGCTTGCGCGGGTGCGCTGGCAGGTGCCGGCGGAAGTGGCCACGCCGCTCTCCCATACCATCCTCCGCGTCGACCTGGATGGTCGGCCGTGGCTCGCCGATGTCGGATTCGGTGCGGTCGGCGCCACGGGGCCGCTGGCGCTGGACGACGCCGGCCCGCAGGAAACGCCGCACGAAACCCGCCGCATCGTCGCGCAGGGCGACTTGATGGTGCACCAGGTGCGGCATGGCGACACTTGGGGCGACGTCTACCGCTTCAGCCTCACGCCGCCGCCCGCGGTCGATTTCGAGGTTGGCAACTGGTACAGCTGCACGCACCCGCGGGCGCATTTCACCAACAACCTCGTCGTGACCCGCGTCCGCGGGGCGGAGCGGCTCATTGTTTTCAACCGCGAGTTCACTGTCCGCCACGCCGACGGCTCCGCCACCCGTCAGGACATCGCCACGCCCCACGCGCTGCGCGCGCTGCTGATCGAACACTTCGGGCTGCACCTCTCCTCCGACGCCCGTCTATCGATCCCGGCCGCACCGTGGTGATCGCGCAGGTTGCGGGCGGTCCAGGCCGGCCTTGCCCGCCCCGGTGGCGAAGCCATGCTCGACCGGGTACGTGAACCTGCACGAGCCCGCCACGTTCCTGACCGATTGCCTGCTGGCCGGATTGGCGCTTTTCCTGGCCTGGCGCCTGCGTGTCCCCGCGCCAACGGTGCGGTGGTGGCGACGCACGTTCGGGTTGACGGCCGCCTCTGCCTTCGTCGGTGGAACCTACCACGGATTTGGACCCAATTTCTCGACTGCGCTCCAATCGATTTGGTGGTTGGTCACGCTTTGGATCATCAGCGGCGTCAGCGCCTGCCTCGCGCTGAGTCTGCTGCACGAGCTGGCCCCGGCACGGTGGCAGCCGCTTTGGCGCAGGGTTATCGCCCTCAAACTCGCACTGGCGCTGACCGCTGCCATCGTCTGGCCGGTCTTCCTAGTTGCCATCGTCGACTACGGGCTGGCCTTGGCGAGCTGGCTCGTCGCTGCATTGGCCGTCTGCCGGCCTTGGCGGGGCTGGATGCTGGCCGGCCTTGGGCTCTCGGTCGGGGCCGCCGTCGTGCAGCAATCCGGCTGGCCCCGGCTGCCTTACCTCAACCACAACGATCTGTACCACCTGGTCCAGGCCCTCGGCCTCATCGCGTTCTTCCGGGGCGCCCGACGCATGGGTATGAGCGATAAGCTGGGGTCGCTATAAGGAGCTTTTCATGTCGAAGGTCCTTTTTTGCTCTCGCTGCGTAATTTATTGGAGGTAAATGATTTTTCAGATCCCAGCTGACGGGATAGGCCGGGTAATCAATTAGATTATCTGTTCTTAAGATTACCCAGAAATCTCATTATTAATGGACCGGGGTTGGAATCGCCCACAGGCTCGAAGCGGAAGGCGAGCCTATGAAAAACACCCCACCCTACGGGTCTGACCTGACAACCTCCGACCTTCGGCATGCTGATGAGGCCGCGCTCATCGAGTTGCTGGAGAAGGCGGAACAAAAGCACGGGTACATCCCCCGGGAGATCTCCGACGAGATCGCCCGCCTGCTGGAGGTTAAGCTCGAACGGCTCCGCCGGATCCAGGGGAAGCTCGACACCACCATCCGGCGCGACGTGCAGCAGCATGTGGCCCACTGGCGCAACGAGGAGGGCAACCTGATCATGATCCTCCATGCGATCCAGAACCAGCACGGGTACATCCCGCGCGAGGTGGCGATGGAACTCTCCCGGGAACTCGGCGTGAAGCTCGCCCGCATCTACGAGGTCATCACGTTCTACCACTACTTCAAGCTGCAGCCCCCCGGCGCCCACAACGTCACCGTCTGCAACGGCACCGCCTGCTACCTCAAGGGCTCGGGCGACCTCATCAACGAGCTCCGCACCCAGCTTGGCATCGCCGAGGGCCAGACCACCCCCGACCGCCAGATCCATTTCGAAACCGTCCGCTGCATCGGCTGCTGCGGCATGGCCCCGGCCATGGTCGTCGACGGCAAGACCTGCGGCCACGTGAAGACATCCGAAGTCGCCGGCCACCTTGCCACCCTCCGCGCCAAGAAGGAGACCGCCGCATGAAAACGCTCACCCGCCAGAACCTCGCCGACCTCGCCCGCAATCCCGCCGCCGATCCCGCCGCGTTGATCCGCGTCCAGCTCGACACGGGCGGCATCGCCGCCGGCGCCGAGACGCTTTTCACGGCCCTCGAGCACGCCCGCGTCGAGCAAAAGCTCCCCTTTACCCTCCAGCGGGCCGGCTCCACCGGCTACGCCTTCGCCGATCCGGTGATCGAGGTGAAATCCGCCGGCCTGCCGACCGTGCACTACGGTCACATGACGGCCGACCTCGTGCCGGAGCTCCTCGCCGCGCATTTCGGCACGCGCCACCTGCTCGATGATCACATCATCGCAACCCGCCGCCGGAGCCTCGCCTTCGACGGCCCCGTCACGCACATCCTCGTCCGCGACACCGGCAACGGCCCCGGCAGCAAGACCGAGTTTTTCCAGTTCTCGTTCCAGGAGGAACTCAAGCGCCGCGGTCTCGGCGACCGCGTGCAGGTGGTCCGCGCCTTCGACATGGGCATCTACGACGAGGGCGCCGTCGTCCAGCTCCTGCCTTCCGCCGTCACTTACACCAACGTCCTCGCCCCGCGACGGGTGGTGTCTACACTTCTGAGACTCACGAACTCCTGGGCACG
>CAZGJB010000201.1:0-6800 GCA_964526145.1 uncultured Opitutaceae bacterium
CAAAAGCTGCAGACCTTCCGGCCCGACGTCATCTTCAACCTCGCCGACTTTTTATGTTACGTTGTCGACCTAGATCTACACATTGCCGCCTACCTCGCGATGCACGGCCTGCCCTTCACCGGGTGCGGCCCGCTCGCGCTCGCGCTCTGCAAGAACAAGGCCATCGCCAAGCGTCTTGTCGCCAGCCACGGCATCCGCACCGCCCGCTTCGTCACGATCCCCCGCGACCAGCGCCGCCTCGAGCCGCCGCGGCTCGCGTTTCCCCTCATCGTGAAACCGCTCCGCGAGGAGGCGTCGTACGGCATCTCCGGGGCGTCCTTCGTCAGGACCCCGGTCCAGTACGGCGCCCGCGTGCGCTACCTCCAGGAACGGACCGGCGACGACATCCTCGTCGAGGAATACGTCGACGGTCGGGAAATCTACGTGAGCCTGATCGGGCGCCGCCACCCGCAGGTCTGTCCGATCCGCGAACTAGTGTTCGGCAACCTGCCTCCCGGGGCGCCGCGGATCGCCACCTATCAAGCCAAGTGGGACCTCGCCTACCGCCGGCGCCGGGGAGTTGAAAGTCGTTTCGTTACGGACCTCGCCCCCGCCGTCATACGTCGCATCGCCGCGGCCAGCCGCACCATCTACCGGGCACTCGAGATCGATGGTTACGCGCGCCTCGACCTGCGCCTCACGGCCGACAACGAAATCGTTTTCATCGAGGCTAACCCGAACCCCATGCTCGCCCCCGAAGAGGACTTCGCCCAGTCGGCGATGCGCACCGGCCTTACCTATCCTCAATTGATCGATCGCATCGCGCGGTTGGGCATGCGAACGCCGCGGGCGTGAAGTGCCTGCGGTGGCACTGAGCCTGGGGTCGTGAATATTCGGCCCGTATGGGCCTATTATAACGACAGCGAATAACGTAACCTGCCTACAATAGATGCCCTTGCGGGAGCTTTGACTTTCCATACTCACGACGTGTTCCGCAGTCCATCACCCCACCACACCTATGAAACTACTCCTGAGATTGTTCGTCGTCGCGGCGTGCCTCACGCCTGTTCTGTCCGTCAACGCCCAGACCTTGCTGTCGGATTTTTCCGGCAGCGCCAATTTGGGTTCATCCACCGCACTGGTTGGGACCGGCGGCGCCTATAGCGTCTCGGGTGGCGTCGCAAACTTCACAGCGACCAGTCCGGGTGATACCGAATTTGTCCTCGTTCGCTACACGGGAGCAGTCGGGTCTTTCGACAACAACTGGTCGGTACGGATCGACGTGAATTACGCGAACCCAAGCAGCATTTTCACATCTGGTGTCGAGCAGTTCATGAACCTCGGACTGCTGGTCACGCGATCCGATACGACTCCCGGTGTGAGCTCCAACCAACCCAACTTCCATGCCTTCCTAGTCGAATCCAACGTCTACCAAATGACCTCCGACGCCTACTCCCGGGATATCCGCACCGCGATTTTTGCCCCGGGGTCGAACACGGATGGCACCCGCTACGCCGAGACCAATCCGATCGGGTCGCCGTCTGCATTTGCGACTGCCGTGCAGATCTCGTACAACGCCACCACCAACGTCCTGTCCGCTGGCTACGACGCTGATGGGGCGTCCGGCGGTTATTCATTCACGAACATGACCGACCAGACGGTTAACGTCGCCACCACCTGGAGCATGACGAGCGGAAACACCTTCAGCATCTATTTGATGGGCGCCTCGGGTTACGATGGCTCCACCTCCGGAGTCGGCCCGACTGTCACGGCCGGGGAAGCCACCCTCGATAATCTCTACGGCACGAACCTCACCGCCGTGCCCGAGCCCTCGACCTACGCGGCGATCGCCGGTGCGCTGGCCCTCGGTGCCGCGGTCTGGCGGCGCCGGCAGCGCAACGAAGGCAACTGACGCTCAACCCAGCGCCAGGTCGTTGCGCTTCACTTCCTTCACGGCCCACTTGGTGACCGTGAGGCCCTTGGCGGCGCGGGTGCTGACGGGGACGTGCGTGAGATCGAAGTCGATCTCGCGCACGCGGGCGCCGCTGCGGCCGTCCAGGCTCACGTGGACGGACTTGGGCATGTCCTTTTCCTTCATGCTGACCTCGAGGTACACGATCTTGGAGTTCTCCGACTTCACGAGCGGGTAGAGCTTGTCGCGCGAGAGACCGCCGATCTGGAACTTCTTCGCGAAGGCCTTCCCGGTTGCGCCGTCCTGGTAGATCATCGTGTAGAAGCTCTGATCGCCGTCCTTCGGCCAGATGGCCACATGCAGGATCTCGCGACCCATGAAGATCTTGTCGGCCACCTTCGAAACCTTGAGCGAGCCGTCCTTCATGATGGTGAGGACGCTGTCGAGGATGGTGCACTCGGTGACGAACTCGTGCTGGCGCCAGTTTAGGCCGATGAATCCGTCCTCGCGGTTGACGTAGAGCCGCTGGTTGGCCGAGACGACCTCTGAGGCGTCGATCTGTTCGATCTCGTCGTAGCTGGTCTTCCGCTTGATGCCCTTGCCGTATTTTTCGGCGAGCATCTCGAACCACGCGACGGCGTAGGCCGTGAGATTCCTGAGGTTGGCCTTGGTCTCCTTGATGCCCTCCTCGATCCTCTTCATGGCCTCGTCGGCCTGGAAACGGTTGTAGGCCGAGATGCGCTTGATGCGGATCTCGGTCAGGCGGACGATGTCCTCGTCGGTCACGTCGCGCCGGAGCTGCTTGAGGAACGGCTTCAGGCCGGCGCGGATCTCCTGCAGGACGCTTTCCCAGGTCTTCGACTTCTCGATGTTCCGGTAGATGCGCTCCTCGATGAAGATGCGCTCGAGCGAGTCCCAGTGCCACTGTTGCTCCAGCTCGCCGAGCTTGATCTCGAGCTCGCGCTTGAGGAGGACCTTGGTCGCCTCGGCGCTGGCCTTGAGGATGTCGCGCACCCCCATGAACTGCGGCTTGTCCTCGCCGGTCTTCGCGTCGCGCACGATGACGCAGGCGGCCGGCGAGAGCTGGATCTGGCAGCTGGTGAAGACGTAGAGCTGCTGGATGACTTTCTCGGGCTCGCTGCCCTGTGGGAGGTGAATCAGGATCTCGACCTTGTCGGCCGTGTTGTCGTCGACGTGCCGGACCTTGATCTTGCCCTTGGCGTTGGCGGCGAGGATCGACTCGATGAGCGACTCGGTGGTGACGCCATAGGGCAGCTCGGTCACGGCCAGGAGGTACTTGGAGCGCTCCTCGATCTTGGCGCGGACCTTCACTTTGCCGCCGCGCTCGCCGTCGTTGTACTCGGAGAAGTCGGCCGTGCCGCCGGTCGGGAAATCGGGGAGGATGCGGAAGGTCTTCCCCTGGAGATGATTCACCGCGGCGCGGCAGAGGTCGTTGAAATTGTGGGGCAGGATCTTGGTCGAGAGACCGACCGCAATGCCGTCGGCGCCCTCGAGCAGGACGATCGGGAACTTGGCCGGGAGCGTGACCGGTTCGCGGGTGCGGCCGTCGTAGCTCATCTGCCACGTCGTGGTCTTCGGGTTGAAGAGCACCTCGCGCGCGAAATTGGTCAGGCGGGCCTCGATGTAGCGGGGTGCGGCAGCCTCGTCGCCGGTGAGCAGGTTGCCGTAGTTGCCCTGCGGCTCGATGAGCCAGCCGCGCTGGCCGATGCTCACGAGGGCGGCGCCGATGGAAGCGTCACCGTGCGGGTGGAGCTTCATCGTGGCGCCGACGGCGTTGGCCACCTTGTGGAAGCGGCCGTCGTCCATCTCCCACAACGTGTGGAGGACGCGGCGCTGCACGGGCTTCAGGCCGTCATCCATGTGCGGGACGGCCCGGTCGAGGATGACGTAGGAAGCGTAGTCGAGGAACCAGTTGCGGTAGTGCTGGGCCAACGGGGCCTGATCGTCCTGGACCTTCTCGCCTTTGCGGCGCTTCGGTGCGGACTCCGCAGTTGCCGCCGGATTTACGATTTCAGAATCGCGGTTTGCGACCGGGGCAGCAGGGGCGGCGGGGCCACCCGACGCCGTGGCCGGGGTGGCGTCGAGCGGGAGCTCGGGTTGGTCGTTGTCCTTGGATTTGTTCTTCTTGGCCATTTACGTCCTTCGCATCTTCGCGTCGTTGCGCATCACTCGGCTCAAGCCTCCACGAGGTCTTTTTCGACCCGGAGATTGCCGATGATGAAGTCCTGCCGCTCCGGAGTGTTCTTGCCCATGAAAAAGGCGAGGAGCTCGTCGGAACTGGCCAGGTGGTGGAGGTTCACCGGCTCGAGGCGGATGTTCTCGCCGATGAAATCCTTGAACTCGCCGGCGGAGATTTCGCCGAGGCCCTTGAACCGCGTGATCTCGTGGCTGGCGCCGAGCTTGGTCATCGCGGCCTGCTTCTCCGACTCGGAGTAGCAGTAGATGGTGTCCTTCTTGTTGCGCACGCGGAATAGCGGCGTCTCGAGGATGAAGAGGTGGCCGTTGCGGATGAGGTCGGGGAAGAACTGCAGGAAGAACGAGATCAGCAGCAGGCGGATGTGCATGCCGTCGACGTCGGCGTCGGTGGCGATGACGATCCGGTTGTAGCGCAGGCCGTCGAGGCCGTCCTCGATGTTGAGCGCGGCCTGGAGGAGGTGGAATTCCTCGTTCTCGTAGATGACCTTCTTGGTGAGGCCGTAGGTGTTGAGCGGCTTGCCCTTGAGGGCGAAGACGGCCTGGGTCTGCACGTCGCGCGTGGCCGTGAGGGAGCCGGCCGCCGAGTCGCCCTCGACGATGAAGAGCGTGCTCTCCTCGGCGCGCTCATTGCGGTCGCCGAGGTGGAGGCGGCAGTCGCGGAGCTTGCGATTGTGGAGGGAGGCCTTCTTGGCCCGCTCGCGGGCGATGTTGCGGATGCCGGCGAGCTCCTTCCGCTCGTGCTCGTTCTCCTCGATCTTGCGCTTGATGGTCTCGGCCGCCTCGCGGTTCTTGTGCAGCCAGGTGTCGAGCGACTGCTGGAGGAACTTGCCCACGAACTCGCGGATCGACGGACCCTTGGGGCCGATGTCGGTGGAGCCGAGCTTCGTCTTGGTCTGCGACTCGAACACCGGCTCCTGCACGCGCACGGCGACGGCGGCATCGATGGACTGCCGGATGTCGGCCGCCTCGTAGTCCTTCTTGAAATGGTTCCGCACGGTCTCGACCAGCGCCTCGCGAAACGCCGCCAGGTGCGTGCCGCCCATGGTGGTGTGCTGGCCGTTGACGAACGACCAGTACTCCTCGCCGTAGTGGTTGCCGTGGGTGAACGCGACTTCGATGTCCTCGCCCTCGAGGTGGATGATCGGGTAAAGCGGCTCGCCCGAGATTTCCTTGGTGAGCAGGTCCTTGAGGACGTTCTCCGACTTGAAGGGCTTGCCGTTGAGCGTGAGGGTGAGGCCGCGGTTGAGGAACGCGTAATTCCACAGCATGTCCTCGATGAACTCGGTGCGGAACTTGAAGTCCTTGCCGAAGAGCGCCTCGTCGGGCGTGAATTCGATCAGCGTGCCGTTGCGGTCCGTGGTCTTGGTGACCCGCGACTGGGACTTCAGCTTGCCGCGCTCAAAATCGACCACCTTGGTCTCGCCCTCGCGGATGGCCTGGGCGCGGTAGTTGGACGACAGGGCATTGACCGCCTTCTGGCCGACGCCGTTGAGGCCGACGGCCTTCTGGAAGGTCTCCGAGTCGTATTTCGCGCCCGTGTTGATGATGGACACGCAGTCCACGAGCTTGCCGAGCGGGATGCCGCGGCCGTAGTCGCGCACGCGCACCGTCCGGTCGGTGATCTCGACCTCGATCTTGCGGCCGGCTCCCATGGTGAACTCGTCGATGGAGTTGTCGATGGTCTCCTTGATGAGGACGTAGATGCCGTCCTCCGCGTGGGTGCCGTTGCCCAGCCGCCCAATGTACATGCCCGGGCGGAGGCGGATATGCTCGAGGGAGCTGAGGGTCTTGATGCTGGCTTCGGTGTAGGCTTGGGCCATTGCGTAAATTCAGGAGGGTTGGCGCAGAGCGTCGGGCCGCCGCGGCGCGTGACAAGCGAAAATCCGGCGGGGAGGCGGCGGATTTGCTCACCCGCGCTTGCCGGCCGACGTCCGCGGCCTACGCTGCCGTCATTCCCCACCCTCCCATGAACAAAAAACTCACCGTTACTCTCGGCATCGTGGCGGGCATCGCGCTCGTGGTTTACCTCGGCCTGACGTTCTTCCTCGGCTCGGTCGTCAAGGCGGGGGTCAACACTTTCGGCCCCAAGCTCACCCAGACTAAGGTCGTGCTGGCCGGCGCCAACATCTCACCCCTCACCGGCTCCGGCACCCTGAGCGGCCTTGCCGTGGCCAATCCGCAGGGCTGGAGCGAAGGCGATGCGTTCTACCTCGGGAAGATCCACGTGGACGTCGAACCGTTTTCCGTGCTGGGCGACCACATCGTGATCAATGAAATCACCATCGACCAGCCGGAGTTCCTCTACGAAACGAAACTCGTCTCGAGCAACATCAAGGACCTGCTGAAGAACATCGAGGAGTTCACCGGCAAGGGCGGCGAGGAGCCGAAAAGCGGATCCGGAAAGCCCATCAAGTTTGTCGTGAAGAAATTCCGGCTCACCAACGGCACGGCCCGCCTGGGCATCGGCGCCGGCGCCATCCCGCTGCCACTGCCGCCGATCTCGTTGGATAACCTCGGCGTCGCGGAGGGCGGCATCACGCCCGACCAGCTGGTTGGCGCCGTCATGAAGAACGTCCTCAGCGGCATCGTCTCGGCCACGACCCAGGCGGTCGGCAAAGTCGGCGCCACCACCGGCGCCGCCGCCGCCGAGGCCGCCAAGGACGCCGCCAAGAAGACCGGAGACGGCATCAAG
>CAZGJB010000202.1:0-6767 GCA_964526145.1 uncultured Opitutaceae bacterium
AAACCGCCCGTCCGGAGGCCGGGCGCTACCCAACTCACCGCGCCGTTGGCGCCTTCACAACCGGCAGCTCCACACGTGCGCCTGCGAGCCGAAGTACAGCCGGCCACCCGTGATCGCGAGGCCCGCGGTGATCGGCCCCGGGGGCGTCGCGAGCACCGTGACGCGATGATCGTCCGGCTCCACCCGGAACACCGCCTTGCCCAGTACACCATAGACGTTGCCATCAGGTCCGCGGCCGAGCGCATGCCGGACGAGTTCCCCCAACCGCGACAGATCCTCGCGGTGGATCACGGTGCGGCGCACCGGATCGAAGACGAAGAACTGCGAGCCGGTCGCGAGACCGTACACGAGTCCGTTCGCCCCGACCTCGACGCTGAAGACCTCCGCCGCCCCCGGCACGGGCACCGTGCGGAAAACCACGCGACGCTGCGCCCAGTCGAACAGGTAAACCACCCCCTCCGCCTCCGCCGGATGCCCGCCGCCCGGGGCGAGCACACTGGTGCCGCCCACGAGATTGCCATCGGGCAGGGCCCTGATCGCATGCGTGCTGTGCGCCGGCACGACGCGCTCGTGCGTGAGCAGTTCGGTGGCGCCCGTCGGCAGGTCGATGATCCCAAGGCCGCCGCCCACCAGACCGTAATCCATGAAACCACCCACGATCACGTGCCGGCCGTCGGGATGCGCGACGCAGGTGCGGGGCCGGGTGATGTGCTTCTCGAAACGCACGAGCACGCGCGGATTCGGCGCGTCGGCCGCCTCGGGTGCAAATGGCCCCGCCGGGTCGTACAGAAAAACGTCGCCGAACGGATACGCCGGCCCGACGAGCGCCGACCCCTGCGCCGCAAACGCGCACATGTTGCCGCCGCCGATGGCCTTGACTGCGCCGAGGTCGGCAATCTCCCGCGCCACGGGATCGTAGCGCACGAGATGCATCGGATGCGACGTGCTCACGTAAACCCTGCCGTCGGGGCCGAGCCCGAGCGACGTGATGAAGGCCCCACCCGAGCGGAAGTTGATCGCCACCTCGCGCACCGCGCCGCCGGGCGCTTCAACTTCAAGGCGCCGCTCCGGCAGGTGGCACGTGATGCGCCGTCCGTCGGGGAACACGGCGACCTTGCTGGGGAAGCGGATGGCGCGCGGCGGTACGGCCGCGGGAACCTCGGCCGACTCGACGGGCTCGGCGTGATCGGGATGCAGGCGATACCGTTTTTCCCCCGCTTCACCATAGACGGCGCCGTCGACCCCCGTGAACACCCGGGCACTGCCCGGCCCGCGCGCGCTGTCCGGCAGCAGCGGTCGCACCGTCTCGGTGCGCGGATCGAACGCCACAAAATTCCATCTCGCCGTGCCGATGCCGGCGTAGAGCCAGCCGGCCGCGTCCACCGCGAGGCTGCCGGGATACTGCTCGGCCGGATCGAGCTGCCCGTGGTCGCGCAGCGTCCGCGTGCGCGGATCGAACGAGACCAGCCGTGCGTGCGGATGCATCGCCGCGTAGATGCGGCCGTCGGGGCCGTCGACCATGGCCGTGTCGACACAGCACGCCTCCGACGCCGCCGGCACGCCGTGGAACGTGAAGGCGCGGTGATCGGGATCGAACTCCAGCAGCTCGTTGCCGGCAAAGGTGTAGAACCGGCCGTTGGCGCTGTGGAGCGACGCGTACGGCGCCCACTTCGCCCACGTGTCGGAGCGCGTGCTCGCGGGAAAGGCGATCTGCTGCGTTTCCCCGGAATCGACATCGGTCACGAGCAGCGAGCCGAGCGGACTCAGGTCGAGGAGCAGCGTGAGCACGAGCGAGCGCCCCTGGGCATCGCTCAGGGCGGCGACCCCGCGGCTCTCGGACACTGCCGACGCAAGGCCGAGGTTGGCGAGGCGGTTGTCCGCGACCAAGTGCGCGGCGGTGGCGGCGGGTGGCTTCAGGTGCTTGTCGAGCCAGCCGTACATGAGCGTGCGCACATCGTGCGGTGCGGCGTGACCCGAGCCGTGGGCGTAGAAGGCGAAATTTGTCGCCGCCGACTCCAGCTCGTAGGCATCCATGACCTTCATGAGCATCAGCACGCGCTGGCGATAGGTCCACCCGGCGAGCTGCGGCGGATCGCCGGCGATGAGGTCGTTGAGCGCGGAGAGGTCGAGGAACGGCCGCGGCGCGATCAGCGCCATGATCTCGTGCTGGTCGATCGGCGGCAGCTCGCCGCGGAGGAGGCCGGCGCGCATCGGCTTCAGGTAGATGTAGAAGTGATCGCGCGACCAAGCCTCGACCTTGGTGTTGTAGCGGAAGGGGGCGCAGCCGGAATTCGACACCGCCGCCCGGATGCGCGAGTCGTACGCCGCGAGGAAGTACGCCCCGTGGCCGCCGAGCGAGTGGCCGAGCGTGCCGATGCGCGTCGGGTCCACCTCGGGCAGCGTGTGCAGCACGTCGATCGCGATGGAGTGCTCGTAGGTGAACTTCCCGACCGCGGTCCACTCGGGATGCTTCTGGTAAAACCGCGCCGTCTCGTAGGCGCCCTCCGGCGGGATGCGCTCGCCCGCCACGAAATGATCGGGCGCGATGACGACGTAGCCGCGCCGCGCGAGGTGATCGAGGAAGGCCTTCTCGGGATTCTCCTCGAGGCCGGCCTCGCGTTCCTTGCCGTGGGCGTAGGTGCCATGGAGGGTGACCATCGCCGGGGCGGGACTGCCGAGGCCGTAGGGGATCGCGAGGAACGCATGCGCGCGCTCGTCGGCCTCGACCGCATAGCTGATCAGGCGCCGCTCGTAGATGCCGTCGACATCCACGGTCTCGTGCACGCGCAGGTCGAGCGGCGGGCGCGTCGGCTTGCGGTCGTCGCGGATGAGCTCGAGGAACCGCCGCCGCAAGACCTCCTTGTGCGCGAGCCAGTCGGCGGGAGTCTTCACCCCGGCGAGGAGATCGTCCCAGGTGCTGCGGACGGGCTCAGGTTCGGTGCGCGGGCGGACCGGATCGACGCTCATGGCCCGCCATCATGCGCCCAACGGGAGAGAACGCTCAACGTTTAACGTTCAACGCTTAACGCTCAAGTGACAGAACCACCGGGGCCCACTTGAGCGTTGAACGTTAAGTGTTCAGCGTTGAGCGTTCCCGCCCGTTCCCATGAATGCCTCCCCTGCCCCGGCGCCGTGGCGGCGCGCCAACACCGACTGGTTCATGCAAGCCCGCTGGGGGCTGCTGACGCACTACCTGGCGGACTCAGCCAGCAACCTGAAGCCGATCGACCTCACGCCCGACGACTGGAACCGGCGCATCGACGCCTTCGACGTCGACGGACTGGCGCGTCAGCTGGCGGAGCATCGCGTGCCGTACTTCTTCATCACCATCGGGCAGAACTCCGGTTTCTACCTCAGCCCGAACCGCACCTACGACGAGATCACCGGGATCCGGCCGAGCAAACTCTCGCGGCGCGACCTCATCGCCGATCTGGCGAAGGCCTTCGCGCCGCATGGCATCCGACTCATGGTGTACCTGCCCGGCATGGCGCCGGCGAGCGACACCGTGGCCAAGGCGAAGCTCGAGGGCGTGGACGATGCCCGCCACACCACGCTGCAGCGCCACTGGGAGGCGGTCGTGCGCGAGTGGTCGCTCCGCTGGGGTCGCAACGTGCACGGCTGGTGGATCGACGGGCCCTACGACGCGCCGGCCTACCAGCACCCCGACGAGCCCAACTACCGCAGCTTCGCCACGGCGCTGAAGGCGGGCAACCCCGACAGCCTCGTCGCCTTCAACAACGGCCTGCGCACCCCGCTCTACTCGATGACCGAGTACGAGGACTACACGCCCGGCGAGATCGAGCGCGACATGACCGTCGCCCCGGGGAACACGCCGGATTTCTCCCGCCTCGCGCCGTACGAGCGCTACCTCAACGGCGCGCAGCTCCACGTCCTCACGATCATGGGCGAATGGTGGGGCAAGGGCCCGGTGCGGTTCCCCGACGAACTCACGATCGGCTACACCAAGTTCATCAACAGCCGCGGCGGCGTGGTGACCTGGGATTTGCCCCTGACGCTCGAGGGCCACATCGCCGAGGAATTCCGCCCGCAGCTGGCAGCGCTGAGCAAGGCGATCAGGTGAATACGATGGTTCGGAAGGTGGCTTGGCGGCTCACGCGGAGGCGCTGAGCGCGCGGAGCGATTCCAGTCTCCGCGTCCTCAGCGCCTCCGCGTGAGCCAAACCACGCTACCTTCGACCCCCATAGGTCTTCGCGAGCGCAGTCACGGTCTTCCCGAGGCGCTCGCGCAACTCCGGTGGACCGATTACCTCGGCGGCAGCGCCCCAGCTGAGGATCCACTGCTCGACCTCCTCGAGGGCGCCGAGGCGCAGACGCAATTCCAGCGCGCCGCCGGGGAGCTCGCGGATCTCCTGCGACTCGTGCCACTCGCGCTCGCGCAAGCGCTCGGCCGCGGCGGCGGTGAAGCGGATCACCACGCGCCAGTCGCCGGCGCCGCCGAGGACGCCGAGGGCGTTGGCGAAGAATTTCTCCGGTGAAAAATCCGCCGGCCGCTTGAACGTCGCCGCCGCGGCCTTCACGTCGGTGATGCGCGTCAGCGCGAACGTGCGCAGCGCGCCGCGCTCCGTGTCGAAGCCCACGAGATACCAGAGGTTCTCACGATTCGCGAGGTGGTAGGGCTGCACCCGCCGCGGTGTCGCCTTGCTCTCGCCCGGCTTGCGGTAGGCAAAGGTCACCTCGGTCTGCCGCAGGACGGCGGCGCTCAGGGCGTTGAACACCGCAAGGTCGGTCCGGCCGAGGCCGATGTTCTTGAACGACACCGCGCGCAATTCATCCGCCGGCGAGAAGGAGATCCGGTCGCGCAGGCCGCGGGCCAGCTTGCCGAAGGCGACCTCGAGCTGGCGGTGGAACGGCGTGCCGCGGTACTGCTCGAGCGCGCGCTGCGCCACGAGCAGGGCGAGGAGTTCGCCCTCGGTCACGTTGACCGTCGGGAAGGAGTTAACTGGAGCGGTGTAACGGTAGGCGTTGAGCCGGGAGTCGAACTCGATCGGGAGGTCGAGCCGGTCGCGCATGAAGGCGATGTCGCGCACCACGGTCTTGCGGGAGACCTCGAGGGTCTCGACCAGCTTGGTGCAGTTGACGAGCGCGCCGCGGCGCAGCTCCTCGTGGATGCGGAGCATGCGCTCGAGCGGCGGACGCGAAAGCTGGGCGGCAGGGGTCATCTGAAAAATCCTGCACATTTTTTAGCCTGGGCCAAGCAATGTCCCACCCCCTCGGGTATTCTCAGGGCATGATTTTTATCCATCGCCCCATGAAAACCCACCTGCCCATCGCCCTGACCTGGTCCCACTACGGTGAACTCCACCGCGTCACCCCCTGGCCGGAAGTCCGCTTCGAGCGCCTCTACGGCCAGGACTGGCTGCCGATCAACCCTGACAGCGAGCTGCTGGCCGCCGCGTCCATCGCCTGCCGCACCCGCGACTGGCGGCCCTATCTCGATTTCGTGCCGGCCGACATCCGCGCCTTCCTCGAGAGCTTCGGCTTCGCCCGCATGGAAGCCCTGCAGGTCGTGGCCCGATGCCCCGGCCTGGCGTCGGCCCTGATCGAGACCCCGGCGCTGACCGCCTTCGTCGCCGCCCACGTGAGCCTGCGCGGCACGGCCAACCCCTGCTGGGCGGAGATCGAGGCGGTGCACGAGCGCAGCGGCATCTTCGGCGTCCTCGAGTGGCTGGGCCTCCCCGCCTCGCGCCAGACGTTGAACATCCTGCGCCATCTGGAGTCGCCCGACCTCCCCCGCCGTTTCCTCGAGCCCCTGCGCACGCAGCTCTGGGAACCGCGCACGATCTTCGCTCTCCAGCGCATGCCGGCGATCACCGACCGCGACTTGGCGGTGCACTGCCCGGCATTCGCGGCGTGATCGTCTCTCGCGGAGGCGCGGAGGACACGGAGGCTATACTTCCGCGATCTCCGCGTCTCCGCGTGAGCCCGTCAGAGGAATTTCACCATCTGCCACTGGCTCAGTTCGTCGCGAGTGAGGCCGGCGCCGGTGATCCACGGCTCGAGGTCCTCCGGCCAGATGGCGCTCACGCGCCACTCGGTGGCCGGGTGGCGGGCCATGACGGCGTGCAGCAGGCGCACCGCACGCTCGGTGCGGCGCTCGGGGCCCTCGACGGCGAGGGCGCGGATCGTGACGGACGGACCGGCTGCGTTGACCAGGGCCACCCAGGTCCCGTCGAGCCGGTAGGCGACATGCGGCGGGGTCAGCATCGCGATGGTCTCGCCCGACAATTGCCAGGGCCAGTTGATCGCTTCCTCGCGAATCAGCGCCGCCGCCACCGCCCGCAAATCAACCTCGGCCAGCTCAGCGACCGGCGTCAGGCCGGACGGCGCGGGGCCCTTGTAGCTGGTCAGGCGACGGACCTTGGTGAAACCCAGTGATTCGTACAGCCGCACCGCGGGCGTGTTGCTCGTGAGCACCTCGAGCACCATGCCGCGCTCACCCCGCTGCTTCGCCTCGGCGAGCACATGCTCCATCAGCGCCCGCCCGGCCCGCTGGCGACGGAACTCCGGCACCACCGCCATCGCGGCCACACGGCTCGTCCAACCGCGCCGCGCCATCAGCACGACCCCAGCCGGGGTGCCGTCGACGTGCACCACGCTGCTGGCATTGAAGTCGACGCTGTCCAGTCGCGCCGCATGCCAGAGCGTGGCCTCGGTCATCTTGAACTGCACCACGTAGTCCGCGAAACCGCGGTTGATCAGGTCGGCGGTCGCCGCCGTCTCGGCAGCGCTCATGCCGGCGGTCGGCTC